>DATFYN010000374.1:0-11731 GCA_035315025.1 Myxococcota bacterium
ACCTTGAATCCTTGCTCCCAGCCCTGCTCGTTGTCCATCACGCCGAAGCCCGAAGCATTGTTGACGAGCACGTGCACCTGTCCGAGCGCGTCTCGCGCGCGATCGAGAAAGCTCTCCAATGAAGCCTTGTCGGAAACATCGCACGTCGAGGAGTGCACTTTGGCGCCGAGCGCAGAGAGCTCAGCCGCGGTCCTCTCGAGAGACTCCGCGCCACGGGCGCAGATCGCGACGTGCGCACCCTCGCGCGCGAACGCGAGGGCCACCGATCGTCCGATTCCCTTGCTGCCGCCGGTGACGACCACACCCTTGCCCGAGAGACCGAGATCCATGCGATCCTCCCTGGCGCGTGCGCGCCGCTTGGCAGTCGATCCGCAGATAGTGGGGCGAGTATGACGTCGGCGCCCGCCCCACGGAGGATCTTTCTCCGATGACGCTCTCCGTGCTAACGCAGAATCTCTGGCACGATATGGGACCCTGGCCGGAGCGGGCGAAGCTCCTGCGGCAGTGGGTCGAAGGCCTGAGCCCCGATCTGATCGGCTTCCAGGAGGTACTGTGCGGCCCCGGACGTGACCTCGCAGCCGAGCTTCTCCAGGACGTTGGCTACCACCTCGAGTTCGTACCTGCCATGCGTTTCTGGCAGGACCAGCGACTCGAGTTCGGCAACTCCGTCGCAAGCCGCTGGCCGATCCTTGACCGCGAATCGATCCCGCTTCCCCACGGCGAGGACGGGGAACGCCGCTCGGCGCTCTGCGTGACAGTGGACGCACCGGTTGGTCCCGTCTCCTTCACGTGCACGCACCTCAACTGGAAGTTCCAGCACGGTGAGATCCGGGAGCGCCAGGTGGTTGCGCTGGCCGACCTGGTTCTCCGGCGGCGCCCGAAAGGGGGATTCCCTCCGATACTGGCCGGTGACTTCAATGCCGAGCCCGACTCGTCGGAGATCCGGTTTTTGACAGGCCTCGAGTCGCTCGGCGGTCGCAGCGTCTATTTCCATGATTCCTGGCGCGTCGCCGGTGCACGGCGCGCCGACCCGGATGCAGGCATTACCTGGTGCAACCGCAACGCGTACGCGCGCGCGAATCTCGAGCCAGACCGTCGCATCGACTACATCTTCACGGGCTTCCCCAAGCGAGATGGGGTGGGCCTCCTCGAGACCTGCCGTGTCGTATGCGACGGGCCGCAGAACGGCGTGTGGCCGAGCGATCACTTCGGCGTCTATGCGGAGCTCCGGACGACTCCGCTTTGAGCGCCCGCGGACGGCGCACGCTCATCCCGTGCTGACGCGGAGCGCACGTCGCGTCCGGCGAGCGGCGGCGCCGGGGAAGCGAGGTGGAATCGGACGCCGGCATTTTGCCTCGCGGGAGCCCATGGGGGGGCTCCTTGCAGGCTCGAAGCCATCCGTTCCGCGCGGGTAGTCTCCTCGGGGAAGGCACGTGGCCCCTTCGCATGCGCGTCGGCGGCCCTCCGCCCGAGGGCTCTTTCTGCCCGCCGGGCCGAGCGCGCATGAGGGCAAGACTCCGATATCCTCGTTGACAGAAGGGCGGAGGCTCAAGAAGTGACGCGAGGTTGCGTCTCCTGCTTTGCGAAGGCCTGCGATGCGTTGCAAAGACCGGCAACGGTGACGGCGCTCCGTCGCTATCCGTCGCCAGCCGGGAGGCATCGCGCACGTGAAGCACCAGCGAATACAACCGCGGGCTCGATCGGGCTCCAGCTTTCGGGACCTCACTCGTGTCGCCGAGAGGAGGGTGGCCCTCGGAGAGCGGTATCCACTAGTGGTTCCGGTCTCCGCGCCGAAGGCGCCTCCTGCCAAATGGTCCTCCGAGAGGGGCGGATGCCCCGATCCAGCGCGACCGAGGAGGGGGCGCCTCAGGGACCTACCTTGGGGCTGCCTCACGCTCGCCAGCGAGGAGCGTTGCACCGTTGCATACGTTTCAAGGGATATGGGGGCCCTCGAGCATTCGGGCTCCCAAGCCAACCCTCGCGACAAGACCATCGCGCGGTTTTTCGAGCCGGTGGTCCGTGACGTACTCACGTGCTCCGGGTCGATTGCCTGTGAACCCAAACTCTCCGGGCCAACGACCTGAACTGGCCACCCTATGCACCAGTGCGCAATTCCTCAGCGAGAAAATCGAGGCGGTCGTTGCCCCAGAACCGTTTGCCATCGACCACAAAGATAGGAACGCCGAAGATACGTTCCTCCATACAGAGCATGAGCGCCTTGGGCACTTCATCGTGGTACTGCTTTGTGCGCAACGCGTCGAAAAACGCATCGCGCGAAAGACCCCCCTTGGCAGCGCAGTCGGCGAGTACTGCATGGTCGTCGATGTCGCGACCCTCGCTCCAGCGCGCGCGGAAGACGGCGTTACGGTAGCCGCGCTCTTTGGCCTGCGCGCGGGCAAAGTAATATCCAGCAGCGGCATCAGCGCCGTCGACAGTGCGCTGCTCTGGGGGGTTCCACGGCACGCCGAGCTGTTGGGCCCACCGCCCCGCGTCTTCGAGCAGGTAGCTCAGCTTGAACTCAGCGAGCTGGGCCGCGAGTCCGGTTGGTCCCGGCAGCTGCGGTGGCGCGACGGGAATCGGCTCAAGCACAGCGCCGGCCTTGGCGACCAGATCGTCGATACGGGTGTCTGCAAGTGCAGCAAATGGTGACGGGAAGGCGAAGAAGTACCTGACTGTACGGCGCATCGATGTTGCTCCTTTCACCTATCCAGTAGCGCACTACTCGAAAAAACTGAAACGTGGATGATCCCGAGTAGATGAACTCGAGGGCGGCGGGGTTCGGGTCGGCTCATACCCATCCTTCTTCATCACAGCAACGTGATTATGATCCCGCTTCAGATCGACCTGACCCGGGGTTGTGATCGTGGTTCCCCCCGGCGTCGATCGTCACGCGCGCTCCAGGGGGCGAAGAGACGAACGTAACCGATTGGGTCGGTCCTTTTCGGATGGTCCTGCACCCCGTGAGGGCCGTGCTCAGCATTGCGCCCACGGCGATCCGCATGGCGAGCCCCATGGCTTCGACCTTCCATGTCTGAGAGGACATCCCTCCCGGCAGCCGCCAGGATTGCAAGCTTTGCACGCACTGACGGCCGACCTCAGACCCTTCGTAAAGCGAAAGGCCGGGTGTCCGCCCTGGCAGGCGTGACGGCCGGTTCGGGGAGTGTGGCTAGCCGAGTGAGATGTCTCGCGCACGGTGGCGTCGGATGGCGAGAACCGTGATGCCCGCTGCAGAGAGCAGCGTGGCACTGGGCTCAGGGGCTGAAAACTCAAGAAAGCCCGGTAGCTGAATCAGCTCCCCCCCAGGAGTACACGCAACCTAGGCACCTGATGAATCTCTGCCGCCGAATGGGTCCCCCTTCAATAAAGATCTGGTTGGGCCCATTTGTGCGCAGACCAGAAACCTCAGCCGTCACGGGTACGGCCGTGGATTCCCCTATTCGGCTTTCGCGTGACGATTGTCACGCCTGGGCCGAGCAATACCGCCGACAAGACCAAGAAAGTCGCCGAGCGCATGTGGACGATCGTGACCAACGCATCGATAGGCGGAGGGTTACGTGGAGAGCACGCACAACTGGCGCGTCGGTGGATTCTTGATCCTTCTGTGCACAGCATCACTGGCCGCCGGGCCTGCGCGCGGCGTTTCCATCGTCGGGACAACGAGTGCGAACTTCACTTGGACGGCTGCCCCCGGTCCGGTCGCGGGGTACGCTGTCTACGTGAACCGCAACGGTGCCGGTTACTCCGCGGCGCCAGACCAGCTCGTGACTGCACTCGGAGCCATGGTTTCCGGCAGCTACGGCGACACGGTCGTGATCAAAGTTGCCGCCTACGACTCGAGTAATACCTTGGGGCCGTTCTCCCCGGACTCCGCTCTCTACCAGTTTGTCGCCCCAGTGACGCTCACACTTTCCCCAACGACCCTGACGGGCGCTGCGGTGCAGGGACAGAGCCCGGCGACCACGAGCTTCTCTATCCAGAGCACGGGTGGCGGTACCCTCTCCTACGCGCTCTCGACCGGCGCCGCGTGGCTCTCTGTGTCTCCGGCAAGCGGCACAGCCTCGCCCACTTCGAATACGATCACCGTCACCATGAACCCCACCGGCCTTGGACCCGCCACGTACACGAGCACGATCACCGCAACGGCTGCGGGCGGCACGGGCTCGCCGGCCCCGATCGGCGTCGTCTTCACGGTAAGCCCGGCGCCGAGCCCTAGCCCTCGCCACCACCATCGGTGAGCAAGATCGCCTCCCCATGAAATCCATTACTGGGAGCGGGTTCCGGACCGCCGAGGCTTAGGCGCGCCCTCCAAGCGAGGCGCCTCGCGCATGGCGGCGTTGGACGGCAAGGCCCACGATGCCACTCAAAGACACAACAACGCCCCGACCGAAGCCGGGGCGTTGTCACGAACGAGATCGAGTGGGGTCTGGTTCTTTGCTCAGCTCCACTCCAGCATCTTTCCAGAAAGCGTCCGGGTCTTGAGATCGAGGTGGCCATCCGACGCATGACATTTGCCATCGGAAGTGCTGACGATCAGCCGCGTTCGCCACTTGTGCTTGCCCATCTCCTCCCACGTGCCCTCACCAGTCCCCGTCACGGTATCGCCGGTGTCGAGGAAACCCTGGCCACGCCAGCTGAGCGGCCCGCTCTTCGCCCCGGGCTCGCCCCGAAAGGTCAGAGTCCCGAGGACGGTCCCGTATCCTGTAGCCGGCCCGTCGAGGTTGATCTGTACGATGCCGCCCTCTAGCGCGTAGCTCGTGGTGATCGACTTGAGTGTAAAGTCTCCGATTTCTTTTCCGATTGCCATGAAATGGTCTCCCTTTTTTGGTTTCGTGTCGCTCTGTCTTCTTTCAACAACAAACCGCTCTTCTCGACACAGGGGGTCACTGCCCCGAACGGGCAGTTGCTCACGGCGCAGGTTGGACGTGAGTCCCCTCGCGGGGAAAACTCGCGGGGAAAACTGGCTTTCTCACCTTCGATCTGAACGGGGTCGGCACGGCGAAGAGCTGCCAGCGCCACACGGCTGGAAGATCTTCGTGACACCATTCATAATCAGAAACATAGAGTCGGCGACCGAGTTGACCGCCAGCCCCATGTATTGGGCTAGCCCTTCCTAGGGCTGCGAAACAAACATCTCTGGGAGGAGGTTCGGCCCAGTCCAGAAGAGCCGCCGCGTGGGAGCTGAGGGCGACTCGGTAGCGACAGATCCGCCATGACGAACCTGACGAACCCGGAATCTATTCCCGTAGTCTTCATACCACGTTGCGCACGCGGCGTCCATCACAATCGGCGTTGCATGCTGACCTATTTTTTTGACGTGCCCATGCTGGCGGGCGTGGCAGCGGGGTCGCCCCGGGGACGACCGGCAGGCGGCGCGCAGGACGCTCCGAAGACAGCGATGCACAGCTTCGGGCCGACTCGGGCGTTCCTCCCCCGCCGGCTGAAACGTCACTGGAGGGCTCAAATGCGGCACTCACACTCGGCTAAGGAGGGACTTGGCTAAAGGAGGCCGCGAAGATGCACATGAAGCCGACTGCCGCTCGCCCTCACTCCCCGATGCCGATTCCCGCGCGATTCGTCGACCTGAGACGACTGGCCTGGGCTGGGGTTCTCATTCTACTTGGGTGCCGGACTCTGGCTCCGACGCCCCTGCCACTTCTTGGCACTTGGCGCTCAGATAAACAACTGACCCTACGAGAGGTTGAAAAGACAAATCTCACGGAGAAGCAACGTGAGATCTTGTCTGGTCCGGGTTTCTTCGGCGAGCGAACGATCCATTACGAGGCCGGGAGGGCGCGCTTCGAATTGGATGGGAATGCGAGCTGGATGCCCTACCGCGTGGTGAACTCAGGGAAGGACTTCGTAGAGATCGAGTGCATGGATCCGGCCACCGGAGAAACGGTGCAACGCAGAATCCTGTTCGAGGGCGACCTGATGAAAATGCCGATCCGAACGCTTGGCTTCCACGAGGTGTTCCGCAGGGTGCAAGCCGAACAGCATGCCAGCGACTAAAGGCCTCCGAGAGTTCATGTGTGTCAAGTGCGTGATGGCCAGGGCGCGCCCGCGGTAGCGGAGGCGACTTCCCGAACCGAGCCGGGGGTGTGAGATGCTGACGGATCACCCGCTTGAGTTGTTGATGCTCTCGGTCTCGCTGATGACCGCGATGGTCGTCTTGTTCGGATTCGGCGGCGAACCGTAGACATAGCGCGGGACCGGCCATGCCCGACCTGCAGCTCCACCGTGCCGCCGCCTACCACGAGGCTGCCCACGCGGTGGCCCTCCCGCGGTAGACCTGTCAGCGCGAACGGCGCTTCCGACCGAACCCCATTCGCGTCCTCCCCGGGAGTGGGTGGCGGAAGCCCGCAGGCTTCTCAGTCGGGACGATCCCAGCCGCGCCAATCCGCGCCGAAGGCGGGGCGGCGGCGCTATCCGTCGCTGAGGGCGGAGACCGAAATACAGAACAAACAGGCCTTCGCTCTAAGCGACCGAAGGAGTTCAGGAAATCTGGAGCGCGAGAAGAAAATGGAACACCCGATATCCTCGTGACAGCATGAAGACCATCGACCTGCGCAGCGACACGGTCACTCGCCCCACACCGCCCATGCGCGAGGCGATGGCGCGGGCCGAAGTGGGCGACGACGTCTATGGCGAAGATCCCAGCGTGAACCTCCTTCAGGAGCGGATCGCTCGGCTGCTCGGCAAGGAGGCGGCGCTCTTCGTGCCCTCTGGCACGATGGCGAACCAGCTTGCCATTCGGGCGCAGACCCAGCACGGCGACGTCGTCCTGGCTGGAGAGCACGCGCACGTGCTGCTGTACGAGTCGGGAGCGGCAGCGGCTCTTTCTGGCGTACAGATCGACACTCTCGGTGTGGGGGGATTTTTCGACGGCGATGATGTGCGCACTGCTCTCCACCCGCGCGATCACCACTATGCGCCGACCACCCTTGTAGCGATGGAGAACACGCACACCGTGTCGGGTGGCCGCGTCTTCGCGCTCGAGCGTATTCGAGGTGTCGCGCAGGCCGCGCGCGAGTGCGACCTGCGTTTGCACCTCGACGGTGCGCGCCTCTGGAACGCGGTCGTGGCCACAGGGATTCCCGCCGCCACCTGGGCGGAGCCCTTCGACTCGGTCTCCTGTTGCCTCTCCAAAGGTCTCGGCGCCCCGGTCGGTTCCGTTGTCAGCGGTAGCGCCGAAATCGTCGAACGCATGCATCGATTTCGAAAAATGCTGGGCGGCGGCATGCGCCAGGCCGGCATTCTGGCAGCCGCAGGTCTCTACGCCCTGGATCACCACGTGACGCGTCTCGGCGATGACCATTCCCATGCGCGTCGGCTCGCGGCCGGACTTCGGGAACTCGGGCTCAAAGTCCGGAACGAGCCCGACACGAACATGGTGCTTTTCGACGTCGACGATGTCGGCGGCTTTGCCCGCGCGACCCGCTCGCGAAAACTCCTGATCGATCCGATTGCACCCGGGACCCTGCGCGCCGTGACCCATCTCGACGTCGATGCCGCCGACGTCGGGGATGCTCTCGCGCGTATCGCCGAGGCCCTCACCGAACTCCGTGGCGGCGCCGCGCGCCATGGTCGTTGAAGCGAGTCTCGTAGCACGTCGGCGGTGGCCCGCTGGAGGAGCTTGTCCTCCAGCACGGGTACGCCGAGCGGCCGCTGCCGCCCGTCCGCCTTCGGGATGTACGCCCTCCGAGCTGGCTTCGCCCGGTCGACCCGCACCTTCCCCTGTCAACGCTTCGCCCCTGCCCTCACGAGCAGCGACGCATGGCTCGGGGTCCACGTGGCTGGCTAGGCCTTCGTTGTTCTGGACTTTCACCATTTTCACCTCGCCGGCTTCGGCTGGGGCACAGGAGACGAGATGATGCGACGCGACATCTTCAGCCAAGAGCATGAGCTCTTCCGCGCTCAGGTTCGACGCTTCGCAGAGAAAGAGATTGAGCCCAAGATTGCTGGTTGGAATGCGCGAGGAATGTCCGACCGGGAGACGTGGCGGCGCTGCGGTGAAGAGGGTTTCCTCGGCGCGAACCAACCGGAAGCATATGGCGGCGCTGGGGCTGACTTTCTCTACGACGCGATTGTCATGGAGGAACTCGCGCGTCTACGCGCCCATGCCCTTATGATTTCACTCCACTCCGATATCTGCATGCCTTACATCACAACGTACGGCACTGAAGATCAGAAGCGGAGGTATCTACCGGGAGCCATCGCTGGCACGATTCTCCTCGGCATCGCGATGACGGAGCCCGGAACGGGATCCGATCTCGCGAACGTGCAAACAAAGGCGATCCGCGACGGTGACCACTACGTTCTCAACGGTTCCAAGACGTTCATCTCGAACGGGCAGATCGGGGATCTCTTCATCGTCGTCGCGAAGACGAACCCCGACGCACAGCCTGCGCATCGGGGGATCAGTCTTATCCTCGTCGAAGCAGCGACCCCGGGCTTCGTGCGCGGGCGCAAGCTCGACAAGGTCGGCCTCAAGGGACAGGATACGAGCGAGCTTTTCTTCCAGGACTGCAGAGTCCCAGCCTCAAATTTGCTAGGTGGCGAGGGCCAGGGCTTTCGCATGTTGATGGAGAAGCTTCAGCAGGAGCGTCTTTGCATCGGCGTCGCCTCCATCGCATCCTGCCGGCGCACGCTCGAGGACACGATTGCCTACGTGCGCGAACGCCGCGCTTTTGGCAAGCCGATCGCCGCGTTCCAGAATACTCAGTTCAAACTGGCGGAGCTCGCGACCGAGGTCGAAGTGGGTCAGGCTTTTGTCGATCGCCTGCTCGTTGCCCACGTACGTGGCGAAGAAATCGTCTCCGAAGTTTCTATGGCGAAGTGGTGGAGCACCGACCTCCAGAAGCGACTTACGAGCGACTGCCTCCAGCTGCACGGTGGCTACGGCTTCATGCACGAGTATCCCGTCGCCGTGGACTATGAGGACGCAGCCGTACAGTCGATCTATGCCGGTACAAACGAGATCATGAAGGTGATCATCGCGAAGCGAATGGGGCTCGCCTAAAACCTCACTGCATGTGTGCGCGCAGGAACCCGGCCATCTCTTCGATCGATTTTGATCCAGCGTCGAGGCCGGGAAAGAGCATGAAGTCGTGGGGCATACCTGGATAGGTCAGGGTCGCGGCTTCGCGCCCTGAGCTCAACAATTTTTGGGCGAATGCAACCCCATCGTCGTAGAGCGGGTCGATCGTTCCTACGACCACACAAGTCGGCGGGAACTTCGATACGTCGCTACGCAGCGGCGAGATGAACGGGTTCGACCAGCTCGCCCGCGGCGCGTACGATTCGCAGAAAAATCGCATCGTTGCGTCATCGAGAATCAGATCCCCCGGTCCAAACTTGCGTGCCGACGCAGATGTGAGCGCAAGGTCGAGATCCGTCACCGGGCAGATCATGAGGTTGGCAGTGGGCGGCCTCTCGGCAACGGCGAGGAGCCGCAAAGTTGTGGCGGCGGTGAGATTGCCTCCGGCGGAGTCGCCGCCCAGAAAGATGCGTCGCCCGTCCCCGCCGACGCGCGCCGCGTTCTCACGTACCCAGCGAAACGCCGCCACGCAGTCGTCGAGCGCGGCAGGATAAGGATGCTCCGGCGCAAGGCGATACTCAACGCTGACCACCACGACGCCGGCTGAGATGCAAAGTTGCTTTGTAAGCTTTGCATGAGTCTCAGGAGAGAGGATCACCCAGCCCCCGCCGTGGAGGTAGACGAGCACGGGCTTCTTTGCTCCGGTCCCGGGTGGATGAAACACCCGGACTCGCAGGGGTTGCCCTTTCGGGCCTGGGATCCGCAGTTCGTCCTCACGCTCCACGGCCGGGGCGTCCGCATTGAGCAGCGCCGAGAAGGCGGCCGTCTCCGCGCGCATTGCTCCGGCTTCGAGCGCGCGCTGCGACGGCCGTGCGGCTCGCATGAGATCGAAAAGCTGCTTCACCTGAGCGTCCATCGGCTCGCGCGGATCGGACATGCCGGGCGCCTCCGTGAGTGATCGCTTGAAACTACCTTAGCCGGGGAGTGTGCAGAACCACAGCCTCCCGAGGCGAGCGACACCGAACAGCGAAACTGCGACGCCGGTAACAGGGTTCACGAACCGCAGCCACCGAGTCGCGATCCGCTCGCGCGTTCACGCGACGGCTCGCAAGGACGAGGCACCATAGCGCCGAGCCCGCAAGGACACACGCGACACGTGCCGCGGCGCGGCGCGAGGGCCGTTGCAG
The DNA here is from genome assembly GCA_035315025.1 of Myxococcota bacterium. Classification (GTDB taxonomy): domain Bacteria; phylum Myxococcota_A; class UBA9160; order UBA9160; family UBA9160; genus UBA9160. The sequence goes on from DATFYN010000374.1 coordinate 10,225, forward strand.
CCCCGATCGCAATGAGGGCAACCCCGCCCAAAAGCTGGAGTTCGTCCAAATGGGCCGGGCTGCAAGGACGACGCCAATCCTGCCAGCGGCGGCCGCGGCGAAGGCTCCGTCCGCCAAAGCCGCCCCAAGCCCAGACGCAAACCCAAGCGGTGAGCGCGTGGCGGGGGTGCGCCGGACGCAGATCCGGGGAATCGGACCGATTCGGGGCGGCGATTGCGACCCCGAGCGCGATACTCGCAAGAGCCGGCGCGACCGCGGCAGCTCACCTCCGAGCTCTAGCACCTCCGAGTGCAGCGCACATGGCCCTGAGGGCAAGGAGCGGAGCGGGATTTCCACGGGTGAGTAGAACGAGGTCGAAACGACGGCCGAAGCGAATCGCGCACTCCGGCTGCCGCCCGGGGCGAGAGCGGGGGCGGTCGCCTTGTGCGCCTGGAGAGGCTGCTACGATGGTTGGTAATCATGACTCCGCTGCTCCGTCGCATCGCGCTAGCCGCGCTCGTTCTCGTTTCCTTCCCGATCTCTTCCATCGCGGATTCGAGTCTCGAACTACCCTTGCAGGACCCCTTTGGGGCCCTCCCCGCGGCCACCTACGACGAGAACACGATGAATCGGGTCGGCGACGCGAGGGTGAGCCTCACACGCCTGCCGAATGGCAACCTGCTGATGGTCGCAGCGGGCGCGATCCAAGGGGCAGAGGCCAGCGTCGTCATGAGCGAACTTGAGCGAACGAAGGACGGCTCTGGGCTGCGGCCGGTTTGGCAGGAGTCCCATTCCTGGGCGGCCGGGGGACAAAGCCACGGGCTGATGTGGATCGACCACCGTGCAGGCCGTGCACTGTGCACACCCGCCGACGACTCGGACGAGTCACCCTTCGAACTCACAGTGCAGAATCCTGATCTGATCGCCAACGTACCCATGCACCTCCTCTTTTTGCCGCTCGTTTCGGGTGCCAAAGAGGAGGTGAACTTCGAGTTCCTAGTCTGCAAATTACACCGAGTAGTGTCAGCTAAGGCGAGAGTGGCGCGGCACCTCGCCTCCTCGAGCGCTGGCGACCTGATCGAGGTTCGGTCGGAGATCGATCTCGGTCCCATTCTCACCCCGCTCGCCCGCGCCTTCCTCCCCCGCTTTTCTTTTTGGTTCGACACGGGAGAGCCTGAGCGCTGGGTGGGTCACCGAATGCCGCTCGGGACCGGGGGTCCGCAGGTGCTGATCGTGCGCGCTGGCATCCCTGTGCGCGAACTTGAGGCCCCGTAGTAGGGCCAGCTCACCTGCCCGCGTGTTCGGAAAGAAAGTCGGCTGCTCCCTGCCCTCCCATGTAGAACTCGAGTAGCCGCGACGAGGTCCGGGCAAGGTTCACCACCACGAGACCGTCCAGCACGCCGCCAAAGCTCGGGTCGACGTTCCAGGCCAAGAAACGCCCGCCCAGCTTCAGGTACTCGCGCACGAGGACCGGTAGACCCTTGCCGTCTGGCTCTACGGCAGCCACGAGCTGCGAGAGCGCTTCGGG
>DATFYN010000375.1:0-2410 GCA_035315025.1 Myxococcota bacterium
CGGCTTCCCGTTCGACGCACAGCTACTTGCTGGCGATGACCCGGAGGGGGCGGCATGAGACGGGTCGGCTCCGGAGCTCACGGACGACACTAGGCGCTGGCAGTTAGAGGCTGGGTGCGAACTATCGTCGCATTGGGGGCGCACCCAAAGTCGCGGCCTGAACCGAATTCGGCGTCGCGCGATGGCCGGTCACCCGGTCAATGTGGATGCAGTAGAAGATGGGAACTAAGGGGTCTGCAGCGTGATCAGCGGAGGCGACATAGGCTGGCTGCCACCACATTGCGCGCTGCCGGAGCAGCTCATGAGCCCGATTCCGCTGTCATCTCATGAATGAGCATTGCTGCTTCCTTCCGTTTACGGCTCCCTCCTTCGGATTAAGAAATCCCGCCTCGCGGGGCGATGCTCAGCAAGGGCATCAGCCGTGCCTCGATGCGGGCTCCTCACGCAAGGCTGGGGGGCTCTTCGCGACGCATTGACCCAAGGGTCGGGCTCAACGTGAGGCAATCCACCGCGCACGTGTCCAGTAGCTGAGCGCGTTGGACCCGTCCGGTGCGCGAGGCGCTTCGCCGTTGGCCGACGAGGGCGCGGACCAAGTGTCTCCCTCCGGCTCGGGACCTCGGTCAGGGCTTCCCCGCCAGCCGGCCAAAACGGTAAAGTCGCAGTCGTTTACCGAGCGTTTCGGACAGCGGCTCGCGGAGACGGGCCGGAGGGGGCGGAGTGACGCACCTGGATAGGCTCACGTTCCCGGCAAGAGCGTTTTGGCTTGCGCTTGTGTCGCCGCGCGGTTTCGCCGAGCTGGCGCGTGCCCACGCGGTGGAATCTGGCTCGGCGTTCGGAGACCTCGACCGGTACATGGAGGGCGAAGAGGAAAGGATTCGTTGGATGAGGCGCCTCTGGTTGCGTGCGATCGCAGTCACGGGGTCGGCGCTTATCGCTGGCGCGGTCATCGGGAACCTTGTGCTGAGGTTCGTGGGGCCGTTCACTGGGCCGTGGCGCCTTGGTCTTCAGTACGTCGGTCTAGGCTTTGTTCTGCTCTCCGTCGTCGGACGCGCTGGTTGGCAGTTCCAGACGTGGGATGGGACATCCCTCCACGAGAAGGTAAACGAATGGGGATACCTGTTTCTCAACTTCGCAGGCGCGCTTCTCCTCTCGGCCAGCGTCGACTGGCCCGCGACCGGCAGGTTGACCGCGTCAAGTCCAAGCCCCGCAGCACGCGTCGCAACACAACCGGCCGAACCGAGTTCCGCCGCGCTGCGGCGCAAGCCGCTCGCCGACTGGCGAGAGAGGTCACGCGGCAGCAGCGAGGGGGCGCCTCTGGAGTACGCTCTAGCGTGTCTACCGCATTGTCCAACGGTCGCAGTTCGAGGTTGTCCACTGTATCTTGGTCAGGCGCAAGATGAGCCAGCTTCTTGTTCACAAGCTCGCTGATTGCGCCTGCCACACTGGCAAGCGCATCCATATCCCTTCGGGCGAGATCTCTGGCGGGAAGGAAGGGGCGCCGTCATCGCCCGCGAGGCGATCAAACGCGGCGTCCGCTGCATCGGACATATGCAGGGCGTAGAGCGCGCGAAATCGGTCGCGCGTGATGATCTTCGCGTGCTTCTGGATGTCGAACAGCAGGCGGTAGAGCGAACGAACGTCGGTCCTCCGGTCCACCAGGCGCCGAATCGCCATGGCCGCTGTCATCGCGTAGTTCCGAGCGAACGACGGATAGAAGGCGCTTGGGAGCCCAACGAGTCGCGGATTCGCCTCGATGACAGACACCACCTCGCGATAGAGATGTCAGCTGCCTGCGAGGGTCGTGAGTTCGTCGTGCAGCTCCTGTCCAGTCGGTCCAGTCGTTCAACCTCCTTATGGCTTCCGGTTCGTTCAAGCGAGGCCGCCTCTCGGCGATGCTCGGCTACCGCAACGGCACGATCGGTCCGGCACGCGCGACCTACTTCCCTGCGAGGCAGTCGTTGTAGGCGCTCGTGGCTTGTTCGAGTGGCAGGCCGCGGTTAATGATCGCGATTCGCAGCTCGTGGCACTGCTGGGCTAGCTGCAATGCCGGGTAGTTTGCGCGAATCCCTCGGCTGATCGCTGGGTTGGCTCGCGTGCTCCGGACAGATGTCCCCCCGCGGAGTTGCGGGTCTGTCTTCTTACGTCTATAAAGACGTAAGATATGAGCTCGCTGCTCGAGCGCCGGCGCCGGATCCTCGCGCGGCTCCCGCCCCTCGAGGAGATCCTGCGCGGCAGCGTGGTGGTGCGCTCCCTGCGCTGTGGCAAGCCAAGCTGCCACTGCGCCGAGGGCGAGGGCCATCGCGCCACCTACCTGACCGTCACGCTCAAGGGCGGGCGTACCGAGCAGATCTCTTTGCCAGAGGCGCTGGTTCCCGTCGCAACGCGCGGGGTCGCTCAGTACCACGCCTGG
>DATFYN010000376.1:0-3122 GCA_035315025.1 Myxococcota bacterium
ATTTCATCGGCTTTAGCGTCCTGCTCCCCGTGCTGCCGTACTACGCCACCAAGCTCGGTGCGGGCTCGGTCGAGGTGGCGCTGATCCTGTCTCTCTACGCCGCGGCCCAGCTGGTCTTTCTTCCGGCGTGGGGCTGGCTGTCGGACCGGATCGGCCGCAGGCCCGTCATCCTGTTCTCGCTCTCCGGCACCGTCGCCTCCTTCGTGTTGCTCGCGCTCGGCCAGTCTCTCGCCATCATCTACTTGGCCCGCGTGCTGGCCGGGCTCTTCGCGGCGAGCATCGGCACCGCACAAGCGATCGTGAACGATGTCACGACGGATGCCGAGCGGGCGCAGGGGATGGGTCTCATCGGGGCGGCCTTCGGCTTGGGCTTCGTGCTGGGCCCCGCGCTCGGCGGACTGCTTTCGAAGATTGACCAACGGGCGCCCTTCTATGGCATCTGCATCTTGGCTCTGGCAAATCTCGTGGTGGCCTTTTTCCGCCTGCCCGAGTCCCACCCGCCGCCCAAGGAACGCAGCTGGACGGGTCTTGGACGCACCCTCGTGCCTTCGCCCCTGCGGCTCTTGTTCGCCCTGCATGACGGACGCATCGGCCGCTATCTCTTTCTCTTCTTGGTGTTGTTCACGGCCTTCGCCGCTCTTGAGTCGATGTTCACGTTGTTCATGGACAGGCGGTTTGGGCTAGACATTTCCGCAGCGAGCTACGTCTTCGCCTACATCGGCGTGTGGATCGCGCTCACGCAGGGTGTGCTGATTCGCCGCCTTGCGCCGTGGCTCGGCGAGACGAGGCTCGTGGTGATCGGCCTCGTGATGACGGGCGCCGGGCTCGCGGTGATCCCGCTCGTCCCCAGCCCCGGTTGGCTCTATCTCGTGACGCCCATCGTCGCAGTGGGCAATGGACTCGCGTTCCCGTCCTTCACGAGCCTCTATTCCAAGGCGTGCAAGGCGGAGAAGGCCGGCGAGCTCATGGGCGAGAGTCAGTCGATGGCCACGACCGGCCGCATCTTCGGACCGATCTGGGCGGGCTTTGCCTTTGGCCGCATCGCCTTCGGTGCGCCCTTCGTGATCGCGGGGTTTCTCATGTTCGTCGCGCTGGGTCTGTTCCACCTGTGGCGGCGCACGCTGCTCGGCGGGGAGGGCTGAGCGCTAGCTCGTGCGGAAGCGCGAGGTGGCGGGCGAGAGCACGAGCTCATCGGCCTTTTCGGGATGGACCTGCTTCGCGCGATCGAGGAGCACGGCCTCGTCTTCCCGGTTGTTCGGGTCGGGGACGCAGCAATCGACCGGGCACACTTCGGCGCACTGCTCGGTGTCGTGAAACCCGACGCACTCCGTGCACAGCTGCGGATCGATCTGGAAGGTCTCCTCGCCCTCGCTGATGGCGTCGTTCGGGCATTCGGGCTCGCACACCCCACAGTTGATGCACTCTTCCGTGATCATCGTCGCCATCCGCAGCTCGGCTCCCGTCGACTTCCCGAAACGGCGTCGGACCATACGCAACGCCCCTTGGAGGGTCAACGGTGGAACGGCGACTTGGAGTCGATTTGCGAGGCGAAGAGCCCCGGGGAGGGCCGATGCGTTCGGTTGACCCAAGGGGCGGTTCTCCTATTCTGGCCTTGCACAAAGCGCGGTGGAGGTTCCGGCATGGCCCCGACGGCACGCGAGAGCATGGAGGTGGACGTCCTGTTTGTCGGGGCGGGTCCGGCAACGCTGGCTTCCGCCCTGCACCTTATGAACCAGGTCAAAGCCCACAACCAGCGCGTCGAACGGGCGGGCGGCGATCCGATCGAGCCTCCGACCGTGCTCGTGATCGAGAAGGGCGCGGCGGTGGGCGACCACATCCTCTCCGGCGCGGTGATGAATCCGCGGGGGATCGAGGAGCTCGTTCCCGATTTCGCGCAGCAGGGCTTTCCCACCGAGTATGTCTGCAACGACGCCTCGTTCTGGCTGTACACGCGCAAGCATGCCCTCCGCTCGCCGTTGACCCCGCCGAACTTCCAGAAAAAGGGTTACCATGTTGTCTCCCTCTCCAATGTCACCAAGTGGTTGGCGGAGCGCTGCGAAGCGGCGGGCGTCGAGATCTATCCGGGCTTCGCCGGCGAGACGCTACTCATCGACGGCCATAAGGTCGTCGGTGTGCGGATCGGCGACATGGGCGTCGACAAACACGGCAAGCAAAAGCCGAACTACCAGCCGGGGATGGACATCTTTGCCAAGGTGACGGTGCTCGGCGAAGGCGTCCGGGGCAGTCTCTCGAAGCAGCTCGTCCAGCGCTTCGAGCTCGACGGCCCCTTTCCGCAGGTCTACGAGACTGGCATCAAGGAGATCTGGCGCGTTCGGCCGGAGAATCACCGACCGGGTCGCGTGATCCACGGCTCGCTCTTCCCTGACATGCTGCGCCAGTTCAACGGCATGTGGCTCTACGACATGAAGGACCAGCTCGTGTCCTTCGGCTTCGTCACGATGCTCGATTCGCAGAGCCCGTTCAACGATCCTCACCTCGCGGCCCAGGAGTTCAAGACCGTTCCCTGGATGCGCAAGCTGCTCGAGGGCGCCGAGCTCGTACGCTACGGCGCAAAGGCCATCCCGATGGGTGGGCTCTACGCGCAGCCGAAACTGTATTGCGACGGCGCGATGCTGATCGGCGACTCGGCGGGCTTCTGCAACGCCTTCAAGCTCTCCGGCATCCACCTCGCGATCAAGTCGGGCATGATGGCCGCGGACACGGTGGTCGATGGGCTCAAGGCCAAGGACTTCAGCTCCGTCACTCTGGGCATGTATGCCGAGCGCTACCGAAGGAGCTGGGCCTACACCGAGCACCGCGAAGCGCGCAACTTCCATGGCTCGATCGAGGTGAGCCCCCTGTTCGCGCTCGGCCTGAACCTCCCCCTCATGCTGCTCAGCGGGGGCCGCGGGATCAAGGATCCGCTCCCGTTCTCGGCCGGCCACCGCCACATGAAAAAACTCTCCGAGCTTTCCGAGCGCAAACGCGAGCGCAAGCCGTTCGAGTTCGACGGCAAGCTCAGCTTCTCGAAGGAGCATCTCGTCCAGTTCAGCGGTGCCCAGCACGAGATCGATGAGCCGTCGCATCTTGTCGTAGCAGACACTGATTTGTGTCGAGACGTG
>DATFYN010000377.1:0-3133 GCA_035315025.1 Myxococcota bacterium
CGTTGCTCGACGAGATTTGCCCCTGGCTCGCGAAACTGCGTTTTTATCCGGTGCCCTTGCAGTGTCCTCGCTCGTACAGCGCCCAGGTGCACCTGCAGGACGTGAGGCAGACGATCGCTGATATCGATCGCATCAAGCCGAACCAGCGAATCCTGGCGCAGAAAGAGGCGGTCGAGATTTGGGCCCCTTTTTACGACCGCGTAGCCGCGCTTTTCTTGGAAACGATCGTCGACGACTGGCCTTGCCACACGTATCCGAACGGATGGTCGCAACGTGCCATGGCGCTACTGGGCGAGTATGCGGAACTGAGAAGGGCACATGGCCTTTGCGGCAAACCGGAGAGAGCCAAGGGCCAATTCGCGCAGCTTCGTCAGTACCTGGCCTCGGCTGCGGTTCAGCCGTAGTCACTCACTGGGCGGGACGTCGGACGGATCCGTCTGATCATTCGGCGGTATGTCGAGAAGCGCGGGCTTCCGGATTCGGAGACATGCAGGAACGCCCGCAGCCGACAGCGCGAGCACGTGAGCGCTCCGCTGTTTCATGACCTCGGCAAGGTGGTCGTTTCTCGTCTTAAGAAAAGACCGGCGAGCGAAGGTCTGGACGATGTAAGCCAGATCCAGAGACCCGTCGATGCGGAGGAATCGCGCACTTTCCGCGTCCCTATCGGGAGTTCAGTGCCCGAGTCGATCCAGCGCAAGGTGGAGCGGTGCCTGAACGAGACGGTGGCTGTACTTGTCGATCGCGGTCTGATCACATCGGGTGAAACTCTGGCCCGCGTGCTGCCCCAAATGACGTCGGGTCTGCGAGCGGCCGGCATTTCCGATCCGTCGCTCCGGCAGTTGTACGCCGCCATCTATCGGGCATTCCGCCACCGTCGCTCTCTTCTTCTCCTCAACCTCGAAAAACAGGTGCAGATCGAGGAACTTCCATGGGTCGCCGCAATCGATCGTTTTCGCGACAAAGATCTCTCTAGCCGCCAGTTGGCCGCGCAGGCGCTGGAAGAGGTGACACTGCTGACGATCACCTCGTTCCCTCATGCGATCCTTCCCAATAAGCTCCTGCAGGAGCTCAGGGCGCTGGCCAAGAGCGCGGAGTTGGACATCCCGCTCGTCGACGAAGTGGCTGCCGACATCTTCATGGGGCATTTCTCGGGCAAGTTCGTGGAAGCGGCAAAGCGGACCACCAACCTGATCGAAGGATCGCTCTACGCGACGTACTACGGAATCGACTGCGGTGAAGTCCGGCACCTTCCAGCGCCCACGACACCGACTACTCAGCAGAAGTGGTTCCGCAAAACGGCGCCGAATGCGTTTGCGGCGTTGTGCTCGGCCCGCGCTGGAGTCCCTCTTGGAACTTGGGATCCGGCCACGAACGGCATGATCATCGAGCAACAGCAGATTCTTACGACACAGAACCTGGCGGCGCTGCTGACGGTTCCCGGTCTTGCGGATGCGCTTCGAGGCCAGCTCGGTGAAATGTCGAGGCGCTGTTTCCAGTGGATCTGCGAGCGCCAGCAAATGAAAATTGATCGATGGCACGCGCGTCTCATCATGGTGATAAACGCGGCCTACGCGTGGCGACAGATGATCTTTTTCCTTGCTTTGCTTCCGCAACAGGAGGTTGCCCACTTCCTGCGCTGGGCCGACGAGCATTTGGAGAAACAGCGCGAGGATTTCGCCACTCGATTCCGCCCTGCTCTCCAGGGTTTGATTCTTGCAGCGGACGCCCAACTCATTGATGACCTTGCAGCCCGAGGCTTCGGTGCGCGCCGCTTTCTCGGCTGGTCAAAGGAACGGCACTGGCTTCTGAGCGAACCATGAGCGTTAAGCGAGGCATTCACTCGGAGATGGCCTTGCCGTAGTAGATGGACAATTTCCAACGCTAAGACGACGACGAGGTATTAGGGCAGCTTCTGAACATAAACGCCACACGATCCATGAAGGATTAACCGCAGGCAAGCCGCAACCGTTCAGATTGGCCGAACAGGAGAATCCGCGCCTTTCGACAAGACCGGCTGGTACGATGATGGGAGGGTCCAGTGGTGGGTGTTCGTGTTCTGGAGAGTTGCTCGATCGACAGACTTCGTCTCGACGACTTGCTCGCCCCCCACCATCAACCCGACATGAGGCACGCCCAAATGTGCATGATTTACTTCCTCGGTTGTGAGGGTGACGCGCCGCTGACGGCTCCCTGGTCGGAAGCGTCCCCGAGTTTCTACGTCGCCCAGCCCGAGTCCCATCAGGCCGAGCGGGTGCGTGCCCACTTGCCGTTCCCCTGCATCCGCTCCCTGGGCGCGCACACCGGGTGTGGTTGCGGTTTCCGCTGCGACTGGGCCGGCCCCGTGGACACCGATCCCGAGGAGACTGCCGCCGCCCAAGCCGACCACGACGCCCTGGCTCGCTACCTGAGCGGTCTACCGCCTCAGAGACGGCGCATGCAGATCTACGGCTGCTGGTACGGCGACGAGGCCAAGCGACCCGAGCACCACCGTAGCGTCTCGATCGCTGAGCTGGCATCACCCGAGTTCGTCTTCCACGAGCGGGAGCTGATCACCCTCACCTCCTGAGCTGAACTCGGGGCTTTCGCCAGGAAGTGGTTGGCCGGCAGCGGGGGGCCCGGCGGTGCGTCACCTGGAGACCCACGGTCGGCCAAACGGCGGGGTCGGGAGACCCTCGCCGAACCAAAGGCCGAACGGCGGCGTCGGGAGACCCTCGCCGAACGAAACAAATTCGCAACGAAAGCGGCCGGGACCAGGGGGCGGTCAAGACCAACTTGGCAGCATGCCGGCCCCGCATCGCCTCCGGCGCGAGCAGAAGTGTGGCATGAGAGATCGCTGGCGCGTAGGCTGGAGTATTCGGCAAGATCGCGCCCGCCGAGCGGCCGAAGTGGAGAGAGGAGAGTTCCCAGCCATGTCCGAAGATCACCTCAGGTTCCGTTGTTATCGATGCAATCAGCTCCTGGGGGTCTCGTCCAGGAAGGCCGGCACGGTCATCTCCTGTCCCAGGTGCGCAGCGGAACTGAAGGTCCCGCGACATGAGGAGCAAACGGTCACGGCGGACGCATCCCGGTCAGGCCACGGCTTCACCGCGGAATCGCGCGCGCCGGTGAGTTCCACCGCACCCACGTCGAAGTC
>DATFYN010000378.1:0-47452 GCA_035315025.1 Myxococcota bacterium
ACGCGCTGATCGACGTGACCGGCACGTTCAAGATGTGCGGCACGACGTGACCATCCGGTGCGGTCCACGACGTGTGCGAGAAAGGACCCGTCAGACTGTGGCCTCGGTAGGCCATGTAGGTCGCGATGAGCGATCCGAAGAAGAGGCAATCCGAGCCGAGGAAGGTCCAGAACCCGAGCTTAATATGCGGCAGGCCCATGCTCGTCGGCGGATGAGCCGGCGTGGCTTCGTGGGTCACCGGTCCCGTCGTTGCGTGCGCTGCCACCGTTTCCTCCGCCTACTCGAGGGGCTCGAAGAGCCAGCTGAAAAGACCGAAGAGAAGGACGAGCACACCGAAGCCGGTAACCCCGAATACCGGCCCGCTCGGGAGCATGAAGCTCGTCCAGAAGATGAGGATCCCGAGGGCCGTCACGAGGGGCCAGATCGTGGGGTTCGGGAGCACCACGTGCTCGGCCGCCGCGTGACCGCCGACTGCTTCTTGCTTCGACTTCGGGGCGCCGTGGCCACCGTACTTCGCGTCCCAGAAGGGCCGCGCGCTGGTCACCACCGGGATCTTGTCGAAATCATGCAAGGGCGGCGGGGAGGTGGTGGCCCACTCGAGAGTTGCGGCGTCCCAGGGATCATTGCCCGCCGGGGCACCGGCGCGCAGGCTGCGGAAGAAATTGAACAGGAAGATGAGCATGGAGGCTCCGAGCGCGAACGCCCCGAGCGAAGCGACCAGGTTCCAGGTATCCCAGCCGTCGCTGCTGTAGTACGTGAAAATCCGCCGCGGCATTCCGTCCACGCCGAGAAAGTGCATGGGGAAGAAGGTGACGTTCATCGCAAGGAACATCAGCCAAAAATGCAGTTTCCCGAGGCCGTCATCGAGCATGCGTCCGCTCATCTTCGGGAACCAGTAGTAGATGCCCGCGAAGAGTCCGAAGATCGAGCCACCGAACAGCACGTAGTGGATGTGCGCCACCACGAAATACGAATCCTGGTGGTGCAGGTCGACCGGCGGCGAAGCGTGCATCACGCCCGAGAGCCCGCCGATGATGAACAGGGCGACGAAGCCGAGCGCGAAGTACATCGGGGACTTGAGGACGATGTGCCCCCCCCAGAGCGTGGCGATCCAGTTGAAGATCTTCACGGCGGTGGGGATCGCAATCAGCATCGTGGTCACGGCAAAGGCAGAGTCGGCGACGGGACCGAGGCCCGTTGTGAACATGTGGTGACTCCACACGCCGAAGCCGAGCAGGCCGATCACGATACCCGAGAAGATCACGAAGGGCGCGCCGAAGAGCGGCTTGCGCGCGAAGGTGGGCAGGACCTCGGACACAATACCCATGGCCGGCAAGATCAGGATATACACCTCGGGGTGACCAAAGAGCCAGAACAGGTGCTGCCATAGCAGCGGATCTCCGCCGTTCCCGGAGATATAGAAGTTCGTCCCGAAAAAGCGGTCGAAGGTGAGGAGGATCAAACCCACGGTGATCATCGGGAACGCGAAGACGACCAAGAACTGCACGACAAGGGTCATCCAGACGAATACCGGGAGACGCATCATCGTCATGCCCGGCGCGCGCATGTTGAGGATGGTCACGATGAAGTTGAAACCCGCCGCAAGGGACGAGACCCCGAGGATCTGCAGGCCGATCATCCAGTAGTCGACGGCGAGATTTGGCGAGAACTGCCGTTCCGTAAGAGGTGCGTAGCCGAACCAACCCGTATTCGGGATCTGCGAGAGCCAGCCGGGCGCCGCGTCAAACGCGCCGACCACGAAGAACGAGTTCATCAGCAGCGCGCCGGAGAGAAAGACCCAATAGCTAAACGCGTTCAGTCGCGGGAACGCGACGTCCCGCGCTCCGATCATGAGCGGAATCATGTAGTTAAAGAAGGCTGCGCCGAGCGGCATGATGGCGAGGAAGATCATCGTCGTGGCGTGCATCGTGAAAAGGCCGTTGAAGGCGCTGCCGGTCACAAACTGCTGCTCCGGCCGCATCAGCTGGGCGCGAATCGCGAGCGCCTCAAGGCCCCCGACCAAGAAGAAGCCGAACGCAGTCACGCCGTAGAGAATCCCGATCCGCTTATGATCGACGGTCGTGAGCCAGCTCCAAACGCCGGAGCCGGAATACGCCGGCTCGACTTGGGGCAGCGGCGCCGCGGTGGCCATGGATCTCCTTCCCAGATCACTCGGCTTGGAGGGCCTACTTAAGGTTCTGCAAGTACGAGACGAGCATAGCGACCTGCTCATCTTTCAAGTTGAGGGCGGGCATCAGCGAGCCCGGTTTCTCCGCCGGTGGATTTCGCAGCCAGCGCGCCAGGTTCTCGGGTGTGTTTTCGAACCGGGCGGCTGCGATCGTGGTGCGTGACCCGACGTGCGTGAGATTCGGGCCCACGCGCTGGCGCGCCGGAGAGCCGTCAAAGTTGATCGCATGGCACGCGATGCAGCCGGCCTGCATAAAGGTCATGAAGCCCGGGTCGCTCATCGCGGTCTTGGCGGGGGCCTTCTGGCTCTCGACCCAGGCGGCGAACTCCTCCCGCGTATCAACCTTCACGCGGATCCCCATGTACGCGTGCGACGCGCCGCACATCTCGGCGCATTGGCCCACGTACCAGCCCGGCTCTTCAGGCGTGAACCACAGGCGCTGGCCACGGCTCGGCACAAGGTCGCGCTTGCCCATGAGGCGCGGAACCCAGAAGCTGTGAATCACGTTGTCGGAACGAAGCATGAGATTGGCCACTCGGCCAGTGGGGAGGTGGAGCTCGTTGGCCGTCACGATGCCGTAATCGGGGTACTCGAACTCCCACCACCACTGCTTCCCGTTCACGTTCACGGTGAGGGCGTCGGCCGCAGGGGGCTGCTGGAGCGCACACGTGCCGCGGAGCGTCGGCACTGCGATCGCCATTACGATCAAGACGGGAATGATGGTCCAACCGACCTCGAGGACCGTGTTGCCATGCACCTGGTCGGGGACGCCCGCATCGCCAGGCTTTTGGCGGAAGCGGACAATCGCGTAGAGGAACAGTCCTTCGACCACGATGAAGATGGCCAACACGATCCAGGTGATCTCGGCGTAGATGGATTGGATCAGCCGACCCTCGGGAGTGGTCGGGTGCACGGTGGACATGGGAGTATCCCCGAGCACCCAGGAACACCCGAAGCACATGGAAGCGAGCGCGACCCCGAGCAAGATCGAAGCAGTACGGGCGGAAGCACGGCGCTGCATGCCGTCGGTCCTTTCTCTCGGGCTCGTTCCTGTGGGCCGAAATCCGGGCAGAGGCTTAACACAAGGCATTCGCTTGGTCGACCATTTTCGCTGTGCGAATTCGGGTGCGGCCATTCGTCTCACAAAGACTTTTCCGTCTCCTGCGCACGGTTGCTAGGGTGCCCGGGCCATGACTCCTGCCGCGACGCCGCCGCAGTCGTCTTCCACACGCGCTGAACCGCCGCGCCTCGCGCGCGCCTGGCGGAGCTTCCTCGGCGCCGTTGGCGCGCGCCTCGTGCGCGTCCTCGGTACCTCGTGGCGCGTGGAGGTGTTGGGTGAGAATCCTGTCGGCCCCGGCAAATCCCCTGTCGCCGGTGCACTTTGGCACCGCGGTCTTTTCATCGCCGCCCATTTCTTCCGGGACCAGCGAATCGTGGTGATGGTCAGTCGCAGTCGGGACGGCGACTGGATTGAGACCGTACTTTCTGGTCTCGGCTTCGCGGGGTCGCCGCGCGGGTCGAGCTCTCGCGGAGGCGCCAGCGCCCTGCGGCGGCAGGTCGAACTTGTGCGGGCCGGGCATTCCGCGGCTCTGCTGTGCGACGGACCGCGCGGCCCAGCCCGGGTCGCGAAAGCGGGCGTCGTCGCGCTGGCGCGTGCCGCGGGCGTTGCCGTCCAGCCCGTAGGACTCTCGGCGCGACCCTGCCTCCGCTTCGGCAGCTGGGACACGACGCTCCTGCCGCTGCCTTTCGCGCGAGTCGTCGTGGTGTTCGGTAGGCCGGTCCCAGTCCAAGCGGAAATGACGGACGAGCAGGTGGAGCACACGCGCCTCGAGACCGAACAGGCGGTCGAGCGAGCGACCCGGGAGGCAGACGAGCGGCTCGGGCTCTAGCGAGGTCGACGCTCCAGGCAGTGCGCCCGCCCCCTCCGCCTGCGGCCGCTACTCGCCGAGCACCCCCCGCAGCCAGCTCCCGACGTCGGGGTGGTCGAGCAAGCCGGCCTCCTTTAGGCACGCGGCGGCGATCGCGTGGGAGTCCTCCACCGTGCCGGCCTCGAGCGCTCGCCGGGCCGCCTCGGCAGCCGCTCCCGCGTCGAGGGCGCGTACGATCTCCTTCACCACAGGCACGGCGCTTGGCGTTCCAGAGAGCTCACCAATGCCAAGCCCTACGAGGAGGGGAACTGCGAGGGGATTGCTGGCCATCTCCCCGCAGAGCGAGACAGGGATGTCAGCCCGCGCCGCCGCGCGAACGCTGCGATCGATCAGCGCGAGGACCGCCGGATGAAGCGGATCATACAAGTGGGCGACCCGCTCGTTGCCGCGGTCGACGGCGAGGGTGTACTGCGTGAGATCATTGGTGCCGATGCTGAAGAAATCGCATTCGCGCGCCAGCGCGTCCGCAATGAGGGCCGCCGACGGCACTTCGATCATGATGCCCACGGCGACGTCGCGGTCGAAGGGTACGCCCCGATTGCAGAGCTCCTCCTTCGCGGATTCGAGAAGCGCTCGCACGAGCCGCAGCTCTTCGACGGAACCGATCAGCGGGAGCAGCACCCGCACGTTGCGGCGCGTGGTGGCGCGAAGGATCGCCCGCAGCTGCGCGCGGAAGGGCCCCTCGTGAGAGAGCATGAGCCGCGTCGAACGCCAGCCGAGCTGCGGGTTCTCCTCCTCGGTCACGCCTGCGAGGGGGACGGCCTTGTCGCCGCCCAGGTCGAGCGTACGGATCGTGACCGGACGCGGCGCCATCGCCTTGGCGACGCGCTCGTAGAGCCGCTCCTGCTCCTCCTCCTCGGGAAACCCGCGATGGGCGATCGCGAGCAGCTCGGTGCGAAACAAGCCCACTCCCTCGGCACCGTGCTGCTCGATGAGACGCAGGTCGTTCAGCAATCCCACGTTCGCCGTGAGCTGGATGCGTCGGCCGTCTCGCGTCTCGGCGGGTCGGTACTTCAGCGTGTCGAGGTGCTCGACCGCGACCTCGTAACGCTGCTGCGCGCGCGCGTATTCCGCCCGCAACGCGGCGTCGGGCCGCAGGTAGACGCGTCCTGAGGCGCCGTCCACGATGGCGAGCTCGCCGGGTCGGGCAGCCTCGAGGATGCCGCTCACTCCGGTCACCGCCGGGATCTCGAGCGAGCGGGCAAAGATCGCCCCGTGCGACGTGGCGCCGCCGTGCTCGGCGACGAGCGCCGCGATCTTCTCCGTTTCGAGCAGCGCGAAGTGTGCGG
Source organism: Myxococcota bacterium (assembly GCA_035315025.1). Classification (GTDB taxonomy): domain Bacteria; phylum Myxococcota_A; class UBA9160; order UBA9160; family UBA9160; genus UBA9160. Next base: position 5,406 of record DATFYN010000378.1, read on the forward strand.
GGAGAATCTCTTTGGCCACCACGATCGATCCGTCCTGGAGCGGCACGTTGTGATGGCGTACCCCGAGCAGCCGCGCCATCACACGGCGACCCACGTCTTCGATGTCGCTCCCGCGCTCCCGAAAATACGGATCCTCGATCGCCTCGAAGGTCTGCCTGTAGTCGTCGAGCACGTCGCGCAGCGCCTGCAGGGCGTTGCCCGTTTCTTCCACGGCACGCTCGACCCGCCCAGTGAAGCCTTTGTCCTCGAGGATTTGAATGTGTGTGTTGAAGACCGCAGCGAACTCCGGCCCAAAGCGTTCGGCGACCTCGTCGCACACGTCGTCGAGTTCGCTTCGCGCTTCCGAGATCGCGCGCTGAAGGTCCCGCTTCTCCTGCACTTCGTCGGGGTTCGGCGAGTAATCGACCCGTGCGAGATCCACAGGATCTTCGAGCCGGTAGAGCGGTCCAATCGCGATGCCGGGCGAGGTGGGTGAGCCGTGCAGCTCGACGCTCGGCGGCGCGGCCTGCTCCACTGCGAGCAGCCCGTGGAGCTGCAGCCCCGAGTGCGCGAGCTTCGCCACCACCCGACTGCGTTCCTCTTCGGTGCGTGCCACGAGGTCCAACAGCCGGGCATTCATCACGACGGGAGCGATCAGCTGCGAGCAGGTCTGGAGCAGGTCGATGTCCTGGGCGTCAAACTGCCGAGGCCGCTCGGTCTGCACCACGAGGACGCCGATCGGCATGCCGCGAACGAGCAGGGGCGTGGCCAGCAGCGATTGGAATTGCTCCTCTCCGGTACCGGGAAAGAAGCGGAACCGCGGGTCGTCCTGGGCGCGCTCGACAGCGATCGGTTTGCGCTCGCGGGCCGCCAGACCGACCAAACCCTCGCCGAATGCGAGCCTGACGCGCCCCACGGCTTCCGGCGCAAGACCCCGGGTCGCCCAAAGCGTCAGGTGCTCGAGGCTCGGGTCGGTCAGGTAGATCGAGCAGACATCGGCGCCGAGCTTCTTGACGACCAGCTCGACTACGTTGTCAAGTGTCTGCTGCAGGTCGTGAGAGCGTGCGACGACGTCAGCGACGTCGGCGAGCAATGTGACGCGGCTCGGGATAGTGGCCCCCTACGCACGGCTACCGCGCGCAGGCATGTTACCGGAGGAAGCGGGGAGGCGGTCGGACCGGGGCGGCCAGGGCCCGGCCCAGGGATCAGTGGGTCGCCGCCGGGTCAAATCCGCTGTGGTCGCGGGCGGGAGCGCCGTTGGTCGGCGGGAAGACATAGTCCTTGTCCTCGAAACGCAGGCCGAGGGCGAGGAGGATCTTGCGCTTTGTGTCCATCCGGCAATTCATGCCCTTCTCAACGCTATGGATCGTGCGCAGCGCGACCTTGGCCTTGCGCGCAAGCTGAGCTTGGGTCATGAGGCGGTTCTCTCGGATCTCGCGCACGCGGTTTCGGGTATTGGACGCGAGCATCGACTGGGGATCTTGCTTTTCCATTCAGGGAGCTCCTCGCTGGGCCGAGTCCGTAGCCTTGGTTTCGCTCTTCAAGTTTCGGATGCGCGGCGGATTTCTTTAGCGATCATCGGGGTTTGGATCGTAATGAGGGGATTTTCCAGGGCCGAAGTCCAAGCCCCGGAGAAAGCGGGGGAGGCCTTTGGGGATAGCCGTGGAGTCGCCCTCCCAGGGACCTTCAGGGACGGAAACGTTGGCATCAGTGGCGTGCAACTCGACGAGTGGGTCGGACTGATTTGCGGCGCGTAGCGCTCCTGCTTGGCGCGTTCGCCCTGTTGGCAGCCTCGACTCTGGCGGGGTTCTGGGCGGCCTCCCACTGGATCCCCGATGCGGTTCGGGTCGCCGCGGAAGGTGCCCTGACGAGCGCCCTCGGGAGCGAGGTCGAGCTCGGCGCGGTGCGCCTGCTCTACGGACCATCGATCGCCATTGAGGCCCGAGACCTCTCGGCGTGGCCGAGTGCGTGGGGCCCTGCCCTGCGCGTTGACCGGACCTACGTCACGGTTCACTGGCTCGACCTCGTGTTCGGCCGAATCGATCTTCAGCGGGTCGAGCTCGAGGGGCTCTCGCTCCGGATCCAGCGCGGCCAAGACGGTGGCTTCGAGCCGCGCGCTCTTGCGGAGTGGCTATCGCGCAGCCAGTCGGCCCTGCGGTCCACAGCGTCTTCTCGGGGCGGCCCGCACGACACCCTCGAACCCGTGCGCGACGCGGTGCATCGGCTGCGTTCCCTCGTTCTACCCGAGCTCGACCTCGAGGTGCGGAGCGCATCCATCTCCCTCTCCGATCGTCGATCGCCGGGCGGGGGGGCCCGGCTCGAAGGCCTGAACCTTCAGCTTCTCGTGGGCGGCTTCCGGCGGGACCTCGAGCTCCACGCCGACGCGCGCTTGGTAGATGCCAAGGGGCCGCGCGGCGTCCTCGCCGCGGAGGTCCGGCGGGATCACTCGGCAGCGCTCCACGGCGTCCTTACGGCGACAGAGCTCGACCTCGCCACGGTCTCCTCGGAGCTTGACGCCCTCGGTCCCGGCGTCCTGGCCGGGCGCCTCACCGGTGCACTCGACGTGACCCTCTCGCCGAGCGCCGCGGCCGAGCGGCGAGCCGAGCTCGAGCTGGACGGGAGGGTGTCTGAGCTCGTTCTCACGCTCGCCCGGAAGACGGGGGCGGGCACGAGTGCCTCGAGACTGCGTGTCGACCAAGCGAACCTGCGAGCCACGATCCATGCAGAACCGCAGCGCATCGTCCTCGCCGCAGGCCGTATCGGGCTCTCGGGAAAGGAGTTCAGCGTGCGGGGGACCGCCACGCGGCCGCTCACCCCTGACGCGCTGGTCCAGCTCACGGTGCGGGCGGAGCAGCTCAGCCTCCCCGACGCTCGACGCCTTGTCGAGGCACTGCCGCCACAAACCAGGGAGGGCTTTCAACGCGCGATGCAGCCCGTCGAGCGGGGTGGGGTCGACGCGCTTGAGGCCACGGCCTCGGCTCCCCTCGCGCGCTGGCAGGAGCTCGCTCGGGGTGAGCCTGCGGCTCTCCCCCCCGACGCGACGCTCACGGGTTACCTGCGAGATTTCGCGATCCGTCTCGACTCCGGCGACCGCCTCGAGGGGGTCTCGGGAGTGATGATCTGGCGTGCTGACGAGCTCGACTTGCGTGGTGTGCAAGCGAAGCTCCATGGGTCTGCGCTTCCCCAGCTCAACCTCACGATCGCGGGCCTCTCGAACCTCCGAGACGCGAGGAATCCCTCTTCAGCCAGTCTGCCGGCCGTCGGCCCTCTGTCGGGCCGGATTCCCCTCTTCGCGATGCTCGCTCCAGAACCCGACGAAGAGAACCTCCCGCCGCGCTGGAAGGAGCTCGTGATCGACGCGGACGTGGTCGACCACCCCACGCTCGGCTGGCCGCTCGAAGGCGCTCACGTTGTGATTACGCCGACGCAAGACGGTGTTCACTTCCAGGCGGAGCAGGGACGCTGGGGGGGGGTACCGGTGAGCTTCGAGGGCAACTGGCTCAACAAGCCCGAGCGCCTCACGCTGCGGCTCACCGCTCAGCCCGTCCACGCGGGACCTCTACCCACGGCAGCCGGCGAGAACTGGGCGCGTGGGCGCTTCATCTACCAGGCGGCCCCGGTGTTCGCGGCGGACCCGCGGCCCAGCCCGATCGCCGCGGTATCGGGCTGGTTCCGGATTCAGGGCGAGAACCTCCGTGTCTTCCAGGGCGAGATGCACCTGCGGCCAGGCGGCGTCCTTCAGGGCGAGAGCACCTTCGACTTCTCTCGGCCCGACGGGATCCCCTTCAAGGCCCAGGTTTCGCTCGAGCAAGCGACGGTACGAGACCTTGCCTTGATGCTCGGTCAGAACGGCGAGCACGCCACGGGGAAGGTGACGGGTCGCGGTGTGCTGGAGAGCGTGCTTGCTCCGTACGTGCCGCTCTTCGCCAACGCGCGTGGCGATGCGACGGTGCGAGCGATCGACGGAGAGCTGACGCAGCACATGCCTTTGTTCGTTTCGATCGCCAGCGTGAGCGAGACCCTGAACCCCTTCGCCTCTCGGGACCGGATCCGCTACCGACAGGTCGACGCGGAACTCAAGTTCCAGGACGGTCAGGTTTCGACAGAGGCGCTCACGATCGATAGCCCGGACCTGCGCCTCGTCGCTTCTGGCGCAGTCGGTCTCGTGCCGCCGCACGAGGTCAAGGCCGTCGTGGCGCTCTTGTTCTTCGGGAAGGTTTCGAGCCTGGTCGGAATGGTCCCCGTCATCAACACGATCCTGCTCGGCAAGGAGAACAGTCTCATGGGCGCCTATTTCGAGGTGAGCGGGACGTTCGCCGAGCCGCAGGTGAAGCTCGTCCCCAGCAAGTCGCTCACCGGTTCCGGCCCGGCGCAACTTCTGCTCGAAGGCATCCCGTCCTTCGTGCGAAATGGAATCGACGCGATCCAGTCCGTCCTCGGACGGCGGGCTCCGCCGGGTGAGCCCACCCGGGAATCGACCAAGCCCGCGGCGCCTGCCCCGGACGGCATGTGACTCGCGCCCGCCGAAAGCTCCTGACGCGCGCCGCCGCAGCGCGCGCCGTGCGTGCCGCGAAGTCTCGGGGCGAGCGGATCGTGTTCACGAACGGCTGCTTTGATCTCGTGCATGTCGGCCATGTGCGAAGCCTCGAACAGGCGCGTTCCCATGGCGATCGGCTCCTCGTCGCAGTGAACAGCGATGCGAGCGTGCGTCGTCTCAAAGGCGGCGGCCGGCCGCTCGTTCCCGCTCGCCAGCGGGCCGAGGTTCTCGCCGCTCTCGCGTGTGTCGACTGGGTCGTGGTCTTCCGCGAAGACACACCTCTCGCAACGATCTGTGCGCTGCGGCCTCATGTTCTCGCCAAAGGCGGAGACTGGTCCCTCGACACCATCGTGGGTAAACGGGAGGTGGAGGGCTGGGGAGGGCGGGTCGTCCGTTTGCGGCAGGTTCCCGGCGTGCGCACCACACGCATCATCGCGCGTGCACGGAAACGCCCCGCAGCCGCCGGGCGTCGAACCTCCGGGAAGGCGCGGAGCGGCAGGGAGCGCGAGCGATGACGGATCTGGCACTTGAGCAAGTGAAGCGGCTCCGTGAGGAAGTCGGGCGCGTCGTGGTAGGCCAGCGCGCGCTCGTGGATGGGCTGCTCATCGCGCTCCTGTGCGACGGCCACGTGCTCGTCGAGGGTGTGCCGGGGCTCGCCAAGACGACGGCGGTCCGGACCCTCGCGCACGCTCTCGGGCTGGGCTTCCGCCGCATCCAGTTCACCCCCGATCTGCTGCCCGCAGACCTGCTGGGAACCCCGATCTACGTTCCCGGCCGAGAGCGCTTCGAAGTTCGCCGCGGGCCGATCTTCACTCCTGTGCTGCTTGGTGATGAGATCAACCGCGCGCCCGCGAAGGTGCAGTCCGCGCTGCTCGAAGCGATGGAAGAGCACCAAGTGACAATCGGCGACGAGACCTTTGCGTTGCCCAAACCCTTCTTCGTGATGGCCACGCAGAACCCCGTTGAGCTCGAGGGCACCTATCCGCTTCCCGAGGCGCAGATCGATCGTTTCTTGCTGAAGCTCGTGGTGCCCTATCCTGATGCTTGCGAGGAAGCGGAGATCGTGGCACGGGATGCTCGGGCGGATGTGGCTGTGCGCCCTGTGGCGGACGCGGCAGCCGTCGAGGAGCTAAAGCGCTCCGCCGGCGCCGTATACGTAGCCCCTGCGGTGAGCGATTACGCGGTGCGTCTGGTTCGTGCCACCCGAGACCCCGCCGCCGCAGGTGTGCGCGTCGTCGGCCCTGAGGGTGCCAGCCCGCCCCGTCCCGTCGCCCTCGGTGCGTCGCCGCGCGCATCCATCTTCCTGGTGCGTGCCGCGCGAGCGCATGCTCTGCTCGACGGCCGCACCTTCGCGACACCGCACGACGTCAAGCGCATGGCACCCGATGTGCTGCGCCACCGCGTGCTCATAAGCTACGAGGCCGAGGCCGACGGGATCCGCTCTGAAAACGTCGTCGAGGCTGTGCTGGGGTCGGTGGAGACGCCGTGAGCCCGACGCGGGAGACCGGCTTCGCCGTGAATCCCGCCGAAGTCCTGCGCGCCGCGCGGGTCCTCGCCATCCGCACTCGACGTGAGGCCGCAGGGCTGCTTCCCGGGGCCTACACGAGCGCCTTCCGCGGCGGGGGAATCGAGTTCGAGGAGTCGCGACCGTACGCACCGGGTGACGATCTGCGAATCGTGGACTGGAACGCGACGGCACGCACCGGCGAGCCCTTCGTCAAGCGCTTCCGCGAGGAACGAGAGCAGACGCTTCTGCTCGTGCTCGACGTCTCGGCGTCGATGCGCTTCGCGGCTCGCGGACCGAGCAAGGCGGCAGTGGCCGCCCACACCGCGGCGATCCTGGCCGCCACCGCAAGCCGCGCACGCGACGCGGTGGGCCTGCTGGCCTTTGATGCAGTCGTGCGCACAGAAATCCCGCCCGCGCGGGGCCAGGCACACACGTGGCGTGTGATCCGCGCACTCGTCGAATGTGCGGGCCAAAGCGCGGGTGAGACCGGTCTCGCTGCTGCCTTAGCCCGCGCGAGGACGCGATCACGCAGCAGCCGCCGCAGCGTGGTGTTTGTGCTGTCGGACCTGCGCGACGACGCATTTGGCACCTCGGGCGCCGCGCTGACCGAGCTCTCGGCGCTCGCACGCCGGCACGACGTCATCGCCGCCGTTCTCCACAACCCGCTGGAGGACGAGCTGCCGGACGTCGGCACGCTTCGATTGGCCGACCCCGAGCGGGCGGGCCGCGTTCTCGTGCTGCGTACGGGCAGCTCAAGGGTGCGCGCCGAATACCGCGTAGCCGCTGCACGACGGCGCCGCGCCGTCGAACTGCGCCTGCGCAGCGCGGGCGCCGACGTCCTCTGGCTCCGTACGGATCGAGAGCCTTTGCGCGTCCTCGTTCGTTTTTTTGCAGCCCATGCCGGGGCGGTGAAGGTGCGGTCTTGAGGCGCCTCGCCCGCGCCGCGCTCCTGTCCCTCGTTGCAAGCTTGATCACCCGCCCTGCCCTTGCGGCGCAGCCCCCCGCGCCGGACAGGACGGAAGCCCAGGGAGCTCAGCCCTTGGCTCCCGTCGCGCCGGGCCTTGCGCCCCCCTTTCCGAGGGCGAGCTTCGTGCTCGAGCCACCCCGGGTGCGAATTGGCGACCTCGCGGCGCTCGAACTCGTCGTGGTGACGCCGCCTGACCACCGCGTGCGGCCGATCGAGCCTCCCCTCGCGGTGCAAGGCTTTTGGCTGCTCGGGGTCGAGCCGCTCCCCGTCGAGCGCGCGGAGACGCGCTGGATCCACCGCATGCGGCTCCACATCCGGGCCCGTGAGCTCGGAGTGTTCCTGTGGCCCGCCCAGAAAGTCGAGATCGACGGCCCTGACGGCGCGCGCGCCCTGCTCGAGGTGCCGGCCCATACCATTGAAGTCACCTCCGTGCTGCCCGAACACGCACAGCGCAGCACGCCCTACGGGTTGCGTGCACCCCCCACCTTCCCTTCGGACCGCAACCCGCTCGCTCCCGCAGCGATCGGCGGACTGCTGACTCTATTCTGCGTCGGACTCATCGCGCTCGTGCGGCGCGAGCGGCGTCTGCGCCGAAGCACCGGGAACACCGCGTCTGAGCCCGAGGAACCCTCGGCCTGGGAAGAAACGCTGAGCGCGCTCGCCGCCGCGGCGGCCGAGTCCGATGTGCGATGCTCCGCCGACAGCGCGGCACTCGCCCTCCGCCGTTACGCCGCACACCACTTCCGGGCGCCGACCCACTCGGCGACGACGCCGGAGCTGCGCGCGGCCCCGGCGCCCTATCTCATGCACGCGCGTTGGCCAGCCTTTCTTGGACTGCTCGAAGCGCTCGACGAGGCGCGCTTCCGACCCGATGCCCCCATGCGGGAGGCCTCCGTGCGTTCCCAAGTTCAGGCGGCCGCGGCCTTCGTGCGCGACAGCGTCCCGACGGCGCGTCTGCGGTGAGTCCCGGCGTCTGGCAAACGCCCTGGCTCGCATTTTTGGGCATCGACGCGCTCGAGCGCCCCTGGCTCGGCGCAGCGCTCCTGCTCCTCGCCGTTGCGGCTGTCCTTTGGAGGCTGCACACGCGACCCTCGGCACTTGCCTGGCCTGCCCTTTGCGAAGCCGCCGAAGCGGGCGCGCGGGGGCGCGATCCGGTCCGCGTCCTCGCGCTGGGACTGCGCACAGCCGCGCTTTCTGCCTTGGCGCTCTCACTCGCGGGACCCGTCTCCTTGCGTCGCTTGCCCGTGGAAGGGGGCCGAGGCCTCGACCTCGTGCTCGTCGTGGACACCTCCGGAAGCATGCGAGCCCTCGATGCCGCGATTGATGGCGACACGCGCACGCGGCTCGATCTTGCGCGTGAAGTGGTGGCGCGCTTCGCGCGGACGCGGGTCGCCGACGGGGATCGCGTGGCGCTCGTCGTGTTCGGCGAGACTGCCTTCACGCAGTGTCCGCTCACAAGCGACGCCCGCCTGCTCGAGGCGGCTGCGCTGCAGGTGAAGGCGGGAATGGCGGGCGAGGCGACCGCACTCGGCGATGCGCTCGCGCTCGCGGTGAAACGCGCCATGCCGCCCAACGACGCCGGGCCCACCGATCCGCTCCGAAAGCCCGTCGCCGGTCGCGTGGTTGTGCTCCTCACCGACGGGCGTCAAAACGCTGGCTCGCTGCCGACCGACGTGGCCGCCGCACTCGCCCGTGCAGCGGGGGTGCGGGTGCACGCCGTGGGGATCGGCTCCGAGGGAGCAGTACCCATGGCCGCGGACGATGGCTCGGGGGCCCTGCTGCATTTCGAGCGCCACGATCTCGACGTCGAGACGCTGCAGCAGATCGCCGACACGACGGGGGGACGCTTCTTCCGCGCAAGAACCCCGCGCGAGCTGGAGGCCGTCTACACCGAGATCGACTCGCTGGAGCGCGTCGCGCGCAGCGACCCCCCCCGCGAGGAGCGCACGCCATCGCCTGAGCCCGCCCTCGCGGCAGCGGGCGCGGCGATCGTGCTCGAGATTGTGCTGGCTCGCCTGCTCGGTAGGCCCCTGCCTTGATCGCGCGCGTTTTCTCTCACCCGGAGTGGCTCCCCGCGGTGGGCGCAATCGTGGGTGCGGGGAGCGCCCTGGCCTTGGCTGGAGGACTGCGTGCGCGGGCGCGCCTTCGCACGCTGCTGGGTGACGCCGCGCCCGGGCCCGGGCTGCGGGCGGACACGATCATGGTCGCGGCACTGGTGGCAGTGGGGCTCGCGCTTCTCGGGCCTCGGGCGGGACACCGCGCAGAACGCGTGATTGTCTCGGGCGTCGATCTGGTCGTGCTGTTCGATGTCTCACGCAGCATGGACGCGCGCGACGCGCCGCCAAGCCGCCTCGAGCGGGCGGTCCGCGTGGCCGCGGACGTGCTCGCGGGCCTCGGGCCCGGCGACCGCGCTGCGCTCGCCGCGTTTGCCGGGCGGGGGGTGCTGCTTACTCCGCTTACCCCGGACGCAGGCGCACTGCGCGAGATGCTCTCCGGGTTCGATGGCGAGCTCATGCAAAACCGCGGCTCGGAGCTGGGGGCTGGCATCCGCGAGGCGGTGGCCGCCTTTCAGGATGGGAGCACTCGGCCGCGCGTGCTGCTGCTCCTGTCGGACGGGGAGGCCCCTTTGGGCCAGGATGCTGCGGACCTCGGGACGCCCGAAGCGGTGCGCGCGGGCGTGCGGGTCGTAGCGGTCGGGCTTGGAACCGAGGCGGGAGCGACCGTTCCCGACCACGGCGTTCCGCTGCTCGATGGGTCGGGACGCGTCGTGATTTCGCGCCGCGACCTAGGGCGCCTCGCGGCCCTCGCGGCGGCCACGGGGGGTGAGCTCGAACCGACGGATGACTTCGGAGCGGTGGATCCCGCGCACCTGCTGGCGACGCTGCGCCGCGATGCTCCGAGTGCCCCCGGTGTCAGCGTCGAGCGTCGTGTCCCAAGGCTTTGGGTGTGGCCCGTCACCGCCTTCGCGTTTGCACTTCTCCTCGGCGAAGCGGCACCGGGGCTTCCGCGCCTTCGTCTCCGTCCCCAGAGGCCGAGCCTCCGGATCGCCGCCCTCTCTGGCTTCTGGGTGCTCTGGCTCGTGCCCACTGCGGAGACCGCCGGGCCCGACTTTTCCAATGCCGCGCCACGCCCGGACGCCGTAGCCGAGCTCCCGGTGGAGAGCATGCAACTCGACGAGCTTGAGGCGCTGACGCAGGCGCACCCTGCGGATCCGCTCGCCCTCCTTCGCCTCGGCTTGGCCCGCTCGCGGGGGGGCCTGCACGAGGACGCCGCACGGGCGTATCTCGCGGCAGGCCTTCACGCGCACGATCCCGCCATGGCGGCCCTCGCCTGGTACGACCTCGGCGTGGCAGAGCTTGCCCAGGGAGATCTCGCCGCAGCGCGGGACGCATTCTTCGACGCGCTCGCTCTCGAACCGCACGATTCGCGCACCCAGTTCAATCTCGAATGGACGCTGCGCGCGCTCGCCGAGCCTCCCCCACCCCCCGGGGACACGAGAGAGCCCCCAAAGCGATCCGGCGATGACGGAAGCCAGCACGGAAAAGCCAAGGAGGGGGGGGCTGCGGGCAAAGGAGACGAGAAGCCGCAGCGAGTGACCTCGCCGCAAAACGCCCCTCCGCTCCAGGAACACAAGGCACACAGACCGGGGAGCGAGCCCGGATCGGATGCCCCTCCGGGCGGTCCGCCGCCAAGCGACGCCGGCGCCTCGGAAAACGCGCGGGCTGCCCGACGTGCTCCTGTGTTGAGCCCGGAGCAAGCGTGGCTCTGGCTCGCGAGCGTTACGGAGGAGCCGGGACATGCGCTGCACCAGGCTGCGCGTCGCGCGACGCGCACAGCGAGCCCGTCTCCAGGCCCCGCCGCAGGCGGCCCCACGTGGTGAAACCCTCGCGGAGCGTGCGCCCGAGACGGCGGGGGCCGTGGCTTCACATTATGGTGTCGTTCACGCTCGCGGTAGCAGCGCACGCCGAGGGCCCGCCCTGCCTGGCCAGCGTCGAGGTCACTCCCGCGCGCGCTGTGGTTGGCCAGCAGGTGGCCTACATCGCACGCGTGCTGCGCCGGCCCGACGTCGGCACCGTGAGCTGGGTCCAGGGGCTCAGCTTCCCAAGCCTCCGCGCAGAGTGGCTGCCAGGGCTCACCGGTCACATGCGTCTGCTCAAACAGGGGACTCCCTATCTCGTGTACGAGGAGCGGAGGGCGCTTTTCCCCATGCGGCCCGGACGGCTCGATATTCCGTCGGCGAGCTTGAGCTGTGCGCTCTACTCGCCCCCGGGCGGCATCGGCCGCAGCGTTGCGGTCGAGGTCCCGGGCTCGGCTGTCGACGTGGACGAGCCGCCCCAGTCGGACCGGCCCCGCTCCTGGAGCGGACTCGTGGGCCCGGTCGACGTGAAGCTCGCGGCGGAGCCGCCGGCCGTCGCCCTCGGTGATACGGTGCGCGTCACGCTGACGCTGGTTGGTGACGGGAACCTCTGGGCGGCTCCGGCGCCGTTTGGCCAGGCCCCTTTCGAGGGCAGTGACGGACCCACAGCCGAAGTCTTCGCGCGCCCGCCCGAACTCACCTTTGACCCTGGCGAGCACCTGCACCTGCGCCGGGTCTTTGCCTTCGAACTCGTTCCCAGGCGACCGGGTCGGCTCGTGATTCCCTCGTACGAGTTATCGTTTTTCGATCCCACACTGCGGCGATTCGCGGTCTTGAAGACGGAGCCCATCGAGATCGCCGTAGCGTCGCAAGGCGGCGAGGGCGCTGGCCGCGCCTTTGGCCCCGATGGAAAGCATTCCGAGGCAGCATCTTCGGCCGCCCCCGTTTTGGTGGAGCGCAGGGGAGGCGCCGTGTCGCTCTTGGCGCTCGGCGGACTCGCCGTCGTCGTGGCCGGTAGCGCAGCGGTTTTCTTGAGACGGCGGCGCGGACGGCGGTCTGCCCCAAACGCGATGAACGAGGCTCTACAAGACGCAGCTCGGGCACGCCGCGCGGGCAATGCGGATGCGGAGCACCGCGCCCTGGCGCGCGCCGTACGCGCGGGATTGGAACGGGCGGTGTTCGCCCACGCCGAGCGGAGTTCCAGCGCTCATCCCGCAACCGGTGCGCTCTCCGCCGACGAGCTGGCGGAGCGGGCGCAAGGCGATCACACGCTCGCTGCGGCTGCCGCGATCCTGCAGGCCGACGAGCGTGCGCGCTATGCGGCAAGCGGCGAGGGCCCGGATGCTCCGCGTCTGCGTGCCGCTGCGGATACACTGGCACGCCGCCACTAGCGCTACGCACAAAGACGCAGGAGCTCTCCCCTCGGGCTCGCGGGCCGCCGTGGAGCGCGCGATTTCATGGTCCCGCCAAACGCCCGGGCCTTGAGCCATGACCCTGCCGTTCCCATCGGGCCGGGAAGCAGCGACCATGTCTCGCAGCGCGCGCTACCCTCGACGTCGTTCGCGCTCCAAGGAGGTCCGGGCGAAAGTGGCGGAGTTTCAGTTTCAGGAGATGTTCCCGCACAGCGCGGATACCACGACGTACCGCCCGCTCGGCACGGAAGGCCTTTCCACGGGTACGTTCGAGGGCCGGCCGATACTGAAGGTCGATACCGCCGCCCTCTCACGCCTCGCGGCGGAGGCGGTGCGCGACGTCTCCCATCTCTTTCGCCCGAGTCATCTGGCCCAGCTGCGCAAGATCCTCGACGACCCCGAGGCGTCGGACAACGACCGCTTCGTTGCGCTGCAAATGCTGAAAAACGCCAGCATCTCCGCCGGCATGATTTTGCCGTCCTGCCAGGACACCGGTACGGCGATTGTGATCGGAAAGAAAGGCCAGCAGGTCATCACGAACGGGGACGACGAGGAAGCGCTCGCACGCGGCATCTTCAAGACCTACACCGAGACGAACCTTCGCTATTCCCAGCTCGCACCGCTCTCCCTGTACGATGAGACGAACACGGGTTCGAACCTGCCAGCGCAGATCGAGCTCTACGCTGTGAACGGGGACGAGTACCACTTCCTCTTCATCACCAAGGGCGGGGGATCGGCAAACAAGACCTTTCTCTTCCAGGAGACAAAGGCACTGCTCAATCCAGAGTCACTCCTCAAGTTCATCGATCAGAAGCTCCGCACTCTCGGTACCGCGGCGTGCCCCCCCTACCACCTGGCAATCGTGATCGGTGGCACCTCCGCGGAGTTGACTCTCAAGACCGTGAAGCTCGCGAGCTGTCGCTACCTCGACGACCTCCCGACGCGTGGCAACAAGCTTGGTCATGCGATCCGTGATCCTGAACTCGAAGAAAAAGTCTTTGCAATCGCGGCGAAGACGGGAATTGGTGCTCAGTTCGGTGGCAAGTACTTCTGCCACGACGTCCGCGTGATCCGCCTACCGCGACACGGCGCGAGTTGCCCGGTCGGCATCGGCGTCTCTTGCTCAGCGGATCGCCAGGCCAAGGCGAAGATCACGCGCGAGGGCGTCTTCCTCGAGCAACTGGAGATGAACCCCGCCCAGTACTTGCCCGAGCTCAAAAGCGCCGAGCTTGGCGGCGAGGTGGTAAAGATCGATCTCCGGCGTCCCATGAGCGAGATTCGGGCGACACTGTCACGCTATCCGATCAAGACGCGCTTGTCGCTCACAGGCCCGATGATCGTCGCGCGCGACATTGCGCACGCAAAGCTGAAGGAACGGCTCGACCAAGGTCTTGGGCTGCCGCATTACATCAAGGACCATCCCATCTACTACGCCGGCCCCGCAAAGACACCGGAGGGCTATGCGTCGGGTTCCTTCGGACCCACCACCGCAGGACGGATGGATTCCTACGTCGACCTGTTCCAGAGCCAAGGCGCGAGTCTCATCACGCTCGCCAAGGGCAACCGCTCGAAAGCGGTCGCGCAGTCATGCAAGAAGCACGGCGGCTTCTACCTCGGTTCGATCGGTGGCCCCGCGGCGATCCTCGCTCAGAACAACATCCGAAAGGTCGAGGTGATTGAGTATCCGGAGCTCGGCATGGAGGCCATCTTCAGAATCGAGGTTGTAGACTTTCCCGCCTTCATCGTGGTCGACGACAAGGGCAACGACTTCTTTGAAAATCTCTGAGCCGCCGTCTTAGCTTGGCTGCGCGAAGCAGCGCGCGATCCAACGATCGATTTCCTCGGGTCCCTGCGAGACGGAACTCAACAGATCGCCGACCACGCCCAACTGCTCCTCGTCGAGTCGGAACACGTCGGAAAACGCCAGGATCGCCGTCTCGTCCCACACGGCCCAGCAGAGCAGCAGGAGGGTCAGTGCACCGGGCTGGACGCGGTCGAGCGCGCGACGCAGATCGGCCGGCGACTCGATCGCCGGACCGTCGTTCGTCCAAGCGTCGGCAAGACCAATGCGCGCAAGGAGCGCGCGGCAGACCTGCGCGCGCTGACGCCGATCGCGGAATCTTTCTCGTCTCGCGCGCGAGGAGCGCGGGCGGTGCGCGATCGTTCCGACCCCTCCCGGACCTCGTGCCGCCATGACTCCCCCCCTCCGACGGCGGCGGCATGCCGCGCCGTCACGCTGTGGCCGGGGGGCACCGCGTTATTCCGCCATAGGCCACGATTTTCGTCCGTGATCGTTGTCACCCTTCCCACGCTCGGTCTCCCGATCGCATCGAACGGGGTGTCTTCCCCGCACTCGGCCGGGACACTCGCCAAAGCCGGCGGTGTCGAGTCGCGAAGGCGGCGCTTGGATCGAATGGCGCGACAGGAGAACGCTAGAAGGTCGCGAGCACTCGGGGAAGCTCCGCGAGGTCGCGCATGCGGCCCGCGGGCCAGGGGCCAGCGTAGCCGCGCAGCGCCGCGTGGGTGTCGTGCACGCAACGCGTCAGCCAGATCGTTCTCATCCCCACCGCGGCTGCACCGGCGACATCGGCCGCGAGGTTGTCGCCTACGTGCACGGCTTCCGCGGCGCTCACTCCGAGCCGCCGCAGCGCCTCGTCGAAGATCTCCTTGCGAGGTTTTCTAACCCCGATCTCTTCCGACACGACAATTGCGTCAAGATGAGGCGCGAGCCCCGCCTCCTCGATCACGCGCAGCGCCGCAGGAGTGTGCGTGAAATTCGAGCAGACCCCGAGTTTCAGCCCGGTGTGGAGGCCAGCGAGGAGCGGAACATGGTGATCGAGTACGCTCACACATCGCACCAACTGGTCCATGTGGACTTGGGTCAGCAGCTCCGGTAGCTCCGGTGCGTCAAGGTCGAGGCGCTCGACGAGCCTCCGGAAGCGCTGACGTGTCGGGACCTCCCGGCGTTCGGTGTGCATCACACCGTGCACCTCCGCGTCCACGCTGGCCAGCGCCTCGGTGAACGCCTCAAACGAGAGCCCGGAGTCGAGGTGGCCGCGCAGGGCTTCGTAGAGAAAAGGGTAGGTCGAGTGCATGCGGCGTCCGCGCAGCTGAACCTCGGGAAGTCGGTCCATACGCAGATCGACGAGGGTGTCGAACAGATCGAAGAGGACGGCCCGGAGCGCCACCGTCGGGGACCGTAGCGAGGCCCCAGGCTCGGCGCCTATAGTCCTGCTATGCCCCCCGAACCGTCCTCCAATTTCGATCCCGAGCCGGCGCGCAGGGCTGCGAGCCACGAGAAGCCTGCGCCGACGCCCTTCGACAATCCCTGGCTTCTGCCGATCCTGTTGGTCGGATTTGCGCTCTGGTTCTCGTACGATGGTTGGCTCAACCCAAACACCAAGTCCATTTTGTTCAATCGGATCTGTGCCCCGATCTCGGCGTTGGCTGCGCTCTGGTTCACGAGGGGGGCTCTGCGCGAGAACAGGCTGCGCCGCGAGAATGAACAGCGCGGCCAGACGGGTGCGCGTTCCTAGGGAACACGGCGCCTGGGTCTTTCCGCGGCCAGGGACGGCGCCGCGCTGGCGCGCGCCGTGGTGGGTGGCTCACGGACAGCCTCCCCTCCCCACGCCGCAGATTCAGCGGCATCACCGCCCTTCTCAAGGTATGTTGCTCGCCCCCAATCCCGGGGCCGCAGCGAGGTAAATCGGTGTCCGACGAGCAAAGCGACAAACAGATCCATGAGGAGCTCGATCGTCTGCGCGCGGAGAATGAGGCGCTGAAGGCGCGCAGCCGCCGCGGCCTCACGTTGAAGGTGAGCGAGAAGGGGGGCGTCTCAGTCTATGGCCTGGGTCGCTTCCCGGTGACGCTCTACAAAGAGCAATGGACCAAGCTGCTCGATCTCGCCGAGGACATCCGGGCCTTCATCCGGGAGAACGACGCACAGCTCAAGACCAAGGGATGAGGCCGTCCGCGACGCAATGAGCGAAGGTGAGGAGCTCGACGAAGGAGATCTTCGAGTTCGCTCGGACATCGAGCGCTACGGCTGGCACGTCGCCCTGGTGCCCCCGGAGCGGCCCGAGGATCCGCATTCCATCGGTTGGGGGTTCACCATCGGTCTTAGCGAGAGATTCGGACATCCTGAGATCGCGCTCTTCGGCATGGACCTACGCGCCACGCACCAGCTCCTCAATCGCACGGGTGTCGCGATCCGAAAGGGCTGGCGCCTCCAGCCGGGGGGCACCTACCCCGGGCTTTTGGAAAGCTACGAGTGCGCCGTGCGCAGCATCGAGCCCCGCTGGTACTCGATCTTCTTCGGCAATGCGCAGTGGCATTACCGCGGCGACGCGTTCTCGATGGTTCAGCTCTATTGGCCGGATGAAGGCCAACGCTTCCCGTGGCAGGAAGGATTCGCTGCCGAGTGGCGTTGGGATCAGCCGCTGCTCTACCTCGTGGAGGAGGGCGCCGCCCTCTCGCCTGCACTGCGAGACACCCTTCAGCGAGAGGGAGCGCTCTAGCTGGGAGCTTGGCTCGCCCTCGCGAGAGCCGTGCACGCGTCGGCCCGGAGCGCCGACACGCTTGCGCTGCGAGGCAGGAGGACCGACGTCCAGCGCGAGGTCCACGCGCGCTGGCTCTCGGACCGCGCTACAAGGCAGGCTGATGGGGGTGAGCTCGGCGAAGACTCCTGGCTCCCGCGCTCTCGAGCGGGAGACCGATCTCTACGGTCCGGTGCGCGCCTTTCTCGAGCGGCAGGGCTACACCGTCCGCGGCGAGGTGCTCGGCTGCGACGTGGCGGGCAGGCGGGGCGAAGATCTGGTCATGGTCGAGCTCAAGCGGGCGCTCACCACGGATCTCCTGGTTCAAGCGACCCGCCGGCAACGCACGACAAACTCTGTGTACGTCGCCGTGCCGCGTCCGCGCGGGGCGGGCCGCGGCAGCCGCTGGCACGGGCTTCTCCACCTCTTGCGGCGCCTTGAGCTCGGCCTGCTCGTCGTTTCCTTCTCGGGCCGGCGCGCCCGGGTGCAGGCCGTTCTCCACCCGCTTCCCTTTGATCGGCGCCGGAGTGCCCGGGGCCAGCGTGCGATCCTCGAAGAGATGGCGGGCCGGTCGGGGGATCACAACCAAGGCGGGAGCGTCCGTCGCCCGCTCGTGACGGCGTACCGGGAGAATGCAATCCATGTCGCCTGCTGCCTTGAGCGGAATGGACCGCTAGCCCCCCGCGCGCTGCGCGCTCTCGGCACGGGACAGAAGACCTTGTCGATTTTACGTTCGAATGTGTATGGTTGGTTCGAACGCGTGGGCTACGGCCTCTATGCCCTGAGCGCACAGGGGCGTGGGGACCTCTCGCGCTGGCCGGACCTCGTGGCCGACTGTCGGAGCCGCATCACGCGGGCGATCGACGGGGGGCTCGATCCTGCGGGGACGGGGAGCGCGAGGCCGGCATCCACGGGCTCCTGCGCCCAGTAATCCCGCGCGGGCGCTACTCTCGGTCGCCGATGCACGATCGGGTTTCGTGGGGCCGCAGGGCACGCCACTGGGCAGCGTCGATTTTGACCTTTGCCGTCGCCGCCCTGCCCGCCCATGGTAAGAGCCCTCCGGCGACGCTCACCTTTCTGCGCGACGGAAAGGTTGTGCGCACCCTCGATCTCGACACGTTGCGACGCAGCTGCGGTGCGCGCCGCATCGAGCTCGATGATCCCTACTACGGCAGGCGCGCCGTCTACCTCGCCTGCCCGCTTGGCGCGGTGCTCACCCAAGGGTTCGGCGCGCCCGTCCCGCGCGATCCGGGGGAGACCTTGTTCCTGCGTGCGCGAGACGGCTACGCAAGACCCGCGAGCGGTGCGCGCCTCTCGGAAGACGGCGGCTTTCTCGCTTTCGCCGATGCCGAGCTCACCCCGAGCCAGGAGGCAGGCGCGACGGGGTCGCTCGAGCCGCGCTTTGCGCCGATCGATCGGCGCCAGATCGATCCGGGTCCCTTCTATCTGGTGTGGACGAAGCCCGAGCAGCGAGACCCCGAGCGCTACCCGTGGCCCTATCAGCTGGTGCAGATCGAGGCCGCTTCGTTCGAGCGCGCGTATCCCCACACGGCGCCCGCGGGTCTACCGCCCGACGCACCCGCCTGGCGCGGCTTCGCGACCTTTAAGAACGCGTGTATTGCCTGCCACAGCATAAACACTGAAGGAGGAAAAATAGGACCGGATCTGAATGTCCCGCGAAGCATCGTCGAGTATCGGCCCAGCGAGCAGATCAAGGCGTACGTGCACGATCCAAGCGCGTTCCGCTACACGAGTATGCCCGCTCACCCCGACCTCTCGCCCGCCCAGCTCGACGAGCTGATCGCCTACTTTGAGGCGATGAGCAGCCGCAAGTATGACCCTCGCAAAGCACCGTGACCGCGCCGAGAGCGCGCACCAACGCGCTGACCGTGCGCGCAAGCCCGTCAGGGCAAGGATGGGCCGCGGACCATGACGGAGGAGCGCATGCCCTGGAACGCTGGGGAGAAGAAGCCCAGCCAGACCAAGGGGACGTACCAGGCGTAGTAGAGCTGATTGGGCACTGCCCGCAGCGCCCAGCCCGCATCGAGCCCAAAGACGAGGATCAGCGTGTCGGAGATCGCCCAGAGTGCGTAGTAGAGCGCGCTATAGCCCGCCACGGCTCGGACAAAGCTGCGCAGCGGAGGTGAAGCACGGGCCATCCGGGCAGGCAGGAGCTTGGTGCGCAGCGCAAGGGCAAGCATCGTGAAACAGATCTCGTACACCAGCCAGATCGTGTTTTCGGGGAGATTCGGGAACGCGGCACTGAGCGCCGCCCGCAGCGACAGCGCGGCCGCGGGCACGATGAGTGTCCAACCTGCCGCTTCGAGGGCGGCCGCTCCCGCGATCCTGGGACCGGAAAGGTGGAAAAGGAGCCAGAAGACCCGGAAATCACCGAGCAGGACGAAGAAGCAGGAGAGGACGAGATCGACTCTCGTTCCCGGCCCACCGAGCGCCCGAACGACCGGTCCGGTGGTTAGCGGATCCACGATGGTGAGAAGCGCGAAGGCGATGCAGTAGCGGCGGACGAAGGACGCGTGGTCGGGGGAAAGGCCCGGCCCGGCGGATCTGCCGCGAAGCGCGAGATAGCCGAGGAAGGCGACTGGGAGAACGACGACTGCGTAGAGGGATTGAGCGTCGCTCTCATAGAACGCCTGCCAGCTCTTAAAACCCATATCGCCTCCCGGCGCCCGACAAGCTGGCACGTCCGCCCCGGTCGAGCGAGGCTCGCGTGGCAGCATTGGCTCCGACCTTTGCAACCGGTGTATGCAGCCGGCGTCAAGGGACGAAAGAGCGCGCCCGCACGATCCCGAAGGCCGAACTCCGCTTCGCCTGCAGCGCCACTGCCGACAGCCCTGGGCGCGACGCTACGGCCGTGCCGGGCGCCGCTGCACGGGCCAAGCCCGGTTGCGCCGCCGCGCGGTGCCATCCATCCTCGCAGACCATGGCTCCTGAGCGATCCCCTGCCGTGGCGATCGGCGTCCAGCTTCCTGGCGTCGACGACACCGAGCATGCCGCTTCTCTCGATGAGCTCACGCGACTCGGGAAGACACTCGGCTTGCAGGTGGTCGAGCGCATCACCCAAAAGCGCAGTGCGCTCGCTCCCGGGGCGGTTCTCGGCGAAGGGAAGCTCGAAGAGCTCGCCGCCCGGGTGAACGAGCTCTCAGCACGCACGGTCCTCGTCGACCATGAGATTACGCCCTCCCAGGCCCGCAACCTTGAGAAGGCCACGAGTGCCGAGGTGCTGGACCGCACGGCAGTGATCCTCGCGATTTTCCAACGCCATGCCCGCAGCCGCGAGGCGCGCCTTCAGGTGGAAATTGCGCGTCTTTCCTACCTCGCACCTCGACTGCGCGAATCCAGCGCCGGACGCGATCGCCAGGGTGGCGGCATCGGTGGCAAGGGTGCGGGCGAGTCGGCGATCGAACTCGACCGGCGGAAACTCCGCGACCGGATTTCGGAGCTGCGCCAGGAGCTCAGTGCGATCGAACGCGATGCAGAGACGCGGCGACGCCGGAGAACGGAGGCCAGCACCGTCGCGCTCGTGGGCTATACGAACGCCGGTAAATCGTCGCTTATGCGAGCACTCACCGGGAGTGGTGTCCTCGTGGCCGACCAGCTGTTCGCGACGCTCGATACGACGGTGCGTGCCCTCCAGCCGCCAACGCATCCACGGATCCTGATTTCCGACACCGTAGGCTTCATCAAGAAACTCCCGCACGACCTCATTGCCTCGTTTCGTTCCACTCTCGACGAGGTCCGTGACGCCTCGATGCTCGTGCAGGTGGCCGACGCCTCGGATCCCGCGCACCCCGCCCAGATGGAGGTCACGCGCGAGGTGTTGCGCGAAATCGGAGCGGATGCGCAGCCCTGGCTCGTCGTGCTGAACAAGATCGACCGCGTAGATGCTGCGAAGCGGGCCGAACTGGCCGCCCTCCACCCGGACGCGCTCTTGCTCTCGGCGAAGCGGCCCGAAGACGTAGCGCTGCTGCGGGATCGCCTTGTCGCGTTCTTCGAGCGCGAGATGGTGGAGGACGAGGTCACCGTACCCTACTCCCGGCAGCGGGTGGTCGGGGACATTCACTCCTCGTGCCGGGTGCTCGCGGAAACGTATGACGAACGCGGCACCCGCCTGCGCATCCGTGCGCATCCCACCGTGCTTGCCCGGCTGCGCGCTGCGCTCTAGCTCCGGCCTCGCTCGACACCCGTTCGGCCAGCGTGGCAGCCATGCCCGTCGTGGGCTCTCACCCGCAGCTCATGGCGCTTGTCTTTGTCAGTCGTCCGCCGATCCAGTATCAAGCCGCGAGTCTTAGAGGGGGGAGCCCGTGGAGTGGTGGCAATCGATTGTGCTCGGTCTCGTCGAAGGCATCACCGAGTACCTGCCGGTGAGCTCCACAGGTCACCTCATCTTGGCTTCGTCGCTCCTCGGCTTAGGGAGGGACGAGGCTTCGAAGTCCGCGCTCGATGCGTTTGACGTCGTGGTGCAGGGCGGGGCCATCCTTGCGGTTCTGGGTCTCTACGCGCCGCGGGTTCGCAGCCTGCTTCTCGGGCTCGTGGGTAGAGATCCTGCGGGTCTCAAGCTCGCCGTCAACCTGTTCCTCGCCTTTCTCCCCGCGGCGGTGCTCGGCCTCGCCGTACACGAGGCGATTAAGACACACCTTTTCAAGCCTTCCGCCGTGTTCACTGCCCTCTTCGTCGGCGGTGTGTGGATGATCTGGCTCGATCGGCATCATCGGCAAGAGGGAAGGACCGTGAATGACCTCTCGCCGCGCGATGCGCTCTGGATCGGCCTGCTCCAATGCGCGTCGCTCTGGCCGGGAACCTCCCGTTCCATGATGACGATCAGCGCAGGGCTCCTCATCGGGATGCGCGCAACCGAAGCAGCAGAGTTCTCGTTTCTGCTGGGGCTCCCTACCCTCGGTGCCGCCTGCCTCTACGAACTCGCGAAGAACTTCCACGAGGCCTCGAAGCGCGGGACGCCAAACCTATTCCAGGAGCTTGGTGTCACGGCCTGCATTTTGGGCGTTGTCGTAGCCACGGTCTCGGCCGCCATCGCAGTGCGCTGGCTCGTCTCCTTCCTAAACCGCCACGGCCTCGCTCCCTTCGGCTGGTACCGGATCGCGCTGTGCATCGTGATGGGAGTGTTGATCTGGGTTGGCTGGGTGCAGATTGTGACGTGAGGCGCGCGCCCAGCGCCACCGGCCTTACCTCGCGCGGGCGACAATCGCTTCGGCCCGTGCCAGATCCTCGGGCGTGTTGAGATTTGCAAGCGCCGCTCCATCCGGGTCGACTTCGGCGAGATCCGTATCCTCGAGATATGAGGCTTGAAGCTCCGAGAGCACGCCCTGGGCCGCGAGGCGGCCGGCCTGGAAGCGGGCGAAGGCTGCGCGTCGCGCAACCTCCCGCTCGTAGAGCGCACAGAGTGGCTGGGGCACGCCGCCCGGTCGCGGCACCACGACCTCGGCTCGTGGCCAAGCGACGATCCCGAGCAGCAAGGCAGGGGTGACGAGCGGAAGATCAGTGGCCACGATGAGCACCCGCTCGGCCCAAGCGGCTCCGAGGGCTGCGACGATGCCACGCAGCGGACACGGCGGACCGGGAGGGTCGGGGACCCTTCGGCCCGGGGCGTTCGCAGGCGGATCTCCGCCCACCAGCAATACGTCCTCGAAGAGCTCAGCGAGGACACACGCGATGCGCGTCGCCGCAGCAACACCACCAACTGTCAGCGACGCCTTGTCGCGCCCCATCCGGGTCGAGCTGCCGCCGAGTATCACGGCGCCAGCAACGTCGCGAAGGCGCCCGCCTGGGCGGTCCACCTAGAATCCCGGCTCGCGCGCCGCGAAGAAGCCCTCGTCGAGCACCTGTACCGCGCCGCGCTCGCCAGCGCGCAGCCGCGTCTGCGCCGCAGGAATGATGAGCAGGCCGTGGGCGAGGGCCATGGAGCGCAAGACGCCCGAGCTCTGGCTGCCTGTGCTCCGCGCTACGAACTCGCCGGGCGCATCTGGCTTCGGCTCGAGGAAGACCCGCACAAAGTGCATGCGCCCGGCAGCCTTTTCAAAGTCATCCGCAAGCGTGGCGCGAACCACCGGGCGGAACCAGGCCCTGTGGCCGGCCATTTTGCGGAGCACCGGGCGGACGAACTGCTCGAACGTCACCATGGCGGACACGGGATTTCCGGGGAGGCCGAACACGAGGGGGCCAGTCTCCCCGAATCGGCCGAAGACCATCGGGTAGCCCGGTTTCATCTGCACTCCCCAGAACACGAGTGTGCAGCCGAGTTTCTCGAGAACTGGCCGCACGTAGTCGCGGTCTCCCACCGAGACGCCTCCCGACGACACGATGAGATCCGCTCGACTCCCGGCGCGGAGCCGCTCTTCGAGTGCATCGGGCGTATCGCGTGCGATGCCGAGGTAGATCGGCTCGGCACCCGCCAGCCGGCACTGTGCGGAAAGTGTGTAGGAGTTTGAGGACACGATCTTCCCGTCGGACGCGGCGCTGTCCGGTTCGACCAGCTCGTCGCCTCCCGAGACGATCGAGACACGCGGCCGCTGCCGTAGGGCGACCACCGTGCGGCCGAGAGCGGCCAACAGCCCGAGCGCCGCCGGGCCCAGCTCCACCCCAGAATCGAGCACGAGCTCACCCGCGCGGACATCCTCGCCCGCCGCGCGCACGTTCTCGCCGTGGCTCGGAGCTACCCGCACCCGCACGAGCGGCCCGTCGCGCTCGGTATCCTCTTGCTTCACAACGGTGTCTGCGCCCGGCGGGATGGGTGCACCTGTGAAAATCCGAGCCGCCTCACCCGGGGCAAGTGCACGCTCGTGGCTGCCGCCGGCGGCGACCTCGAAAGCGACCCGCAGCGCGACGGGCACGGCATGCGTAGCGCCTGCTAGGTCTGCGCATCGAAGGGCATAGCCGTCCATTGCAGAGTTGTCGGCGGGGGGGAGCGTGCGCGTGGAGACCACGGGCTCCGCGAGCACCCGACCGAGCGCGTCTGCGCTGGCCACCATCTCAGACCCGAGCTGCGGCGCGAGCGCGAGAACGACGCGCTGCGCTTCAGACACCGCAATCCCAGTCCTCAAGGGATTCACGCATTCCACCTTACCCTCCCTTGCCTCGGAGCGCCTCGACGCGTAGGGAGGTACTGCTAAGGTGCCCAAGCTTTAGGCACGCTTTCCCCTGGGGAGGATTTCATTGCCTGTCGATCTTCAGCGCGTGCTGGACGCGGTCCTAGACGGGGTCATCGTGGTCGACCGCGAGGGCCGCGTAGAGCAGGTCAACGCCGAGGCCTGCCGCATCCTCGAGACCTCCCCAGAGGCCATCGGCGGAGAGCCCATCGAGCGCGTGCTGGGCCGGGACCACGCCATGGCCAAGCTGGCGCGGGCCGCGCTGGCGAGCGGCCGCACCGCCCTCGCGAGTGACGAGCCCGTCGAACGCCGCCTCGATGTGAAGCTCGTCGTGGATGTCGCCGCCTCTGCGACTTTCGACGAGCAGGGTACGCCCGATGGGGTGGTGCTTGCGCTTCGAGACCGCACGATCCAGCACTCCCTTCAGCAGGTGGTGACCGAGCGGGAGAGGCTCGCCGCGTTCGGGCGGATCGCTGCCGGGATCGCGCATGAGGTTAAGAACCCTCTCGGTGGAATCCGCGGCGCTGCGGAGCTGCTCGAGCTGCGGGCGGGAGACACACACACGCGCGAGTCGGCTCGACTGATCGTGCGGGAAGTGGATCGCATCGCGACACTCGTCGACGACCTTATGGTCTTTGCGCGCGGGGAGAAGGTTCAGCTCACCCCCGTGAATCTGCACCGGCTCCTCGACGACGTCCTCGACCTTCTGGCCCACGATCCGCTCTCCGCGAGCGCGAGGGTCGAGCGCCACTTCGACCCCTCCCTGCCCGAGCTCCTTGCCGACCCGGATCGGCTGGTCCAGGTCTTCCTGAACCTCACGCGCAATGCGCTGCAGGCCCTCGAGGCGAAAGGCGGAACGCTCATCATCCGCACTCGGGTGAGCGTGGACCATCGACTCCTGATCGAGGACGGAGTGCGCGTTCCCGAAGTCCTGATCGAGTTCGAGGATACGGGGCCTGGCATTCCAGCCGACGTGCTCGAGAATGTCTCGACGCCGTTCTTCACCACCCGCAAAGGTGGGACCGGCCTTGGCCTTGCCCTCTCCAAACACTGGGTCGCGCGCCACGGTGGCGTGTTGCGCGTCGAAAGTACCCCCGGTGACGGCACCACCGTGCGCGTTTCCCTTCCGCTGCGGAGGACGGAATGAGCCAAGGCACGACAGCACGTCGCGCTCGAATCCTCATCGCTGACGATGAGGCTTCGATCCGTTTCGTGCTGCGCGAGGCGCTCAGCGCGGGCGGTCATGAGGTCGTCGACGTCGACTCGGGCGATGCCGCGATCGAAGCAATCTCCAGCCAGGGCCCCTTCGACATCGCCTTCCTCGATATCCGGATGCCAGGACCCTCGGGCATCGAGCTTGTGGAGCACTTGCGTGGACTTGGCGCGGAGACGGCGGTGGTCGTGATCACCGCGCAAAACACCTTCGAGAACGCGGTCGAGGCCATGAAAAGCGGAGCGCTGGATTATCTCGTGAAGCCCTTCCGCCTTGTCGAGGTGAGCGCTCTCGTCGATCGCGCGCTCCGCACGCGCGACCTCGAGCGCGAGGTGCGGCAGCTACGGCGCGAAGCCGGCGCACGCATCGCGCCGGGCGATCGTCTGGTCGGCCGGAGCGACGCCCTGCTCGAAGTCTTCAAGACGATCGGTCGGGTGGCGCGCAGCGACGTCTCCGTCCTCATTACCGGCGAGAGCGGAACGGGCAAAGAACTCGTGGCCCGCGCCATCCACGCGGCCAGCCCGCGCGCCTCCGGCGCCTTCGTGGCGGTGAACGCAGCCGCGATTCCCCGAGAGTTGCTCGAGAGCGAGCTGTTCGGTCACGAGCGGGGAGCGTTTACCGGGGCGATCGAGGCGCGCCCGGGGCGCTTCCGCGAGGCCTCCGGCGGCACGCTCTTCCTCGACGAGATCGGCGACATGCCGTTCGAGCTGCAGGCCAAGCTCTTGCGCGTGCTGCAGAGCGGCGAGGTGATGTCGGTCGGGGGGCGCCGTGCCGAGCATGTCGACGTGCGCATCATCGCGGCGACACACCGTGACCTCGACGCCGAGGTCACGGCGGGAAGATTCCGAGAGGACCTGCTCTACCGGCTGCGGGTGGTACCTATGCACCTCCCACCGCTGCGCGAGAGGCCCGAGGACATCCCGACCCTCGCCGAGCACTTCGCGGCACGCTACTCCGAGGAGATTGGAACTGGACCTCGCTTCCTCGCAGAGCCCACGCTTCGACATCTGTCGGCGTATTCGTGGCCAGGCAACGTCCGGGAGCTCGAAAACGCGATCAAGCGCGCCCTCGTTCTGGCTCCGAGCGAGGTGCTGACCCCCGAGGACTTCGCCTTCCTCGAGACCCCTCTCGGTGAAGGCCGCACGCGTGCCACTCTCGAGCAGCTCGTGGCGGAGGAAGCGCGCAGCGCTCTCTCGGACACCGCTGCGCGGGACCTGTATCCACGCTTCATGGAACGCGCGGAACGCCCCCTGCTCGTCGCCGTGCTCGAACATACGGGCTGGAACCAGATCCGCGCCGCGGCGCTGCTCGGAATCAACCGGAACACCCTGCGCAAGAAGATCGTGGAGCTCGCCATCGAGCTGCCGGGACGGGAGTGACGTCACGCCCGCTCGCCCAGCGCTTGCGGGGGCTGTTCGTCGTGGCCGATGACAACCCGTGCTGGAGGCAGGGCCCAGTAGAGCAGGCCCGGGCGGCATGCGAGGGTGGTGCTGCCGTCGTCCAGCTCCGCGCGAAGCGGGCGACGGATCGCGCCGCGCTTGAGATGGCCGCGGACATTCGCAGCATCACGCGCGCCAGGGGCGCCTTGTTCTTCATCAACGATCGTTTCGATTTGGCGCTCTTGGCCGAGGCCGATGGAGTACACCTCGGTCAAGACGACATCGGGCCGGCTTGTCTGCCCGCCGAGGCACGCAGGCGGCTGCTGATCGGGCGTTCCACCCACACCCTCGCTCAGGCGAGGGCCGCGCGCGCTGAGCCCGTGGACTATGTCGCGTTCGGTCCCGTGTTCGAAACGCATTCCAAGGACTCGCCCTACGATCCGCGCGGGCTCGCCCTGCTCACCGAGGCTGTCCGCAGCGTGGCGCCTCACCCCGTGATCGCGATCGGCGGGATCGACCTCGCGCGCGCCGCCTCCGTCGTGCGCGCCGGAGCCGCCGGGGCGGCGGTGATTTCGGCAGTGGCGGGCGCCGTGGATCCCGTGGCCGCAGCGCGCGCGCTCGCCCGCGCGCTCGAGGAAGCTGTGGCATGAACGACCTCGCCGCACGCGCAATCTCCGCAACGGGAATGATGGCGATGGTCGTCATCGCCTGGACCGCGTCAAGCGACCGCAAGCGTTGCCCTGGCGCATCATCCTCTACGGGACGGCGATCCAGTTCGGCCTCGCTCTTCTGATGTTGCGCACTGAGCCGGGGCGGCGATTTTTCGTGGCCGCAAACGACACCGTCAATGGTTTCATCGGATACACCGACACGGGAGTGCGGTTCGTGTTCGGTGCGCTCGTGGACACCGGCTTCTCATTCGTGATCAACGTGCTCCCCATCATCGTCTTCATGGAAAGCCTGTTCGCGGTGTTCTATCACGTCGGCATCATCCAGCCGGTGGTCGCGCTCTTGGCCCGGGCACTGGCGCGCAGCCTTGGAATCTCCGGCGCCGAGAGCCTGTCCGCCGTGGCAAACATCTTCCTGGGCATGGTCGAGGCGCCGCTGCTCGTGCGTCCATATCTTGCAGCGATGACCGAGTCCGAGCTCTTCTGCGTGATGACGACGGGAATGGCGGGCATCGCGGGCTCGGTGCTCGTGGCGTACGTTCAGATGCTGGGCGGCGGCGACTTCGCAGGACATCTTGTGATCTCGAGCATTCTCACCGCCCCAGCCGGCATTCTGATCGCCAAAGTCATGGTGCCGGAGAGCGGCATACCCGAGACGGGAGCCACCGGGCACACGATCGTCGAGCCCACCTCTTTGAATTTGATCGATGCCGCAGCCACCGGTGCCGCCGACGGGCTACGCGTCGCCGCCTACGTCGGCGCGACGCTGCTGGCGTTCGTCGCCGCCATCGCGATGCTGAACGATGGCCTTGCAGCGCTGGGCGGCATGGCAGGGATCGAAGGGCTGACACTCCAGCGTGTCCTCGGCTGGGTGATGGCACCGATTGCGTGGCTCATGGGGATTCCCTGGTCGGAGGCGACCCAGGTGGGTGGCCTGCTCGGGGTGAAGACGGTCTTGAACGAGTTCCTGGCGTACCAGCAGCTGGGCACACTGATCAAGGCGGGCGCACTCTCGCATCGCTCCGCGGTGATCGCCTCGTATGCACTTTGCGGTTTCGCGAACTTCGGCTCGCTCGCGATCTTGCTGGGTGGACTGGGCGGCATGGCACCGACGCGACGCGGTGACGTCGCACGACTCGGTCTACGTTCGATCCTGGCCGGCTCGCTCGCAACATGACGGCGTGCATCGCTGGGATCTTGTTCTAGCCCTCTTCATTGGTAAGCGTGAGCGTGATCTGCGTTTCGCCGGCCTCACTTGCCGACACGAGCACACTCGCCTTCCGGTCTCCTTTTCCAGCGATCAGTATCCGTTGGTCCGCGGAGCTCATCTCACCCTCCACGTTCCAACCCTGCTCCGCGAGCTTCTGCCGATAGAACTCGAAGACCTTTTCTGGGGAGTCCTTGGATTGGAAGGCGATCAAGAGTCCTTGCTCGGGTGCACTGGAGTTCGTGACGACGCGTGCCCCGGGATAGCTCGGGACATCGGCCGGGAGGGCTTTGGGCAGGGCGCCCGTCTCCGCGCTCGCCGTCCCTTCCCCGGGAAGCGAGGCCGTCGAGCCCGAAGCCGGCCCGGCGGCTGGAGCGCGCGCGGCGGGCGCCGCCGTCGGCACAGCCGTTTCCCCACTGCCACAAGAGAGTGTCGAAGCGGCAGCCGTGAGCGCTGCGCCGAATACAAGGCGACGTCGAGTGGACGCCTGCATGCCCCCCCCTTTTTCGAACCGGCGCGCAGCATAACGCGCTGCGACCCCCTCCGACTCCGCGCCTTCCCAAGGCGCACTCGGGTGAGCCGGAGGCAGTCAGGGCGCTTTGGGAGACCACTCCAGCGCGAGCCGAGACGTGTCCCCTGCCCTCAGCGCCCTTCGAACTTCGGGGCGCGCCGTTCGGTGAAGGCCGCCACGCCCTCCTTGAAATCCCGGCTCCTGAAGAGCGGCAGAAGCTGCAGGAAAACGTGGTGCACGTTGGCCTCGAAGGTTTCATCTTGGCCAAGACGCATCATGCGCTTGGTCGCTTGTACGGCGAGCGGCGCGTTGGCGGCGATCTCCGCCGCGAGGACTTGGACTTCCTTCGCGAGGCGCTCGTCCGGCACCACGCGGGAGACCAGCCCGAGGGACACGCACTCCTCGGCCAGAAGCGTGCGTCCGGTGAAAGCGATCTCGCAGGCGCGCGACCAGCCGACGAGCCGTGGCAAAAGCCAAGTGCCACCGCTCTCGGGCAAGACCCCGCGCTTCGCAAAGGCCGGCGCCAGTTTCGCGCTGGCCGCTGCGATCCGGATGTCGCAACCGAGGGCGAGATCCATGCCGTAGCCCGCTGCGGCACCGTTCAGTGCGCAGATCGTGGGCTTGTCGAGATTGTGAAGCACAAGGGGAGGGGCGTCGCGCAGATCAAACTTGCCAGGGCCCGCGACCTCGCCGCCGCTACCGATGCCCTGCCCGGCCGCCAGATCCTTGAGGTCAAGTCCGGCGCAGAAACCCTTGCCGGCTCCGGTCAGCACAACGACGCGCACACCGGGGTCGCTGTCACATTCGACAAGAGCGCGTGAGAGGGCCTCCAGCATGCCTTGCGAGATGGCGTTCAGCCGGTCCGGACGATTGAGCGTGAGCGTGGCAACCGCCCCGTCACGCCTGAAAAGAAGCTCGTCCATGGAGATCCTCCCGCGGTGGTCGCCAGCGCATTTATTACAGTTATTGTATGTTTATTCTGTTTTGCGTAATATGCCGAAGATGCCCCGCTCCGAGACCATATCGGGCCCCGCGGCGCCGCGCGCCGGGAGCCTGGTGCTCGACCTCCTCTCGACCCTGCGCCGCGGCTCAATGCCGGTGCGTGCTCTCGTGGAGGCGGGGGCCCTTTTCGGGATCGGCGGCAACAGCATACGCGTGGCGCTTGCACGCCTGCTCGCCCGAGGCCTTGTGGAGCGCGATGAGCGGGGTCTTTACCGCCTCGGGTCTGCGGCTGGGGCGATCGAGCAGCAGGTGACTTCGTGGCGCCGCATTGGAGAGAAGACACGCCCCTGGGACGGCGGCTGGATCGCAGCGTACGGGGCGCCGAGCTTGGGCGGCGAGCGCGGGCGCAGCCGTCGCAGCGGGCGAGCCGTTCGGTTCCTCGGCTTCCGCCCGCTCGCGCCGAGCTTAAGCGTGCGTCCTGACAACTTCGTCGGCGGCGTTGCCGGAACACGCGAGACCCTGGCGGGCCTCGGCCTTGGTTCCGGCGTCCTCGTGGCTTCGCTGCGGGAGCTCGATCCCGACGCAGAGGGAAGAGCGCGAGATCTCTGGGACCGCCGCGCGCTCGAAACCGGCTACCGGGAGGCTTGCCAAGCGCTCGGCCGCAGTGCGGAGCGGCTCTCTTCGCTCGGCGCGCGCGAGGCCATGGTCGAGTCCTTCCTGTGGGGCGGCCGAGTGATCCGCCAGCTCGCTCTCGATCCCCTCCTCCCCGAAGAGATCTGTCCGTCTGCCGGCCGGAGCGCGCTGCTGGACGCCATGCGCCGCTACGACCAAATCGGCCGCACGGCGTGGGCGGGGTTTCTCGATCAATATGGCGTGCGCCACTCGCGCGGCGCCCAGGACCTACGGATGACAGATGCCGCCGCGACGCTCTCGGCGGCAGGAGGGTGTTCATGAGGTCGTCGACCGCCGCGCCGACGGACAGCGCGGAAAAGCCGTGGCTCCGCTCGCTCCAGCGCGAGGAGGTGGAGGAGCTGCTCGAACTGCAAGACTGGTACTCGTGGCGCTCGCTCCTCACCGATTGGAGTCTGATTGCCGCATCGTTCGCGCTGGTCGCGCGCTGGCCAAACCCGCTCACCGTCGTGCTCGCCCTCTTTGTGATCGGGGGGCGCCAGCTGGGTCTGGCCGTCCTCATGCACGAAGCCGCCCACCGCACGCTCTTTCGCAACCGCCGCCTCAATGATTGGGCCGGCAACTGGCTGTGTGCCTATCCTGTCTGGGGTGACCTTCACCCGTACCGCGCGTACCACCTCCAACACCATGCCAAGACCGGAACCGCCGAGGACCCCGATCTCGGCCTCGCGGCCCCCTTCCCGGTGACCCGCGCGAGCCTGCGCCGAAAGGTCCTTCGCGACCTCGCCGGTCGCACGGGTGTCAAACGCGCGATCGCGACGCTACGTCGGGATCTCGGACTTTCCCATGGAAAGGTGCGGCGACGCGATGGTGCCGGCCTCGCAAACCTGCGCGGCGTTGCGCTCACCAACGCCATGCTGTTCGGCTTCTGCGCCTTGGCCGGCTATCCCGCGCTCTACCTGCTTTGGCCTGCAGCCTGGCTCACCACCTACAGCCTCGTCATGCGGATCCGATCCATTGCCGAGCATGGCATGGTGCCCGACCCGGCCGACGACCTGCGCAATACGCGCACCACGCTCGCCCGCCGGTGGGAACGGCTCTTCATTGCGCCGAATCGTGTGAACTATCATCTCGAGCACCACCTATTGATGACCGTTCCGCACTACCATTTGCCGAAGCTGCATCGCCTCTTGCGCCAGCGCGGCGCGCTGGAAGGGGCCTGCATCACGAGAGGCTATCCTGCGGTGCTGCGCCTCGCGTCCTCCCGCCCCAAGGGCGCAGCTGCCGCGACGCGCACAGTGGGCCCGACGGAGACCGCCCTGACGCAGCGGCCGCCTTTCTAATCCCTTAGAATGGTTCCATGGTGGCGTTGAAGTCGAGCTCGCAGATGTCCGTCCGTGACCTCATGAGTCATGAGGTCACCTCCGTGCGGCGCAATGACCGGCTTTCGTTGGTCGATGATGTCATGCGCCTCGGTAGGATTCGTCATCTCCCCGTCGTGGAAGACGACGACGAGACGAAGCTCGTGGGGCTCGTGAGCCTGCGCGACGTTTTCCGCGGATCGCTCGCGCGCGCGCTCGGCTACGGCACGCGCGCGCAGCAGAAGCTGCTCGACATGCTGTTCGTGAAAGAGGTGATGACGACCGAACTCATCACCACCAGTCCCGACACGCCGCTCGCCGAGGCGGCCCGCCTGATGGCCCACCACAAACTCGGTTGCCTTCCGGTCGTCGAGGAAGGAAGGCTCGTTGGAATTCTGACCGAGGGTGACTTCGTGAGCCTCGCCGCGAAGGGCTAAGAGTCTGTAATTAAATTACTTGACTATTATGCGTTGCCGGTAGGGGGCGATGCTGTAGTTCCAGTCACCGTGGAACTGATCGGGTTTCAAGTGGATGGCGATCATCTGCTCATCCGTGGGCTTCACACCCTTGGGATACTTGTGGGTGTCCAGCACGCAACGGACCTTGAGCCCTGTCTTGGTTTTGGTGGCCGCGATGAGGCTGACGATGGCCGCATGAGTGAGCAGGGGCTGACCCCGCCAGTTCTGCGAGATGAATGAGAAGAGACGATGCTCGATCTTGTTCCACTTGCTGGTTCCGGGCGGAAGATGACAGACCGAAAGCACCAGTCCCGTCTGCTGAGCCAGCTTCTGGAGCTCCCACTTCCAGAGTCGGAGGCGGGAACCGTTGCTTCCGCCGCTATCGGCGGTGATGAGCAGTGACGTGGCGCGAGGGTAATGCTGGCGCCCCAGCTCGCGCCACCATCGCCGGATTGTAGCCACCGCGAAGGCGGCGGTGTCGTGGTTCACACCCACACTCACCCAGCCCAGGTTTCGACCGAGATCGTACACGCCATAGGGGATCGCCTTGCCCTTCTCGGGATCCAGGAAATCATGAACCTTCACGTTCTCCGGCTTCCCCTGAGGTCGCCACGCTCGCCCGGCATTCTTGAACTGCCCCACCAGTTCCTTCTTCTTGGTGTCCACCGAGATCGCCGGCTGGCCGCGCTTCAATTGGGTCGTGACCGCTTCGTTGATGTGCTCGAACTGCGCGTTCCGATCGGGGTAACCGGCTCCCTCCAGGGTCTTCCGGTTCGCCTGCAGGCTGTAGTCCAGCTCATGCAGCAGCCCCGCCACCAACGTATGGCTGACCGCATACCCCTGTGCGTTCAACTCCTCGGCCAAGTGACGCGTGCTCTGGCAGGTCCATCGCAACGGCGATTCTGGATCCCCTCGCGTCACGGCTTCCACGAGCTCTTCCAAGGCCGTCGTCAATCCGGGGGCCAGC
The DNA here is from genome assembly GCA_035315025.1 of Myxococcota bacterium. Classification (GTDB taxonomy): domain Bacteria; phylum Myxococcota_A; class UBA9160; order UBA9160; family UBA9160; genus UBA9160. The sequence continues at coordinate 38,656 of DATFYN010000378.1, forward strand.
ACGGTCGCCCGCTTCCGCCCAGCCCCCGAGCGTCGCACGCAGGACGGAGACAGAGTCCGCTTCTCAGATAACTCCGCGAGCCCGCGGACAATCGTATTGCGCGCGAGGCCGGTCGCCCGAGCGACCACCGCAATGCCACCCCGCCCCAGAACGCGCGCCTCCGTACCCGCCCACAAACGCCGCTGACGCTCGTCCAGCGCGGGCACGAGCGCACGGTATTTCGCTCGGATCTCGCGTTCGGCTCCCACGCGGCCAGGATCGGCCCGGTGGACACATTAGTCAATTTATTTCTTTACGATTCCTAAGGCCGCGCTTTAGGGCGCGACTGGGGAGAACGCCGCCACCACTTCGGCCACGAAGCCATTCACGTCATAGCGTCCGTCGTCGGGTGTCAAGCCGGCCCGCACGATCACAAGGTCACGCGACGGCACGATCGCAACCACCTGTCCGTCGTGACCGCTGGCGTAGAACAGATCGGCGGGGGCGCGCGGGTCCGGGGAAGGCGCGCCGCGGTCCGCAGCGCCGGCATTCAACCAGAAGTGCGCTCCGTACTCTCCATGCGGTGCCGCAGGTGCCGGCGTCCGCGTGTAGTCCACCCAGCCCGCGGGCAGGATCCGTGCGCCCTGCCACGTACCGTCGCGGAGGTAGAGGAGCCCAAAGCGCGCCCAATCGCGCGCTGTCGCGTAGCTGTAAGAAGAGCCGACGAAGGTTCCTGCGGCATCGGGCTCCATCAGCGCGCTCTTCATCCCGATGCGCTCGAAGAGCTCGCGACGCGGAAATGCGTGATAGTCCGAGTCGCTCCCGACTAACGAGCGCAGGATGCGCGAGAGGATGAGGGTCGTCCCGCTCGAATAGCACCAAACGGTCCCTGGAGGGTGAGCGAGCGGCTGCGAGGCAGCGAACGCCGCCATGTCGCGGTGGCCGAGTCCATACAGCATGGTGAGCACGCTCGAGTCAAAGGGAGAGGTCTCATAGACCTCGTTCCATCGCAGGCCGCTCGACTGGCGCAGCAGGAGGTCGATGGTGATCGCCCGTCGGGCGTCGCCGACGCGGTTCCACTCGGGCACCTGCGCCGGCGCAGAAAGGTCGAGCTTGCCCTCGCGTACGAGGATCCCGCAGAGCGCGTTGGTCAGACTCTTTGTCATGGACCAGCCGAGCAGGGGCGTTTGCGGCCCGAAGCCCGGCGCATAGCGCTCTGCGACAATGCGCCCGCCACGGACCACGACGACCGCCCGCGTGCGGCGCACTCGCGCGGGTTCAGGCTCGGAGAAAGCATCATCGAGCGCGCGGGACAAACGCGCCGGGTCGCCGTCGCCCGCCGGCGGCGCCACCTCCCAGTCGGCCGTCGGGAATGCAATCCCGGTCGGCTGCCGCGGGAGCGGGACGAGGGCCGTGCCGGCGGCGACGGCCGCCAGCGGGGAGAAAAACGCGCACAGCCACCACCCACGCGCCAAGAGAGCCATCGCACCGTGCATGATACCCTCGGCACAAAACGCGCGGAAAGGAACATTTCCCCGGCCCATGGATCGCACGGCTCGACGCATCGTCGGCGGAGTCGCGCTTTTCGCGACGTTCGCGCTTTCTGTCTTCGCGTGGCTGGCATGGCGGGGCGGCGAGATCGTCTCGGGCTATACCGCGAAGATGCTCTGCTCGTGCGTTTTCGTGTCCGGTCGCGACGCTACCTCGTGCCTACGCGAAGACCTCGGCGGGTACACGGGTCTTTTCGAGGCGCGCGTGGATTTCACGGAGCGGACCGTGGACTCGAGAGCGCTCCTCGTGGGCGGCGCGCGCGCCGAGTACCACGATGGGCTCGGCTGCACCCTTCGTTAGGTCCAAGGAGACGAAATGGACGTGTTTCGCAACCGCGTCGCTGTCATCACGGGAGGGGCGAGCGGGATCGGTGCGGCGTTGGCCCGTGCCTTCGCGGCACGCGGGGCCAAGATCGTGCTCGCCGACATCGATCAGCAGGGTCTTCGGATGATGGAGCGCGAGTTCGCGAGCGCGGGGACACCAATCCTCTGCGTCCCCACCGACGTCACGCAGCGGGCGAGCGTCAACGCTCTCGCAGACGCCGCCTGGCGGCGTTTTGGCGCCGTCCACATCGTTTGCAACAACGCCGGCATCGCCCTCCTGGGCGAGATCGCAAAGGCGCCCCACGAGGATTGGGAGTTCACCATGAACGTCGACTTCTGGGGCGTCGTCCACGGCGTCGAGGCCTTCGTGCCCCGGCTGATCGATCAGCACGAAGGGGGCCACGTGGTGAATACCGCCTCGATGGCCGGGCTCGTCGGCATGCAGTGGCTCGGCATCTACTGCGCGGCGAAGTTCGCGGTGGTCGGCCTCACCGAGGCGCTCCACCGGGAGCTCAAGCCACACTCGATCGGCGCGAGCGTCCTATGCCCGATGATTGTCGCTACCAATATTGGAGAGAACTCGCGGCGTCTGCGTCCGGGCGCCGAACGTCCCGCGAGAGAGTCCGCTGCCTCGCAACCGCCCGTGGGTGCCATGCGGGGCGGCACGGTGACCGCCGAGAGCGTCGCCGCAAAAGTGGTGCGGGGAATCGAGCGCCAGGATCTCTACATCCTCACGCACCCCGAGCAGCGTGAGCTCCTGCGCCGCCGGGCCGCGCGGATCGATGCGAGCTTCGAGACCTGGGAATCCGACTAGAAGTGGCGAACGATGCGCCTCGCTAGCTGGGATCAACCGGCCCGTCTCGGTGCAGCGCCGCGAGGTCGGCCACGGCTTTCTTGCGCCGGATGAGGATCAGGTTTCGAGCGTAGATGTACGTGTTGGGCAGATACGAGAGAATGAAAACCGGATCGCGTTTGTGGATTGCGTAGGCAAGGAGCAGGAGGCTCCCGACGATGCTGAGATGCCAGAACGAGAGCGGGACCACGCTATCACCCGCACGTTCCGAGGCGCGCCACTGCACGAAGAAGCGCACGCCGAAGGTCGCCATGCCCGTGAGGCCAAGGGCGATCCACGCGATCGAGTCGCTCCAGTCCACGCTTTTCGGAACTCCTGGTCAGGGTTTTCTCGACGGCGGAGACAAAGGACAGGGGTAGGGTGTAAATACCGGAGGCAACCTGGCCCTACAACCTGGCGAATGTGAAGCCTGCTTCATCCCCAGCCTGGTCCCCGCGCGTCCTCGTGAGCTCGCCGGGGGCCATTTCACTTCCCAAATCGCACGACGCCGCGTGATAGACTGCCCCTTTGCGCCGCACCTGGGGTGCACTATATGCGCCTGCGTCTGCTGCACGTCTGCCTTCTCGCCAACACGTTCGCGGCCGCCCTGTGGTCCACGTCGAGCCCAGCCGACGTTCCGTATCCGAAGTGCGTCGCGCCCGCCTGCACCAATCCCTACAACTACGCTTCCTATCTCTTTCTCGCACCTGGTCAGCTGCCGAGCAATTTCAACCCGACCTCGGGAGACGCCTGGAAGTACGACCCCGGGACTGGGATGAACATCGTCGGTGCCTGGACCCTAAGCACGGGGCGGCCCGATGTCGCGGTGGCCATCCTCGACAGCGGCATTCTTTGGAGCGACCCGGCCCTCCGGCTTAAGGTTCGTCTAAACCTGGGTGAGCTCCCGAATCCCTGCCCGGAAAAGATGCCCGCCTTCAAGCCCTACGATTGCAACGGGGATGGCGTTGTAAACGTAGACGATTTCGCGGGAGCGGGCGTTCCCGACTACAACCACAACGGCGTCCTCGACGCGGAGGATCTGATCCACTTCTACAGCAACGGCGTCGACGACGACGGAAACGGATACGTCGACGACATCGCGGGATGGAACTTTGACGAGAACAACAACGACCCGGTAGACGATGTCGACTACGGCCACGGAACGGGCGAGGCACACGACCAAGTCAGCGAAGCGAACTCAGGTACCGCCTTCCCCGGAGTCTCGCCAAGCTCGATGTTTGTCCCCATCAAGGTCGCGGACAGCTTCGTAGCGGTGGACACCGACTTTGCCCGCGCTGTGGTGTATGCAACGGACCTCCACGTCGACCTGATCTCCGAGGCGCTCGGGGCGATGTCGGCGAGCCCCACCAGCCAGCAGGCCATCAACTACGCCTACGAGCGCGGAATCCCGATCATCGCGAGCGCGGCGGACGAGGAGAGCCGCCACCACAACTACCCCGCGAATTTCGAGCATACGATCTGGGTCAATTCCATCCGCAACGGCGACGGCACCTTCGTCGCACAGACGGACGACTACACGATCTTGAACGGCTGCACGAACTATGGCGGGCGCGCGTGGGTCACGATCTCGTCCGCTTCGTGCTCATCCGAGGCGACCGGAAAGGCCGCGGGACTCACGGCCTTGCTCATCTCCTATGGGAAGAACCTCATCGACCGCGGCCTGCTGCAGCCTTATCCCGGCCTGTCGACGCCATTTTCCGCGGAGGAGGTGCGTCAAATCTTTCGCCGTTCCGCCGACGACATCAACCAGTCGGCGAACCTCAAGCTCCCCTTGACCTCGTCTGGCGGCCTGATCAACATCGCGTTGAGCTTTCCGCCGCGCTTTGTCTTCTCATCGCACAACTTCCCAACCCAGGCGGGCTGGGACGAGTTCACGGGCTTTGGACGGCCCGACGCGACGAAGCTGCTCGCGATCTCGCCCGACACGATTCCGCCCGAAGCCGACCTCTCCGGGAGTGTGGAGTGGTTCGACACGATCGATCCCAAGCGCACACCGAAGGTCGTGATCGTGGGCTCGGTCGCCGCCGAGCGCGAGCGGGTGCGCACCGGCCGCGGCTTCACCTGGACGCTCGAGGTCGGATGCGGCGTTCAGCCGATGAGCTTCCTGCAGATTGGCAGCGGCTCAGGCAAAGGCAAGCACGAGCGAGCCAGCCTCGGAACCTGGGACCCAGCCGCCACCGCGGCGGCATGCGGTTTCGATCCCGGGGCGCAGATCCAAGACCCCGACGCGCACACCGTGCAGCTGCGCCTGCGTGTCACCGACGCCACGGGCAACGTCGGCGAGGACCGCCGCGAGGTCGCGATCCACAGCGATCCCTCGCTGCGCTTCGCGCCGAAGCATCTCGGAGCCTCCGGAGAGGCGTCGCCGGTGCTGGCGGATATCGACCACGACGGTGTGCTCGACATCGTGGTGGGCACGGCCGCGGGGGTCGTGCACGTGCTCCATGGCAGCGACGGCAGCGAGCTCCCAGGCTTTCCGGCGTACACAGACTTCAATCCCGTCCCCACTTCCGGTAGCTCCGCGTACGCCACGGGCAAGCAAACTGCGCCGCGAGAGGCGATCGTCGGCGCGGTGGCCGCCGACGACCTCGACGGGGACGGCCGCGTGGAGATCGTGGCGGCATCGACCGAAGGCAAGGTCTACGTATTCGACGACCACGGAAGGCGGCGACCCGGATTCCCGGTGAGCTCCAACCCGGCGTTCTCGAATCCCGCGAACCACGACAGCAAGAATGACTCCGACCCGGGCTTCGCGAGTGCACCGACGCTGGTGAATCTCGCGGGCCCGGCCGGCGGCAAGAAGCTCGACATCGTCGTGGCCGGCCTCGACGGCCATCTCTACGCCTGGGGACCCGATGGCTCCGAAGTCCCCGGCTTCCCGGTTCGGGTCGCCGATCTCTCGGAGGTCGACGTCGATCCGGCGACCGGCAAGGTGACACCCAAGAGCGGCTTCGCGCAGAATCGCCTGGTGAAAATCATCAGCTCCCCCGCTGTCGCGGACCTCGATGGCGACGGCTTCCCGGAGCTCGTGATTGCGACAAACGAAGAGTACGCAGGCTACACCGACAGTTTTTCCTCTCCTTCAAATCTGCTCGCGTTCCTGCAAAGCGGCGGCGTGGGCGGCGGCAGCTTATCGCTCGACACGGCCGGGCGGATCTACGTGGTCCAGCACGACGGCAACCTCCACCCGGGCGGTCCCTTCCGACCGGGCTGGCCGGTTGCAATCCCGCTGCTCGCGCCAGGCCTCTTGCCGACGGTGGAGTGGGGGACCCCAGGGTCGCCGGCCATCGCCGATCTCGACGGAACGGGAAACCTTGCGATCGCGATCTTTGGCGCGATCGGCCCGGTCATGCTCCTCGACAAGGATGGCAACCCTCTGCTGGGCCGCGATCCCCAGCGGCAAAACGCCCCGCGCGTCCTCGCCATAGATTTCCCGAACGGTGGGTTCCCACAGGTTCCACTCACCGCTGGATCGGGCGACGCCCCGTTCTTCCCGGCGCTCGGCTGCGGCGCCTTCGGCGATATCAATGGCGATGGCCTCCCGGAGTACGTCGCGCCGACGGGTGGTCTTCGCAAGCTGATCGATTTCGAGGCACCCGGCAATCAAAGCTATAGCGACTACGGCGTGACGGCCTGGGATCCGCGCACGGGCGAACTCTTGCCCGCGTACCCGCGCAAGATGGACGACATGCAGTTCCTGACGAGCCCAGGGATCGCCGACGTGGATGGCGACGGTATTCCCGAGGTGATCCAGGGCAGCGGGGCGTATCTCGTCCACGCCTTCCGCGGCGATGGCAGTGAGCCCGACGGCTGGCCCAAGTTCACGCACGGCTGGATGCTCGGCTCGCCGACGCCCGGCGATGTAGACGGTAGTGGGACGATCTCCGTCGTGGCCTCGTCCCGCGAGGGCAACCTGTTCGTATGGAGCACACCAGCGCCAGCGAAGGCAAGCGCCATTCCCTGGCAAGGCTTCGGCCGCGATCGGCGACACACGAAGAATCTCTCCTCCGGGGTACCGCCGACGGCGGCCAAGCCCGGCCGTTTCGCGGGCCTCCTCTGGGCGCTCGAATCGATCGACCTGGAGCTCGACCAGCGGAGCCCAGGGCTTCGGGAGGAGCGCGCAGAATTCTTGAGGCGCCATCTTTCCTCGCTTTTGCACTTCACCCTCCGGCTGTTCAACGATGGCCGGGATGAGGCTGCGGTAGGGCTCCTCCAGACCCTCGAGATGGCGCTTCGTCTGCCGCCACTCAAGGGGGCGCTCGACGATCTCGACGACCAGCTCGTTCAGGCGGTGGGGTCGACGGTGGACCGAGGTGTTCCGCAGATCGCCTGTCGCCAAGCGGACGCAGGCTGCCAGCGCGCCCGCGAGCGCGCACAGGATCTCGTCGCAGACGGCGACGCCCTCGCCGCCCGAGGGCATTTCGACGATGCCTTCCATCCCTGGCTCCGCGCGCTCTTCGTGCTCGCCAGCCTTTGACGCGGGCTTTCGGGGTGTGGCCCCCACGCGGAGCCGAGCCCTGCGCTAGCCTCGCGCTCGACCTCCACCACCCCAAGGAGCCTTGGCATGGCATCTCGTGTGTCCGAGAGCGAAGTGCTGAACGCCCTCCGCCCGATCGTCGACCCGGACTTCGGCAAAAGCATCGTCGACCTTGGGTTCGTGAAAGATCTTCGGATCGAAGGAGGACGCATCTCGTTCAAAATCGAGCTCACGACGCCGGCCTGCCCTGTGAAGGCGGAGTTCGAGCGCGCTGCACACGAAAAGGTGGCGGCGCTCCCCGGGGTCGACAGCGTCGACGTCGAAATGACTTCGAACACCCGGGCCAGTGCAGCCAAAGCGCCCACGCCCCAAGGCGTCTCGCTCCCCGGTGTGAAGAACACGATCGCAGTGGCCTCGGGCAAGGGAGGCGTGGGGAAGAGCACGACCGCGGTCAACCTGGCCCTCGCCCTCCGAGAGTCCGGCGCCACGGTCGGGTTGATGGATGCCGATGTGTACGGCCCGTCGCTCCCGCTCCTCACCGGCGTTCATGGGCGCCCGCTAAGCGAGGACAAGCGGATCTTTCCGCTCGAAGGCTACGGCCTAAAGCTCATGTCCATGGGTTTTTTCGTGAGCGAGAATTCTCCGGTCATCTGGCGCGGACCTATGGTGCACGGCCTGATTCGACAGTTCCTCGCCGACGTGGACTGGGGGGAGCTCGACTACCTCGTGATCGACCTTCCGCCGGGCACAGGAGACGCCGCCCTCACGCTGACCCAGCAGGCTCCGCTCTCGGGAGCGGTGATCGTCACGACGGCAAACGATCTCTCGCTGATCGACGCCCGAAAAGGGCTCAAGATGTTTGAGAAGGTGAACGTGCCGGTACTCGGCATCATCGAGAACATGTCGTACTTCACTCCCCCCGATCTGCCCGACCGCCGCTACTACATCTTCGGCCGCGGGGGCGGAAAGCGGACCGCCGAAGAGCTCGGCGTCGACTTCTTGGGCGAGGTGCCGATCGACCCTCGCGTCGTGGAAGGGGGCGACGCCGGGAAGCCGATTCTCGTATACGCGCCTGAGTCGGAAGCCGCCCATGCATTCCGCGAGCTCGCAGGGAGCATTGCACGCAAGCTTTCAGTGCTCGCCGTGAAGACGCCTCGCGCGGCCGACGCGAACATCGTCTGGGCCAGCTAGCCAAGACCCCGCTGGCATCGCCCAGGCCTCGTCCTCGCTCCGCTTCGATCGCAGGCTCGCGCGGCTGGTTTCATCAGTCGGTGATGCCTGGTCCGAGGTCGACGGGAACGTTTCCCCCGGGCCCAAAGCTCATGATGACGCGCGGCACCCGGAGGCGGACGTTTGAATCGTAGAGCTTCAGCACCTCCTCGTGTGAGGCAGCATCGGCCTGCGTAAGCTCTGCCACCCGATCCAGCAGTGCGAGCTCCGTCGAATCCTCCGGGTCGACTGGATTGTCCGCAAATCCCCAACCATCCCAGGGCAAGAGCTCGCGCTTGGTGTGTGCGGCGAGGTCCCGGACGAGATTGCCGCGAACAAACCAGAGGCCCCGGATGTCGAGAATGCCGAAGCGCTGCGGCTCCGCTCGGCCACTTCGACAGCGCT
>DATFYN010000379.1:0-9752 GCA_035315025.1 Myxococcota bacterium
GCCCAGGTGCAAGCCATGGACAACGCACAAGTGCGCCGCATCCTCCTCGAGGGGCGAGCGGACGCCGCCGTCTCGGACACGCTAGAGGCGCGCGAGTGGCAGCGTGGCGCGGGCGAACTCCGCGTCCTGGGACCGTTCTCGCGCGATCGAAAGGCGCCCCTGGTTCGCGCGGACCTGCCCGAACTCGCTCAGCACCTGGATCTCTGGCTTTTTGCCCGAGAGGCGGACGGCACGCTGTCTGAGTTGCGGAGGACCTGGCTCGGTGAGCCGCACTCGGCGGCCACCGCAGCTCCGCTCGCAGCGCTACTCGCGGCAGCGGACGAGCGTCTCGCGCTCATGCCGCTCGTTGCCGAGGCGAAGCGTCGCGCGGGACTGCCGGTCACCGACGAAGCGCAAGAGGCGCGCGTGCTCGACGCCGCGGTGCGCGCGGTGCACGAAGAGGCCGCCCGAACCGACCGGGTACAGCGGGCCGAGGCCGCGGTGCGTGGCGTCTTTCAGGCGCTCATCACGGCGGCTCGCCATCTCGAAAGCGGGGTGCTGGGGACCTCCGAGAACGGCCACATGCCGGAGCCGCCGAGTCTCGACGGCGCCCTGCGGCCTGCCATTTCCCGCATCACGCCCAAGATTGCCGAGGCGCTTGTTCGGCTCGACGCCCTACCGCCCGCAGATGCGCTGCGCCAGAGGGTGCGTGAGGAGTTGCGGACGCCAAACGTCGGCGACGAGGACGCGCAGCGGCTCGCGGATGCGCTGTCCGCATACCTCCAAGCCGGTGCCCGCAGCGTCCCGAGCCCGGCTCCAGCCTGGGCCACGCGCTCGACGCCCGAGCCCGGCGGAGGGCGACAGAAGCGAATCGACTCGATTGGGTATGTGTCCTGTCCGTCGTTTCAGTAATAGACGGTGCGCGTTCGATGGCGCGGGCGTGCTTTCACCTCGGGATTTTGCCCCCGAGTCCAGAGCGCCGAGTCCAAGGCGCGCGCAGAGGTGCGGCCGCCCCGCGCCCGGATCTCCTCCACCAGGCATTCGACGGCATGCACCGCCGCGGCGCGCAGCTCCACCTCCTCCTCTGATCCCGCGGGCAGCAGCGCTTCCCGCGTGATGTGCGCGGCGAGCGCGGGCTCGACGACAAGAATGCCGTCATAGCGGAGAACGTGTGGCACAAGGTTGTCTGCAAAAGCGGTGAGCTTGTCCACATCCTCGAAGCGGCCGGGCCCGCAGCCTGCGAAAGCCGCCGCGAGGTCGGAGGCCGTGATCTGCGCACGCTTGTAGAACGGCACCTCTCGTCCACCGTAGCGGGCGACGTCGCGGTAGAAGGGCATCGCAGCGAGGAGTCCCACGAGTCGTGCCGCCGAGCCCGAAGCCTCCTCGACGAGCGCCTCGAACGATCCGTGAAAACGTGCGAGCAAGAAGCTCCCGAGATCGTTCAGCGCACGGGCGTAGAGCTGAACGAGTTCGCGCACGGGCGGCACCGCAAGATCTTGGCCGAGCAAGTCCGCGAGCTTCGAAGCGTCCATTTCCAGGAGTTCGCGGGCGCTGAGCGGCCCCGTCGCATCGAAGCGTTGCTTCAGGGCAGCGGAAACGGTCAGGTAGCCGGAGAGGGAGCCTCTCTTACACAAGTGAGGGAACCAGCCCGAGCCGAAGTTCACGGCGTCGAGCGTCACCACGAATGCCAGTGTGGATTCAGGCGTACCCCGGTGGTGGTAGCGGGTGTCGTAGACGACAGGCGGCGTGCCGGCGTCGGTGAGTGCAGCCGCAGCGGCCCGCAAATGCTCGTGATTAATGGTGACATGGCGAGCCGCGTTCATGACGGACGCGCACGCCTCGCGCACCTCGTCAAAAACGTCTCCGGCATTGGATGTGGGCGGGTTGCGTTGGCTCACGGGTCAACACCAAATAGCGTTATCGCCCCGGGTAACACCTCGTAGCTCGCCGGGAGGAGACCCAGGGGCTCCCCGTCGACCTCCGTGAAGACGCTCCCCTGCCCTGTGGTGTCGGAGAGCACCGCATCCAATCGACGGCACTTTGCGAAGGACACACCGGGAATCCCGAGATGGGTCCCGCGGTACAGCCGGGGAAGCCTGCGCAAAAGCTCCGGCGTGGTCAGCCCCGACACGACGACCACATCCAGTAGGCCGTCGTCGGGACGCGCTTGCGGCGCGACCTGCATGCCTCCGCCGAAAAACCGTCCGTTCGCCGCGGTGGCGAGGGTCAGCGGACCCTCGAAGAAGGGCTTGCCATCGGTCTCAAGGGCGACCCCCTGCGGGCGGTAGCGTGCCAGGGCTCGCAGCGTTGCGAGCAGAAACGACAGGCGGCCGCCTAGCACCTTTGGCGACTCGTTGACAAGTTTGGTGACGAGCCCGCTCACACCGAGGCTTGCCACGTTCAGGAAGTACGACGTGCGCTCGCGGCCCTCGACGTCGCGGAAACAAGCGCGCCCGGCGTCGACACAGCGGGTCTTCCCGCCGGCGATGCGTTCGATGGCGGCATCGACGTGGCGCGTCGCTCCAAAGCTTCGCAGAAGGTCGCCGCCCGTTCCGAGGGCGAGGGGCGCGATCTTCGCGTACCGACCGAGGCCGGCGCTCAGTAGCCCCGTGACCACCTCGCTCATGGTGCCATCGCCGCCCGCCACGATGATCCGCTCGACCCCGGCGCGTACGGCCTCGCGTGCGATGCGCTCGGCGTCGCGGGGACCCCGGGTTTGCTCGACTTCGATTGGGCCAAGGACCGCCCGCAGTTTCTTCTCGATCACCGCGAAGCGACTCTTCAGCGCACCGCCGCGGCTTGCGGGATTGAGCACAACAAGGGATCCGGTCGGCACGCCCAGATGGTACACGTACCGCAGAACTTTGAGGCCATCATCAGGCAGCAGCGCAAGGGCGCGACGCACGCGGTGGAACGATTTGGTAGCGGCGGCGAACCGAATCCGCGTACGCCACCGCCTCTGTTCGGGAACGCTCGGCGTCCCAGCCCGCCGCTTCACCCGCGAGGCGCGCGATCCGGTCCAGGTTGCGCAAGCCTTGTCCCTCGGCGAAGAGCACAACCCGCATCCGGCGCTCGAGCAGATCACAAAGCGTCGCGGGACACTCGGTGCGGAACACCCACGGTACTTCGGCCCAGGTAAAGCGCGAGCTCCCGATCGGACCGTGGAGTGCCGGCGGAGCCGCCGCAAGCAGCTCCTCCGCAGCCGCTCCGTAGGTCCGCACGAGGTGGACCGCGCGACCCGGTGCGAGACCAAAGCGAGTCCGCAGATGTGCCTCGAGGTCGGCCCGCGCAAAAGAATCGTTCCGCAGCGGGAGCTTTGCGGTGCGGCTTGGGCCGACAGACAACCGGCGCTCGCGCGGCAGCCTGCGGATCGCAAGGTCGACGATGGCCTCGGCCGTGGCGCGGTAGGTGGTGAGCTTGCCGCCTGCCGCGGAGATCAGGCCAGAGGGATCTTGATACACGCGGTGCTCGCGTGAAACCGACGACGGAGATGTCTCGCTCTCTGGCGCCGCCACAAGCGGTCGCACGCCTGCGAACACGCTGCGCAGGTCATTCGTGGTAAGGCTCACCTGGGGGAAGGCCTCGTTCGCCGCCGCGAGCAGGTAGTGCACCTCTTCGATGAGTACCGCGGGTTCGTCGATCTCCTCGCTAAAGGTGTCGGTCGTACCGATCAGCGCCACTTCATTCCACGGCACGAGGAAGAGCGCGCGGCCATCGGGCGCGGGAAACGTCACCGCCCCTTTTGCGTGGACCCGGCTCCGTGGGATCACGAGGTGCACACCCTTGGCCGGTCGCAACTCGGGTTGTAGGACAGGGCCGTCAAGGCCGCGGACGCGTTCCACGCCCGCCCCTGCCGCGTTGACGATCGCCGAAGCACGAAGCCGATAGCTTCTGTGCGCGAGGGCGTCGTACACCCGCGCGCCCACGAGCGCGCCGTGGCCATCGCGTTCGAACTCCACCAGCTCGGCATGGTTTGCGGCGTCGCCGCCAAGCGCCCGGGCGCTTCGGATCGTCTCGAGGACGAGACGGACATCGTCGACCTGCGCATCTTGATAAAGGCCCGCGCCCCTCAGCCCATCGCGGCGCAGGTCGCGGGAGTACGCCGCGACCTGCTCCGGGCGCAGCATGCGGAAGCGCGCGCTCTGGCGAAAGTTCGCCAGCGCTTCGTAGATCCAGAGCGAGGCTCGCACTTGCCAGAGTGGGTACCTGCCACCCTCGAAGGCCGGGAAGAGGAAGGGTAGCCTGCGCACGAGGTGCGGGTTTTGCCGGACCAACAGGTCGCGCTCCCGGCAAGCTTCGCGCGTCACCGAGAGATGACCCTCGCCGATGTAGCGCAGTCCCCCGTGAATGAGCTTGGAAGAGCGGCTCGAGGTTCCCGCCGCGAAGTCATCGCGCTCGACCAACAGAGCCCGCAGTCCCCTCGACGCCGCGTCCCGAAGCACGCCCGCGCCGGCGATCCCGCCACCGATCACGAGCACGTCGAGCCCCTCGCGCTCTGCTTGCGCAAGCGCGATCTCACGCTCGACGAGCGACCAGCTCATAGCAGTTTGCCCGGGTTCATCATGCCCGAGGGGTCCACCGCGTCCTTGAAGGCGTGCAGTGCTCGCATCCCCAGCACGCCTTTTTCAGCTGGCATCCAGGAGGCATGATCGGTGCCCACACCGTGGTGGTGGGAGAGCGTTCCACCTCCCTCGAGCACGGCGTCCGTGGCCTCGCGTTTGATGGCGGACCACTGCATGAGCTCTCGCGTCGGATCGATCGGGTAGAGAATCGTGAAGTAGAGGCATGCGCCGTCGCGATAGCTGTGGGAGAGGTGGCCCATCGCCACTCCGGCGCCGGCATGCGTTTGCATCGCATTCTCGAGGGTCCGAATCACCGCAACGTGTGTGCGCTCGACACTGCTCCACGCCACCGATGTTTCCAGCGTGTCGACGGCGACACCGAAGTCGAGAAGCCAGTCGCGCAGGTACGGGGTGCGAAAGCGGTCGCGCCGCCACGCTCGCCCCGGCGCTCGGCCGAGGGGAAGTCCGCCGTGCGCCCGTAGGTGCGCGCGCGCGTCGACCACGCGGTGGGCGGCCTCTTTTCGTGTCGCTCCGTCGGCGCCGTAGAGGACGACACTTCGTCCCGGGCCGTAGCCCGCTCGGGAGGCCGCCCCAAGCGCAGCCGCGACGAGGTCGAGGCGTCGAGCTGGATCGCGCCGCAGGAGCTGGGCGAGCTCGGTTTCCGTTGCGTCGGAGACTCGGAGCAGGCTGAGCGGAATGCCATGCTGCACCACCTCTCGAACTCCGGCGACGCTCTCCGCGAAGTTTTGAAAGAGCATTCCACGCTCGTCATGAACGACGGGCAGGGGTGAGGTTCGTAGCGTGGCCTCGACAATCACTCCGAGCGTGCCTTCGGAGCCAAGCAGCAGCGCGTTGAGATCAGGGCCCGCTGCCGAACGCGGGACCGATACCGTGCGCAACACCCCTTCCGGCGTGACCACGCGCATCGAAACCACGAGCTCCTCGATTCCGCCATACCCGTTCGAGAGTTGTCCGCTCGAACGTGTCGCAATCCAACCACCGAGGGTCGAGTGCTCGAAGGACTGCGGGAAATGGCCAAGCGTGCGGCCACGCGCGACGAGTGCAGCCTCGAGGGCCGGACCATCGATCCCCGCCTGAAAGGTGGCCGTCGCGCTCACCGGATCGATCCGGACCAGCCCATCGAGCCGCGTCGTGTCGAGGACGAGCACGCCGGCTTGGCCGGGCGCAGCCCGGGCCTCCACTCCTCCGACGACACTCGTACCACCACCAAACGTCACCACCGCAAGGCGCGCCAGGCCCGCGACGCGAAGCACTGCCGCGACGGCACCATCATCGGGCGGGTACACCACGACCTCCGGTGCAGCGCCAATTTCACCCCGCCGCAAACGCAGGAGATCGGGCAGACTTTTGCCAAGTGCATGGGTGATCCGCTCCAAGGCGCTGGTTCGGACGCCGCCTTCGCCGCAGGCGGAGCGGAGTGCGGAGAGCGTGGATTGCGCGAGCTTCGTGGGTGGTAGACGCACGCTCTCGAGGGCCACCGGCGCAGCTGCCGGAGTGAGCGTGCACCCAAGGCGGCGAGCGAGCGCCTCGCGCAGATACACTTCGCGCGCTCGCGAAAAGGCCATCGACTCCTCGAGACGCCCCCAGCCGTTCCAGCGCAGCGTGTCACGAGCGATCGTCATGACCGAGCCGTGTTCACTCCGCGCGGGCCGATCATGCCTGCAGCTTCAAGGCGCTCCGCCTCTCGCAGAATCTTGTCCTCGCTGTACGAGAGGATGACCTCAAGAATGCGGCGCGCGTCGGATACGGCTCGATTTTCCAAAGCGGCGAGCAGCGCGCCGTGTGCTTCAAGAGAACGCCGATGGTCGCGCTGCGCGTTGTAGTAAAGGGGTCCCAGCCGTCGGACAAGCTTGGTGAAGAGGTTGGTCACAAGCTGATACATGAGGTTGCACGACGCGTCGCCGAGGAGTGCGTTCATCTCGAGATCAATCTCGAGGGCGCGGTCGGGATCGTGGCCGTCCCGCGCCTCTGCGGCGAGCAGTGCCCGTGCGCGCTCCAGGTGCGCTTCGCTGCGATGGCAGGCCGCGAGCTCGACAACGTGCAGGGCCACGTGACGCCGGAACGCCAACAGCTGGCGCAACAGATCGCATGTCACGGCGCGGGGAGCGCGGAGCAACGTCTCGATGACCTGCAGCGCCGAGGAGCCGGAGACATCTCGCACGAAAGTGCCTTGGCCGTGCCGCACTTCGACGAGTTCGAGGTACTCGAGGCGCTTCAAGGCTTCGCGCAGCGAGGCGCGGTTGACGCGCAGGGCGGACGCAAGATCGCGCTCGTTGGGCAGGCGGCTCCCGGCCGGATACGCGCCGGAAAGGATCCGAGACTGGATCTGCTCGAAGACTCCTTCCGCACGACGGACGGTTCCTAGAGGCTCCAAGTCGACGGCCATGCGGGTCTCCCCTTGCGTGTGGTCCGAGGTCCGAGGTCCGACCAGATTGCGCTCCCATCTACCACGGGAATGCGTGCTAGGACAAGTGGGTTGTGGGGTTTTTGACACTAGCGACAGGATCCGCACAGCCCTTCCGCGATTACCGAAAACCGCTCGACCTGGAAGGGAGGCTCGCCCTCGTGCACGAACCGCACTGCAAGGGAAGGGATGGGAAGGTCTTCAAGCTGCCCGCAGGTGCGGCACAAAAAGTGGTGGTGGGGCCCGGGGTTGGTGTCGAAGCGACGCTCTCCCCCGGGGATAAGAACCTCCTGGAGAACCCCCAGGTCTCGAAGCAAGGCCAGGGTCGCATAGACCGTCGCCCGACTCGCCATCGGGAAGCTGCCCGTAACGGCGGTACGGAGCTGCGTCGGGGTCCAGTGGCCGCCGTGCTCGGCGAGATGGCGGACGATGGCACGGCGCTGGGACGTGAGGGCAAAGCCGCGTGCGCGCAATAGCCGCTCGATCTCCGCGGCACCTTGTGCCATCCCAAAGTCTCCTCGGTCCATCATACGCGCTCCCCCCGCAAGCATGCGGAGTTGCTGCCTGGGGGCACGGGGCCGCCGCGTGGGCTCGGCTCAACGTCGAGGCTTCCTCCGTCGATAGAGAGGACCGGAGGAGGGAGCCCCGAGCGATGACCCTCTACGCGTTGGCTCTCGAGCTCACTGGCGTGCTCGCCCTCTGGCTCACGCTCGGCGCCTGGCAACAGGACCGCGATCAGCCGGGTCGCGTGTGCTTTAGCGCCATGTGCATCGCCGTGCTGGTGTGGTGCACGGGCGAGCTTCTCTTCGCGCGCGGAGCGATTGATCACGGGACAAGCGAGCGTGTGAAGTATCTCGGGATCGTGACCGCGCCGGCCCTGTGGCTCGGCGTCGCCGCCCATGCGGGCCAGCTTCGCGTGGCGCAGCGTCTGCCCTGGTTCCCGGCAGCCTTGTTGGCGCCCGAGCTCCTCATCTACAGCACGTTGTATATGGGACCGTGGAGTTCGCTCTTCCTCTCGCCCGAAAGCGACGCGCTTGGACCGCTTTGGTGGGTGCACTGTGCATACGCTTACGCGCTCGTGGCCGCGGGGGCCGCGATCTGCTTCGTGACCGCGCTGCGCCCGGGATGGCCCTGGCGCAAACGCCGAATCGCGATCGGAATTACCAGTCTCGTACCACTCGTCGGGAACTTCGCGTACATCGCAAGCGATCTGCGCTTCGAGCACGATCCCACGCCCGCGCTCCTCGGAGCGTCGCTCTTGCTGCTGCGCCGAGCCCTATTCCCCGGCGGTCTGCTTGACGTCCTGCCGATCGCGCAGCGCGATCTCATCGACCATCTGCCGTTCGGTGTGATCCTGAGCGATCCACGCGGCGTCGTGATCGACATGAACGGCGCTGCGGGGCGCGGCCTCGCAATCTCGCGACTCGAGGCCCTCGGTCGGACACTGGATGCCGTCTTGGGTCACGCCCCGCGTGGGACGCGCATTGAAATCTCTCCGATCGAACTGCGTGGCGGCACGCAGGCGCGATTGGCCGTTCTCGAGTTTTCCGCGGCAGGAAAGGCGATGCCAGCCGAGCGCGCCGCCTAGGGTCCGCGCCGCCGAACCGCCGCTGCCGAGAGTTCCCCCAGCAGATGCGCGGCTGCGCGCCCCGCCTTGCGAAAGTCATCGAGATCGAGGCTCTCGTTTTCTCCGTGGGCGTTGCAGGGCGGATCCTCGAGACCGAGCAGCAATGCCGGCGCGCCGCCTAGCACCTCGGCGAAAGGTCCCACGAAAGGGATCGAGCCGCCGCAGCCAATCACCGCCGGGTCGCACCCAAATCCAAGACGAAGGGCTCGCTGCGCCGCGTCGAAGGCGGGGCCCACCGCCTCTGTGCGCCACCCGGGAACCGCGGTCTCGCAGCGTGTCTCGACGCTCACTCCCCACGGCGGATCGCGTTGCAGAAAGGCCGTGACGAGCCCACGCACCCGCTCGGCGTCTTGTCCCGGCGCGAGGCGCACGCCGACGCGTGCACTCGCTTCCGCCAAGAGCTGGTTGGCGGCCGTGGCGAGCGGCATTCCTTCGAGGGCCGTGAGCGCCACGGAGGGGCGCGTCCACAGCCGCTCGTAGGGCGAGCGCGCCGCATCGCCGGCGAGGCGCAGGCCGTCGACAAGACCTCCCTCGCGCCGGAACACGGCCTCATCAAAGGGCAAGGCCGCGATGCGCGCGCGCTCGGCAGCAGAGAGTTCAGGCACGTCGTCGTCGAGACCAGGTACGGCGACGCGCCCCTCTGCGTCGAACAGTCGTGCAAGAAGACAGACGAGTGCACTCGCGGCATCGGCCACCGGCCCTCCCCACATTCCGCTGTGTAGCGGGTGGTCAAGCGCGCGTACGGTCACGTCGATGGCCACGAGGCCGCGCAGGCTCGTGGTGAGCGACGGAAGACCCGTGGCAAGGTTCGCAGTGTCCGAGAGCACGATCACGTCGGCCTGGAGACGCTCACGGTGGGTGGCCAGGAATGTGGCGAGATGAGCGGACCCAATTTCCTCCTCGCCTTCGACCACGAACTTCACGTGGACGGGGAGCGAGCCCGTCGCTTCAAGCCAGGCGCGCAGCGCCGCGAGGTGAAGCATCACCCCCGCCTTGTCGTCCACCACGCCCCGGCCGTACAGGCGTCCGTCGCCCCGCACGGTGGGGTCGAAGGCAGGAGTCTTCCAGCGCTCCTCCCGCCCGGGCGGCTGCACATCGTGGTGCGCGTAGAGCAGGACCGTCGGTGCGTCGCCGTGGGCCGCGCGACGTTCCCCCACGA
>DATFYN010000380.1:0-12668 GCA_035315025.1 Myxococcota bacterium
CCCGATCTCGACACGCACAGAGACCATGTGTCAGCGCTCACCCGGCCGCGGAAACATGACGCGGCAGTCCGGCCTACTCGCCGGCCGGGGTACCGTCCTGAGCCACGCGGTTGACCATTCCAGAGGACGTCCTGGGTGGCGCGATAGAGTTGGATCTGGCCGGAAGTCGTCTCACCCACCGCGCGAGAGAAGACCTGGGACCACGTCAGCCTCGTGCCTAGACGCGCTCTGTGACGAGTCGCATGACTTGCCCTCCCAGGTCCTGCCCACGGCCTCGAGTGGCTCGCCCTTCGGGTGGTCGAGCCGGTGGTCCTCGCGCCGGACGAGGCAGAAGGGTCGCGCGATGTGGGCAAGCGCCCGCCAATGTCCAAACGTTCGTCGGCGCCGATAAGGGCCCCGCGACCTGAACTACGAAGCAAGGCCGGCCACTTCTCGCTATGGGCTCCCGGCCTGTTCTCCTTGGCGAGCTGATATATCTGCAGGGGCGCTTCCGCGCTTGCCGGAGATGTTCATCTACCCGCGCCGAGCATCTCCGTCTCCCGCTCGGTCAGTAACGGTGCCTCCACCCAGCCTCATTCTGCACCCCGTAGCGGCACCACATCCGCCCCGGGCCGCCCCTCGAGCGCAGCGGCGATGCGGTTCGCAACGCGGTCGGCAGCGGCCCGAATGGGATCGTCGGCGAGATGCGCATAGCGGGCAGTCGTCCCCGGGCGCTTATGGCCGAGGAGTGCACCGATCAGGTGCAGCGAGAGCCCGCCGGCAGCCCCGACCGATGCGTGCGTGTGTCTCAAGTCATGGATGCGCAAATCGGGGAGCCCAGCCTGCGCCCGTGTTCGCTTCCACTGCTCGGCGAGCTCGACGTCAAGTCCGCACTTGTAGCCGCGACGGTCGGGGAAGACGCGCTCTCCCTTCTGGCTTCGGGCCAGCTTCGTGAGGAGCTCCAGCGCAGGAGGGCCGAGCACGACGGTGCGGGCCCCCGTCTTCGAATCGGCGAGGCGCAGGAGGCCGCGCTCGAAGTCCACTTCCTGCCACGTGAGCCCGAGCACTTCACCGCGTCTGCACCCGGTAAGGCAGAGGAGGCGAAGTGCGTTAGCGCCGACCGTACCGCGGGGCCCCTCGCGCTCAAGCTCGGCGATGGCGGTGCCGAGCCGCGCGAGCTCGGCCTCAGAAAGGAAGCGTTCGCGCCTGCGTTCGGGGTAGCGCTTCACGCGACGGCACGGGTTCGTGCCATCCGGGCGCAAACCCCACTCCTCGGCGAGGCCAAAAAGCGTTCCCAGGACCGCCAGCACGCGGTTGGCCATGATGGGCGCCTCATGCATCGCAGCATGGAGGCGCGAGATATCGGCCGCGCCGATCTCGGTGAGGACGCGCGAACCCAGCGCGGGGAGGACGTACTTCGTAAGGATGCGCCGGTCCTCGGCCACGCTTCGAGCTTTCTTCTTCGGCAGGTGAAGCTGCTCATACCGCTCAGCCAGCTCCTTGACCGTGAGCGCGTCGCGGGCCTGGCGGCGCTCGGCTGCGGGATCTCGCCCGCCGCGGGCATCGGCGAGCTTCTCAGTCGCGAGTGTCCGGGCTTGCTCAGGCGTTAGGACGCCATGGGCGCCGAGCGCGAGCCGGCGCGACCGGCCTGCGAGCGTGCGGTACTGCACGACGTAGACGCGCCGGCCGCTCGGGTGCAGAAGGCACCCGAAGCCCGGTAGCGCGCTGTCCCACAGGATCCGGCGGCGGCCAGAATTGGGCTCTAGGGCGTCGATGATGCGTTTGGTGAGCTTAGGCAAAAACGCGCTTCCTCGTGGTAATCTGACACCGCGTCAGAAAGAGGCCCCTCGATCGGGTAAGCACCGGGTAAGCAGCGGACGGGAAATCGAGGCGGTCTCAGTAGCTGCCAGGAGTAGCCGAGGGTAGAGACAACCCGGCGGAAAATCAAGGGGTTAGGCGCTAAGTCGGCGACCGGCCTCGCAAAGCTCGTTAAGGCTTTGACTGACGACCCGTCAGAAAAGGAATGGCGATGCGCGAATACCGCCTGATTGACGCTGACTGCCACACTCTCGAACCGCCGCACCTCTGGGAGCACTACCTGCCGGCGGAGTTTCACGACCGGGCGCCGAAACTCGTCAAGGACGAGGAAGGTGGCGATGCCTGGTCCTTTGGCTCCGGCAAGCCGCTCATGTACATCGGTCTCGTGGCGACCCCGGGCATGCGCTACGAGGACATTCGCTGGCGCGGGTACACCTACGACACAATCCGGAAGGGCTGCTGGGACGGGAAGGCGCGGCTCGAAGACATGAACCTCGACGGCGTGGACGCAGAGTTCCTCTACCCGAGCCAGCGCACCATGTACCACTTCATGGGGAACCCCGACCTGGACTTCCACCGTGCGGGCGTGCGCGCCTACAACGACTGGTTGGCCGGGGAGTTTTGCTCCAACGATCCTGAGCGCCTGTTCGGGCTCGCCCAGATTCCGAACGTAGGCGTAGACGAGGCAATTCGTGAGATGCAGCGTTGTCGCGAGAAGGGATTCCGCGGCGTTATCCTCACGGCATGGCCGAGCGGCGGCGACACCCTCGGTCTCGAAGACGACCGATTCTTCGCCGCTGCGCAAGACTTGGCGATGCCGATCAGCATCCACATCCGGATCGTGCGCCCGGGTCGCAAGTCGACGGGAGCGCTCGAGGGCCCCGGGGCGATCGCCAACATGGCGCTCGCCGGCATGACGCTCTTCCCCGAGGTGATGAGTGAGATCATCGTAAGCGGCGTGCACGACCGTTTCCCGAAGCTCACCTTCCTCGGCGTTGAGACTGATGTCGGTTGGATTCCGGCGGCGCTCGAGCAGCTCGACAACTTTTACTGGCGAAATCGCGCCCACACAGGCATCCAAATCAAGAGGCTGCCCAGCGAATACTTCCACGACCACTGGGTCTGCACGTTCATCCACGACCGCGTCGGGATTCGCAACCGCTACGACGTAGGCGTGCGCAACATGGCGTGGTCCACGGACTACCCGCATCACGGCAACGACTGGCCGTATAGCCGCAAGGTGGTGGGCGAGATGTTCGACGGCGTACCCGCGCGGGAGCGCTATGAGATCTGCGCAGGCAACATGGTTCGAGCCTATGCGCTGGGGCAGGCGATGGAGGTGCCCGCATGAGCCAGGCGCGAAGCGCGAACCCGAAGTTCGACACGAAAGACGTCGACCGCTGGATCGGTGTTCCGCTGGGTGGTGGCCTGATGCGGGACGCTGTGCATGTGAACGACATTCGGCGCTGGGTGCAGGGCATGCAAAACCCGAATCCTCTCTATTTTGACGAGGATTATGCAAAGGCGAGTCGATTCGGCGGGATCGTGGCGCCTCAATCGTTCTGCGTCTGCACCGACGACAGCCATGGCGCTGGACCTGCGATCCAGGGGACGATTCCGGGCACGCACATGCTGTTCGGAGGTGACGAGTGGTGGTTCTTCGGGCCGCGAATCTTGCCGGGCGACCGCATGCGCCAGGACCGGATGCTGTTCGACTACAAGGTGACGGAGACAAAATTTGCAGGGCCCACGATGTTCTCGCGCGGCGATACGACCTACCTCAACCAGCGGGGCGAAGTGGTGGCGAAGCAGCGCTCGACCTCGATCCGCTACCTGGCGGAGGAGGCCCGGCGGCTCGCCCAATTCAGCGATACGGACGAGCCGCAGTGGACAGATTCACAGCTCGCGGAGATCGAACGCCTAAAGTTCGAGTATTACGGCAGCTTCCTGGACCTGGGCCACGAACGCCGGCTCTTCGTGAAACCTGGCGAGAAGCTCCCGACTCGTCCGATCGGACCTCACAGCCTCATGACCTTCACGACGGAGTGGCGCTCTTATCTCATGACGGTGTGGGGTGCATTCCGTCCCACCGGCGGTCCTTCCTCGCTTCATCAAGCGGGATGGCTTTCCGAGATGTCCCGGGACCTCGAGGGCGCGAAAATTGATCCGTCGCTCGGAGACGGGCTTTACAAGGGTCCCTCGCGCGGTCACGTGCAGCCGCGCTACGCCCAGCTCATCGGGATGCCCCGGGGGTATGGCTACGGCGCGTCTATGGGCGCGTGGATCATCGATTACCTCGCAAACTGGGCCGGCGAGTGGGGTGAACTGATTCACAGCCGCATGCAGTACCGCTCTCCGGCGCTCACTGGGGAGGTCACCTATCTCAACGCAGAGGTGAAGGGTCTCTCCCACGAGGATCCGTCGGGCCAGCCCGTGGCACACGTGGAGGTCACCATGACCAACCATCGTGGTGCCACGATGGCGCAGGGCACGGCCGAACTGCGCATGCCGACGGAGACGCAGCCCAAATCGGTGTGTTGAAGCTCCAGTCCGACTCCTCGAGGTTTACGCTTCCCCGCTTCCTTGAGGACGTAACCTCGCGCCACGGTGCGCGGCCAGCGCTTCGCTTCGACGGTTGCGACATTCGCTACGACGCTCTCGCGGCAGAGGCGCGACGTGTGGCGAAGGCACTGCTCGCGGGCGGGTTGGCGAAGGGGGCGCGTGTCGGCGTTCTCATGAGCAATCGCCCTGAATGGGTGGCCTGCGCGTTTGGTGTGGCACTCGCCGGGGGTGTGCTGGTTCCCATGAACACCTTCGCCACGCCGATTGAGCGGGACTACGTGCTGCGTCACAGCGACACGGCGGTTTTACTCCTCCAGCGCACCCTCCTGCGACGCGATTTCCTTGCCGAGATTGCGGAGCAACACCCTGAGCTCCACCAGCACGCTCCCGGCCACCTGTGGTGTGAGGCTCTTCCATTCCTGCGGCGCGTCGCCTGCCTCGGGCTCCCTGACGGTCATGGGGCCGTCGAGAGCTGGTCGGATTTCTTGGGGTCGGGCGGAACGGTTTCGGACGCGCTCGCAGACGCCGCGGCGGCGGAGGTGATGCCCACCGACGACGGCATCTTGCTTTACACCTCGGGCACGACGGCGCACCCCAAGGGGATCGTGCATTTTCAGCGGGCGGCGGTGATCCAGAGCTGGCGCTTCGCCGAGTACATGGATCTCGTCGCCGAAGATCGTGTCTTTACCGCGCAGCCCTTCTTCTGGACGGCAGGGCTTGCGATGTCTCTCGGTGCCACTCTGGCGGCGGGCGCCACACTCGTGCTCCAGGAGACCTTTGAGCCGGGCGCAGCGCTGGCGCTAATCGAAGCCGAGCGCGTGACGGTGGTGCACGCGTTTCCGCACCAAGAGAAGGCACTGGCGGAGCACCCCGACGCCGCGGCGCGGAGCTTGGGCAGCGTGGTCAAGGTGCGAGCGGGCTCGCCGCTCGCCGCGCGCGCAGGCATCACCAAAGACGTGTGGAGCATGCACGCCTCCTACGGCATGACCGAGACCTTTACGCTGGCCACAGCGTATCCAGCGCGTACTCCGCCGGAAGAGCGGGATGGCACGAGCGGTCCGCCGCTACCCGGGATCGAGGTGCGCATCGTCGATCCCGAAACCGGGGTCGCCCTCCCGCCCGGTACGCCAGGGGAGATCGCGGTGCGTGGCATCACCCTCATGCGCGGCTACCACAAGGTGGAGCCAGAACACGTGTTTGACGCCGAGGGCTTCTTCCGCACCCAAGACGGTGGGTTCCTCGACGGGCGGGGCGTCCTCCACTGGACGGGTCGTCTCTCGAGCCTGATCAAGACCGGCGGTGCAAATGTCTCGCCCCTCGAGATCGAGAAGGTGCTTGCCAACCATCCGAGCATCAAGGTGGGCCTGGCCGTCGGGGTCCCACACCCCACGCTCGGCGAGGTGGTCGTGCTGTGCGCGGTCGTCTCCCGGGACGCTGACGAGCCGCCGGAGAGCGAGGTCCGGGCCTTCCTGCGCGAGCGTATTGCCCCCTACAAAGTACCCCGCCGCGTGCTGTTCTTTCCGGAGAGCGAGCTTGCCTACACGGGAAGCCAGAAGGTTCAACTCGGCCCGTTGCGCGACGCCGCGCTGCGACGCCTCCAGGCTGAAGGTGCGGAAATAGAAGGCCACCGCTATCTCGCAGAGGACGCGAGAGGCAGAAACTACGCTCCCGCCAACACCGTGGGGACTTAGGCCGCGCGCAGCCTTCTCGTCCAAGCGGCGAGGCTCGCGAGGAGCTGGGTTACGAGCTGCCGCGTTTTCTCATCGCGGAGCCCCCCATCTTTGTCGAACTGCTCCCACGCATTCGCAACCATCACCTCAGGCTTATTTACCGGCAGCATGTTGGTGTAAACGCAGACTTGGCGCAGATGGTACTGTGCGCGCGCCGTACCGAGCCGAGCGCCTGCACCCATCAGGGCGACGGGTTTACCGTCGAAGGGAAGCTCCCCGTCCACGGGGCGGGAAACCCAATCAATCGCGTTCTTGAGTACGCCCGGGATCGAATAGTTGTATTCCGGGGTGGCAAAGAGCAGCGCGTCCGCCGCCCTCACGCGGACACGCAGGGCGCGAACCGCGGAGGGGAGGCCCTGCGCTTCCACGTCCCCGTTGTAAAGAGGAATCTCCGAAAGATCGGCAATCTCGATCGACGTGTCCGGCGGCGCGAGCCGCTGCGCCTCGCGCAACAGCATCCCGTTGTAGGATCCCTTGCGAAGGCTTCCGCAGATTCCTAGAACGCTCAGAACTGCGCTCACGACGTAGGCTCTTCCTGCGACCGTTGGAGCGCATGCACCGAACGCACCGGGCATCCGGCGGCGGTTCCGGTTATCCCTCCGGCCATGTGATCGACTGGATCTCGGTGAACTCGCGGAGCCCGAAAATGCCGCCCTCACGGCCGATGCCGGACTCCTTGAAGCCGCCGAAGGGAGCGTGCGTCAGGTTCACCGCGCCATTGATCGACACGCCCCCCGCCCGAATGCGCTTCGCGATGGCGCGCGCCTTGTCGAGATCGCGGGTCAGGATGCCACCGAAGAGGCCGAGGCTCGATTCGTTGGCGATGCGGATCGCGTCCTCCTCGTCCTCGAATGGGATGACGGAGACGACCGGACCAAAGATTTCCTCTCGTGCGATCCGCATGTCGTTTCGAACGTTCGCGAAGATCGTCGGTTCAAAGAAGAACCCGTGAGCGAAGGCGGCAGGGGCTGCACCCCCGCACACGAGCTCCGCGCCCTCCGCGCGCCCGCTTGCGACATAGCCGGCCACCGCCTGGCGCCGCTCCTCCCGGATCAGAGGGCCGAGAATCACCGTCGGGTCCGCGGGGTCTCCTACCTTCACGAAGGCACGCACGAAGGCCGCCATCTTCTCGACCAGAGCATCGTGACGGCGGCGCTGCACCAGAACGCGGGTCGTCATCGCGCAGCCCTGCCCAGCATGGAAATAAGTAGGTCCGGCCGAAGAGGGCGCCGCAGCGTCGACTTCGAAATCATCCAGCACGATTTGCGCAGACTTCCCGCCGAGCTCGAGGTGGACACGCTTCAGCGTACCGGCAGCGGCGAGTGCGACCTTTTTCCCAACAGAGACGGAGCCCGTAAAGGAGATCTTGTCGACGAGCGGGCTCTCCGCAAGCTCTGCCCCAAGCTCAGGACCGAGGCCCGTTACGATGTTGAAGACGCCCGGCGGAAGATCGCACTCGGCGATGATCTCGGCGAGAAGCAAATCGACGAGGGGACCCCAGGGTGAGGGTTTCACGACCATCGTGCAGCCGGTCGCGATTGCCGGACCAACCTTCTGCGCGGTCACGTAGAGTGGAAAGTTCCAGGTCGGGATGAGGCCGCACACCCCGGCGGGCTGGTGATGGGCGATGCCCTGGACCTTAGACATGCCGACCGCCGTCAGTCCTTGAACCGCCGTCAGGGGCTCGTCCCAAGTGAAGCGGGTCGTGAGCTCGGCGTAGCCGCGAAGTTGGGCAATCGGGGTATCGAGCTGGATGCCATGGGTCATCGCCTCGGCACCGTGTGCAGCCACCAGGAGCCCGCGGAATTCTTCCTTGCGCTTTTCAACAGCATCGGCGATTCGGAGGAGAATGCGCGCGCGCTCGGCGGGGGTGCTCCGTCGCCACGGACCGCTGTCGAAAGCGCGCCTCGCCGCTAGCAAGGCGCGCGCGACGTCCTCGCGGCCCGCGTCGGGTGCGAGGGCCACAGTCTCTTCGGTGGCCGGGTTCGGTACCGCGTAGGTTGCACCCGAGGCGGCTTCGGTCCACTTGCCGTCAACGAAAAGGCGCCAGGTTCGAATTGCCATTAGCGCAGTACCCCCTTGGTTCGCAGGCGCTCGATCTCACCCACGGGAATTCCGACTTCCTGAAGGATCTCGTCTCCATGCTCGCCGAGGTGCGGTACGCCTCGGCGCGGACGCGTGTCACAGTCGCTAAATTGAACGGGGCTCGAGACGCTGCGGATCTGCTGACCGGGCAGGTCGACGAAGAGCCCCACGGCGTGCGCTTGAGGGTCCTGTACCACCTCGGCCGGCGTCTGGACGGGCGCCCACCACAGATCAACCTCGTCAAACCGCTGCGTCCACTCCGCAAGCGGGCGCATTGCGAAAGTGGCGTCGAGTATGGCCATCAGGGCCCGCGCGTTCTCCCGGCGCGCCGCCGCTGTTGCGAAGCGCGGATCACGTTCGAGGTCCGTGAGTTCGAGTGCCTTCACCATCCGGGGCCAATGGCGATCGGCCTCGACACCGAGGAGCCAAAGCCAGCGGCCGTCGCCGGCCTTGTAGCTCGTGACGGTGGGAACGATGGACTCGCTCCGCTTGCCCGGTGAGAGGCTGATGCCGAACTCGAGCTGGAGGGAGATATCCCAGCCAATGGTGTAGAGCGCGCTCCCAAGAAGATTTGCCTCGACCCGTTGACCGCGTCCGGTTCGTTCGCGTTGGAAGAGTGCGGCGGCGATCCCGGCCAGCACGTGGCTCGCGGTGATGTGATCTCCGAAGCCTCCGCGCGAGCCTACAGGATCCTCACCCGCCGGTGTGAGCAGATGGGCGATGCCTGACCGCGCCCAGAAGGATCCGATGTCGTAGCCGGCTCGGTCGCGGTCGGGTCCTTCCGAGCCGTAGCCTGAGACGTGTGCATAGATCAACCGGTCACTTTCCTTGGAGAGTGAAGCCCAGTCGAGACCAAGTCGCTCGAGCGCGTCGTGGCGATAGTTGGTGAGAAACACGTCCGCTCCGAGCACAAGCCTACGAGCAATCGCTCGACCCTCGTCCAGGCGGAGGTCAAGCGCGACGCTGCGCTTCCCGCGATTGTCCTGATTGAAGGGTGGCGAAGAGGGGAGATCGATCCCGGCGAGGTTCTGAAACGCACGCCGCATCGGGTCGCCCGCCGGCGGCTCGAGCTTGATCACATCGGCGCCCCAGTCGGCGAGAACGCCGCCCGCCGCCGGTCCCGCAACCCAGACGCCCATCTCCACAACGCGGATTCCGTCCAAAAGCATGGGTCTCCCTTCGGAAGGGGCGGCCATCGGTCCCGGCTGGCCCCACCGTGTTATACCAGAACTGATGGGTCGTCAGATTCGGCCATTTCCGCTGATCCAATAGAATCAGATAGTTACGTCCGGAACCGACTCCCTCGTAAGGCCGGTGGAAGCAACTTGGAAGCGCCGGAGCCCATGTCGAGGGCCTCGTCGCGCAGCGCGCGGACCGGGCGCTTCTCGCGGCATCAGGCCGGAGACGAAGCCGCGACACGACGCGCAAGCACCCGGATAAGACGAGGAGCCACGTGCTCGTACTGCTGGTGGGCTCGGACTTTCACAAAGAACCGCTCCTCAGAAGTGCATGAGCCGCGAGCATCCATTCCCTGAAAGCTGCAGGGGGCCGGCGGTGGTGGTAACGAAGTGGTAGCGGAGAGCCGCTACTTCCTTGGCCCCCCATTCGACGCCGTCCTGCCATTCGCGCCGTGATAGCCGCATCGCGACGAGGACTTAGGTCGCCAGCGAAAAAGCCGTGATGGCATGGGGCATCGTCGATGCAACTCGACCGCGCCCGTCAAAGGCTTCAATGCGTTCGACGCCGACGCGATTTACGGAAGGGACAGACCGAGTGCGCGCTGCCGTTTGCAGAGACAGTCGCACGAGCCCTTCACTCCAAGCGCATCAACTGCCCAGCGTAGTTGCGCGGGCCGCTGAATCGCGCCAGGGAAGGCGGCTCGCCGGGGGAGACGAGGAACTCGGTTTTCGACACCAGGCGCTGGAGAATAGGGTCGATGAGGACGTTCACCACCGGCAGCAGCGTGATACGGTCGGCCTTGATGCTGCCGCCCACGCGCCGGACCGTGGCGCTGCCCTCGCGGGCGAATTCCATGTCGATGACACGTGGCTTAGGCGTCGGCACGATGCTCTGCACAACCACCTTGCCGTCGGCGGCATTGGTGGCAAAGTTCTTCACCACCAGCATGTACAGCGGCCCCCCAGTACGTGCCGGGACCGATGTCGACCTCGTCGTCGACCTCCTGGCGCTTGCCGTCATCGGCGTAAAATCCGCTGACGCGCTTCTTGGCCACGTCGATGCGCAGATCGACGGTCGGCTTGCCGCGCGTATCGCGGATGATCGAGCGCCCGCTAATCGCCCGCAGCCGATCGCCGACCTGGACGTCGACGACATCCTCGTCGCTCGAGCCATCGCGGAAGTGCGCGACGCGTTCGATGCGCAAGCGGTCTCCCTGGCGGTGCTGGCGATAGGCGACGAAGCCGAGGATGCGCTTGCCATCCTCGCTCCAGATCGTCGTGGCGCCGGCGTAGTCGCCTTCGAGGTAGGTGAGTTTGATCGGCTCGGTCGGGGCGGCGTACGCCGCGGACGCGACGAGCGTCGCAGCGACCAGTGCGAGCGATAGGATACGTGACATGTCAGGACTCGATGAAAGAGAACTTGCGGTCGCTCTCCGAAAGTATCACGGTCGATGTTCCTCCGAGATGCGCGCGTCAGACGTTCTTCGCCGCCCGCGTGCTATCTGAAGCGTGTACGGGTTTAGTGCTAGTTGCACGCCAGTAAGGCAAGTAGCGCTCCGTGCCGGTGCTGCCGCTAGCCCTGAACACGATTAGCGGCCTCTGAAAATCTTACAGGCTAACCCCGAGAGAGGCGTTTTTCTGCGAGCTGGCGACCCGTGCGGAGCGCGCTTGCGGCGTAGGTCAAGCGTAAGATGTCCAGCGCGCCGAATACATCAACGTTTTCCATGTGAACCAGGTTTTCGAAAACCACAGGATCAGGCAGCGTAGAGCCGCAGCGGCAAGGCCTCCGGCCCGCGGATGATCATCGAGCGCCGCCATCCCGGAGGCTCCGTGTCGCCCGTCAACTGGGGAAAACGCTCGAACAGCGTGCCGATGGCCACCTCGGTCTCCAGCTTCGCCAGCTGTGCTCCCAAGCAGAAGTGGTTGCCCTGTCCGAACGCGAGATGGCGATTGTCAGGTCGACCAATGTCCAGACGGTCTGGTTCCGGGAAGCGCTCGGGGTCTCGGTTGGCCGCTCCAAGCACGGCAGCCACCAGCTGCCCACTTCGGATCCGCTTGCCGCCAATCTCGCAATCCGCCAGCACCGCCCGGTCGGTGAGCTGAACTGGCGATTCATATCGGAGGAACTCGTCCACAGCGCTACCGATCAGCGCAGGATCATCCCGAAGCCGCTTTCGCTCGTCCGGAAAGCGCAGTAACGCGATCACTGCGTTCGCGATGAGGTTGGTCGTGGTTTCGCTCCCTGCCACCAGCAACAGCGACGAGAGAGTCAGCAGGTCGAGTTCGTCGAGCCGCTGACCGTCCTCCTCGGCCGCGATCATCGCCGAGATCAGATCGTCGCGTGGGCTGAGCCGGCGCTCTGCGAGGAGAGGCTTGAAATAGTCGAAGATCTGGTGCGTGGCACGCCGTAGAAGTGCAGCGCCTCCGTGACCCTGCAAGGGGTCGAGGAGCTGGACGAGATCGGCAGACCAGGCCCGGAAAAGCTGTCTATCGTTCGATGGCACGCCGAGGAGCTCTGCGATCGCAAGCACCGGGAGGGGGTGTGCGAGATCCTGGACCACCTCGATTTCACCCGTCTGTGGGGCTGCGTCTAGGAGATGATCCACAATCTCCCGCAGAAAAGGACGTAAGCGCTCGACCCGTCGTGGCGTAAAAGCCTTGCTCACGAGCCCCCGCAGGCGCCTGTGGTCTGGTCCGTCGATGGTCAGGAGATTTCGTTCGATCATGGCCGACAACATCGGATCGCCGCGCGACAGGCGCGAGACCAACTTCATCACCGGCACACCGCTCCTGTCCGTAGTGAAATTCTTGTCCCGCAAGACATGGAGAACATCGTCGTAGCGGGTGCACAGCCATGTGCCGAGCATCGGGCTCCGATACACCGGTTCGGCCTCGCGCATGGCTCGCCATGTCGCGTGGGGATCACGCCGATGGCCGGACAGGAAGGGATTGAAGTGCCCGAAAAGGGGGTTGAGCCCGCGGAGCAGCCATTGCTGCCGGACCGCCCACTGGATGAAGCGCAGCACGACGGTGCCCCCTTCGAGTGGTCGTAGCTGACGGAGTCGCCTGTACTCGCTACGAACGTGGATCAGGCGAGAAGATAGCGAGTGCAGCCGGATGACCGTGGCTCCCCACCCCAACCGCGGGTTGAGGGTCTCTTCGAGCTGCCCCTAGAAGCAGCACGAGTCGCCGAAGTGCCCGGGCGACGGCTCAGTCTGCAGCCGATGACTTCTTCTCAGACGAGAGGAATCTCGGCCAGAGGCAGGTTGAGGTGACCGTCGAAGAGGAGGAAGAGGAGGAGGATTAGGGCGCCAGG
>DATFYN010000381.1:0-7494 GCA_035315025.1 Myxococcota bacterium
CTCACCACGCTCATGAATGAGCGCGTGGCGATCGGCGCGGGTACCGGCTCGGGGCGGTTTAAGGATTTGCTCCGGCTCGCAAGGCAGACTCGTCGCAATGGTCGTCCCGCGATCGAAGACTCGGCGGTGCGCCAGAAGCTCGCCGACTTCTACGTGCGCGCAAAAGGCCTCCAGTACACGAGCTATCGCACGCTCTCCGCGCTCTCACGTGGCCAGACTCCGGGCCCCGAAGGCTCGATCGGCAAGGCTGTCGGGGCGCCCCTCGGCCAGCAGATGGCGGCCTTCGCGGTGGAGCTGCAAGGTACGCTGGGAGCGGTCGCGGACAAGGCATCGGCTCCGCAGGAGGCGCTCTGGCAGGACGCGTACCTGGGCGCCCCGGGCCTGCGCATCGCGGGCGGCACGGATGAGATCTTGAAGAACATCATCGCCGAGCGGGTGCTGCGGCTGCCGTCTGAGATTCGCGTGGATAAGGAAAAGCCGTTCCGCGATATCCCGACGGGGAACCTCACGAAATAAAACGCATCGACCTGGCTTGTGAGGCCCGCGGGGTGCTCGGGAGCTCTCGCGAACGACGCACTTTCCCCAGCCCCCGCGAGGGAGCGTGGGGGCGCGGCCGGCTCACTCTTGGATCGACATCAAGTACGCGACGAGGGCGTCGATTCGACCGCGAGCGACTTCGTCCTCGGTGGTCCCCTCCGCGACCTTCTCGCCAAGGATGCGTCCCCAGACCGGCATCTCGCGCGTCCCGTGGGCAGAAATCATGGTCCGCCCGTCGATGTAGGCCGCGATCTCTCCGGCGGGGAGCCTGCCGCCGTGGCGTTTCGCGATTCGCGTGAGGTCCGCTGGAGGCGTGCGCAGCGTCTCCGCCACAGGACCCTTTCCATGGGCGTCTACGCCGTGGCAGGAGGCGCAATAGCGTAGAAATTCAGCTCGGCCGGTGTCGACGAGGACGCCCGACGGCTTGTCTTCCTCGGAACCGCTCGCCCCGACGAGACAGAGGGCGATCGCGGAGACGGCCGCGGCCGCCCAGAAAGCGCGGATGGAAACCGACGGGCGCGAGACGCAAGGCTTGATCATGCTCCGACCTCCTCACTCGGTGGCTAACAGATTCCATCGCCTGAGGTGGTCGGCCAGGCGACGCGACCCCCAAAGAGGCCTGTTTCAAGGCTCTAGGGAAGGAGCGATCCTTCCGCAGCCAGAATGCGATCGGGCCAGCCCCCGGCCGACGGGGCCGCGCAGACCCGATACTCCCGGCCGGAGCGTGCGGCCCACCATCAGCCTCCTGCCACAGCGCTGGCAGCACGGCCTCGTTCCGCCGTGGGCTTGCCCAAGTTAAGCTTCCACCCCACCCATGGAACTCGATCACGTCCTGATCCGCGGCGCCCGCGAACACAACCTTCAGTCCATCGACGTCCGCATCCCGAAGAAGAAGCTGGTTGTCCTGAGCGGTGTTTCGGGATCGGGAAAGTCGTCTCTTGCCTTCGACACCCTCTACGCCGAGGGTCAGCGGCGCTATGTCGAGTCGCTCTCCGCCTACGCCCGCCAGTTCCTCGGCCAGATGGAGAAGCCGAAATACGACACGATCCGCGGACTCTCGCCCACCATCTCCATTGAGCAGAAGACGACGGGGACGAACCCGCGCTCGACGGTCGGCACCATTACCGAGATTTCCGACTATCTGCGGGTGCTGTATGCGCGGGTCGGAACGCAGCATTGCCACCGCTGCGGCTGCACCGTGCGCGGCCAAACCGCGCAGCAAATCGCAAGGGAGATCCTGGCTCTACCGCAAGGCACGCGCCTCACACTCCTTGCCCCATTGCTTGTGAACCGCAAGGGCGAGCATCGCGAGCTCTTGGCCGACGCCCGCAAGTCGGGTTTCGTGCGCCTGCGAATCGACGGAGAAATCGTTCTCTCCGAGGATTTGAGTACCCTCGACAAGCGCAAGAAACATCACGTCGAGGCGGTGGTGGATCGCATTGTGGTGGCCCCGGGTCTTGTCTCTCGCGTCACTGGATCTGTGGAGACGGCTCTCAAGCTGGGCGGCGGAACGCTGATCACCGCGGTCGAAGGCCAGAAGGACCGCGTCTTCTCCGAGAGCATGGCGTGCAGTGCCTGCGGCATCTCGTTTCCGGAGCTCACGCCGCAGAGCTTTTCCTTCAATAGCCCGCAAGGCATGTGTTCGGAGTGCAACGGATTGGGCTCGCGGGTCGAAATCGATCCTCAGCTTGTGATTCCGGACGAAGCGCTCTCGATCGATGAGGGTGCGATCAAGCCGTGGGGGAAGGAGATCTCGAAGAAGTCGAGCTGGAGTGGACTGCGCACCCAAATCCTGAAGCAGCTCAGCATTCCCTTCGACGTGCCGATCCGGGCGCTTACCAAGAGGCAGCGGGAGCTTTTGCTAAACGGTGCGGGTGAGCGCGAGTTCCGGGTGACCTGGAAGGGCAAGGAGGGCGGCAAGGGATCGTTCGTCATGGTCTGGGAGGGCGTCCTGCCGCGCCTTATGCGCCGCTTCCGCGAAACCACCTCGGAGAGTGCCAAGCGCTGGTACGCGCAGTTCCTCGGGGATACGGAGTGCTCGGCGTGCGGGGGCGTGCGCCTGCGGCCCGAGAGCGCCGCAGTGCGCATCGGGGGCAAGAGCATCGTCGAGCTTTCGGCTCTCACGATCGAGGGCGCGCGCCAGTTCCTCTCCGAACTCGCGCTCGAGGGCGCGGCACGTGAAATCGCAGCCGAGCTCCTGAAAGAGATCCGCGGCCGCCTCGATTTCCTCGCGGCCGTCGGCTTGTCGTACCTCTCTCTCGAGCGTGCCGGACCCTCGCTCTCCGGCGGCGAATCGCAGCGCATTCGGCTGGCTTCTCAGGTGGGTAGCGAGCTCACAGGGGTGATTTACATCCTCGACGAGCCGTCGATCGGTTTGCACCAGCGTGACAATCGGCGTCTGCTCGATACCCTCGTTCGCCTGCGCGACATCGGGAACACGGTCGTGGTGGTGGAACACGACGAGGAGACGATCCGCGCCGCTGATCACGTGATCGATTTCGGACCGGGCGCTGGCGTCGCCGGTGGGCGTATCGTCCATGCCGGTACTCCGTCGTCACTCGTGCGGAGCCGTGAGTCGCTGACCGGCGCCTATCTCTCCGGGCGCCTGCGGATCGAGGTCCCGGCCGAGCGCCGCCGACCGACGGGCGCGCTCAAGCTGCTCGGTGCCCGCGAGAACAACCTGGCCGATCTGGACGTCGAAATTCCCCTCGGTGTGCTGACGGCGGTCACGGGCGTCTCCGGTGCTGGGAAGTCGACGCTGGTGAATGACATCCTCTATCCCGCACTTGCGCGCAAGCTCTACGGCGCGACACGGCGGCCTGGCGCGCATCGTGCGATTGCGGGCACCGAGCAACTCGACAAGGTGATCAGTATCGATCAGCGCCCGATTGGACGAACGCCGCGCAGCAATCCTGTGACCTACATCAAGGTCTTCGACGCGATTCGTGATTTCTTCGCTCTGCTGCCCGATGCCCGCGTGCATGGCTACAAGCCCGGACGCTTCTCCTTCAATGTGAAGGGTGGCCGGTGCGAGGCGTGCCAGGGGGATGGCGTACGCCAAATCGAGATGCACTTTCTGCCCGACGTCTACGTGAAATGCGAAGAATGCCAGGGCCGCCGCTTCAACGCGGCCACCCTGGCCGTCCGGTACAAGGGTCGGTCGATCGCGGACGTGCTTGAGCTCACGGTCGCCGAGGCCCTCGAACTGTTCGCCGCGCACCCGACGATCGCGCCGGCGCTTCGGCTCCTCGCGGACGTGGGCCTCGAGTACCTCCACCTCGGCCAACCGTCCCCGACGCTCTCCGGTGGAGAGGCGCAGCGCATCAAGCTCTCGCGAGAGCTCGCTCGTCGGGCGACTGGCCGCACCTTGTATGTACTCGACGAGCCCACGACCGGCCTTCACTTCCACGACGTGAAGAAGCTGCTGGACGTGCTCGGACGTCTCGTCGATGCGGGCAACACAGTCCTCGTCATCGAACACAACCTCGACGTCATCAAAACTGCAGACTGGGTGATCGACCTCGGGCCCGGCGGCGGGCCGGGCGGTGGACGCCTTGTGGCTCGCGGCAGACCGGAGCAGGTGGCGAAGGTGCACGAATCCCACACCGGGGTGCAGCTGGCGCGCGTGCTCAAGGGAGCGCGGCGGACGCACTAGGGAGGGGGCGTTGCCCCGGGACTCAGGATTGTCATACCCGTTTGGTTCGGTCGGTTTCGAGCACAGCCCACGCACGCTGCGCGAGGCGTTGCCGATCTTCCTTCGCCACGGCAGCCCGCGGATTCTCTTGTTGCTCGTTGGATTCGTCCTCGTGGCCCGCATCCGTGCCGGCGGCTTCTCGCTCTTCGACTTCGTCGCCACCGCTGTTGTCTTCTTGTACTGGCCCACCCAGGAGTGGCTGATCCACGTATTTGTGCTGCACGCCAAACCCTTCGTGCTGCTTGGCCGGAGGTTCGACTTGCCCGTGCCGCGCAGCCATCGCGCATCACCAAGATCCCTGGAACTATCGAATTCTCTTCATTCCCTTACATACCTATATGTATACCCTACCGATCCTCGTCCTTCTCTGCTTTCGCCTCGCTCCCACTCGCGAACTCGCACTCACTGCTCTGCTCGTGCATCTCGCATTGACCCTTCACTACGAAGCGGCCCACTTCCTCGTGCACACACGCGTTGTGCCCTGGACGCCTTACTACCGGGGCCTGTGGCGGAACCACAGGCTCCACCACTTCCGAAACGAGCATTTCTGGTACGGCGTGACGCGGCTCGCGGGCGATCGACTTTTCGGAACCGCGCCGGAGATCGCCAGCGTGGCCATTTCACCAACCGCTCGGACGCTTCGGGAAGGCTAGGCGAGGCCGCTTCGGAGCCCCTCCCTAGCGCAGCTCGAGGCGCCGAACGCTCAGCACGAGGAGTGCCGCGCTGAGACCGATCCAGCCGGCGAGCCGGAGCATGACCAAGGCGACCTCGTGCGCGTCCAGTCGGAGTGATACCCAGCCTGACATGGCGTAGAACAGTGCAGTCCCGAGGGGAGGTCCCCAGCGCTCGAGTGCCGCGAACCAACCGCCAAAGGACGCACCAAGCATATGCGCGGCATTCCCGACCACGATCAGTTGGATCCACAACATCACAGCAAAGAGAGTGACCACGCGCGGCACGTAGAGCGATAGCGCCATGGCAAGGGCGCACACGATGGCGGTACTTGCCGCGTAGACGAGGCCGGCAAACAATGCGGGCTCGAGCGCGAATCCGTGACGCGCATGCAGCAGGAAGGCCGCAGCGGCGAGCGCGCCTCCGCCCGCGGAGATCGCGAGGGCAAGCGTGCCGGAGAGGCGGGCGAGGGCGTACACCGTGCGGCTCACGGGCCTGGCCAGCCAAAGCGCGATGGATCCATCGGCGACCGGACGGGCGAGCCCGTCGGACGCGACGAGCCCGGATGCCGCGAGGAGAAAGAGCGAAACCCAACCGAAGAGGATCGGACCGATGGCGCGGAGCGTCATTGCCGGATTGACGGCTTCACCGTTCAGCACGAACGAGCCCTCAAGACTTGTGCAACGGTCCACGAAGACGAGGGCCAAGAGAGCGCAGCCCGCGACGGCAAGGCCGAGGCGACTGCGGAGCGCGTCCTGGAAGGCCTCGGCCGCGAGCAAATGGAAGGCCCGGATCGGACGGACGCGTCCCTTCGTCGGGGCAGTCTCGCTCACGCCGCCCCTTCTGGCGCGCTGACATCGGTGCTTTGCGGGCTCGCGCCGGCTCCCCCTCGAACGATGCGCACGTAGGCGTCCTCGAGGCTCTCGCCCGCCAGAAGGACCTCAGCGAGCGGTCCGCTTGCCACGATACGTCCCTCGTGCAGGATCACCACATGGTCGCAGGTGCGCTCGACCTCGGTGAGCACATGTGAGCTCACGAGAAGCGTCCGACCGCGCTGGCGCGCCGCGAGGATCCAGTCGCGGGCGTCGCGTACGCCGAGCGGATCGAGACCCGAGGTCGGCTCATCGAGCAGCAGCAGCTCAGGATCGCCGAGCAGAGCCTGTGCGAATGCCACACGTTGCAAAAGGCCTTTGGACAGGCCCCCCACCCGCTCATGCGCGCGGTCCCCCAGTCCGGTCTCGACAAGGCGCGCTTGCATCTCGTGTTCGAGCGCGTCGCCGTCGAGGCCAATCAACCCTCCGTGAAGGCGCAAGAGCTCGCGAATCGTCATGCGCGGGGCGAACGCCGGGCGCTCGGGCACATAGCCCAGCCCCTCGCGCGAGCGCGGGTTGGAGGGGGGCAGGCCGCGCACACGCACCCCGCCCGTGCTCGGGCGGACAAAGCCGAGCAGCAGGCGCAGCGCCGTGGTCTTGCCTGCGCCGTTCGGACCCAACAAGCCCACGGCAGTCCCGATCGGTACTGCGAGATTCACCCGATCGAGGGCGCGACGCCCGCTGTAGAGCTTCGACACACTGGCAAGCTCGAAAGCGATCATGGGGGCGCGAGCGTACAGTGTCTGCATGTCCAGCGCTTCAGTATTCGTGCGGGAGGCACGCTCCATCCTGACGCGTACCGGAGGCTACCTCTCCGGCTTCACGTACTCGCTTCAGCCCTATGCGGGCTGCGAATTTTCCTGCGCCTACTGCTATGTGCGCGAGCTCGCCGTACAGCGCATGAATCCCTACGGACTTTCATGGGCGTCGTGGATCGCGCCCAAAATGAACGCGCCGGAGCTCTTGCGCCACGACGCCGAGCGGGGTCGCTTGGACCAAGCCAGCATCTTCTGCTCCTCGGCGACCGATCCCTACACGCCGCTGGAACGCAAGCTCAGGCTCACGCGAGGCTGTCTCGAGGTGATGGCCGAGCGCCCACCCGGTGCGCTGCTGCTCCAAACGAGAAGTCCACTCGTTGTCCGCGACGCGGACCTTCTCGCGCGGATTCCGCGACTGTGGGCCAGCATGACAGTGTGCACGGACGACGAGAGCATCCGCCGCGCCCTTGAGCCGAATGCTCCCAGCACGAAACGGAGGCTCGAGGCCCTCGGCCGCTTGCGTGCCGCCGGGATCCGGACGCAGGCGGCCGTGGCGCCGCTGTTGCCGTGCGACCCCGCACGGCTCGCCGAGCTGCTCGATCCCGTCGCCGACCGCGTCGTGGTCGACGACTTCTTCCGTGGTGACGGCGCGGGCGGCCGGCGCAGCCGAGCGGCGCTCGCCCGCCTGCGGGCCATGGGCTTTTCGCGCTGGGCCGAACCAGGGTACGCGGAGGAGGCCACCGGTGTCCTGCGCCGATTGCTCGGCACGAAGCGCGTGCTGCTCTCGAAGGATGGGTTCAGCGCTGTGGACTTGGAAAGGCGGGGGAGCCCTTAGTGCCGGCGCAACAACAAGTGCGCACGTTCTATGCGCGGGGCGCGACGGTGTAGTTCCAGGCGGGCAGGCTGTTGTGCCGCCGTAGGTGGATGGCTTCGACGTCCGCGGCCTCGGGCTCGAGGCCGG
>DATFYN010000382.1:0-2349 GCA_035315025.1 Myxococcota bacterium
ACTTCATGGCCATCTGCAAGAAGGCGATCGACGAGGTGGCTCCCGATGAAGCCAGCGCCCCCCGTCACAAGGGCGCGAGACTCCGCAACTCCCCTTTTCACTTCCGCTCCTTCAGCCACTGCGCGAAGTGCTCGATTCCTACATCAAGGGGAGTCTTTGGGGCATAACCCAGCACCTCCCGCGCCGCGGAGATATCCGCGAACGTGCGGGAAACATCACCGATCTGGCGTGGAAGCCATTCGATCTTTGCGGTGATGCCGAGCGCCTTCTCGAGGAGGCGCACGACCTCGAGCACGGAGCACATCCTCCCGGCACCGAAGTTCAGGATCGAGAAGCCGAGCGGCCGGTCGAGTGCACGGACGAGCCCGTCCACGAGGTCGTGGACGTAGGTGAAGTCCCGCACGGTCGATCCATCGCCGAACACGGGGACAGGCTTTCCAGCGAGCATCCTTTCGGCGAAGCGCCGGATCGCGAGGTCCGGCCGCTGCCGCGGCCCATAGGCCGTGAAGATCCGCGCGCACGTCACGGTGATTCCATGGGCGTGGTGAAAGCTGTGGGCGATGAGCTCGCACGCGCGCTTCGTCGCCGCGTAAGGCGAAATCGGCCGGTCCACGGGATCGGTCTCGCGAAAGGGACCCTCGCTGCGCTCGCCGTAGACCGACGACGAGGAGGCGAAGACGACGTGGGTGACACCCGCCCGGACTGCCGCCTCGAGAACACAGGCGGTGCCGCGCACATTCACATCGGCATAGTGTGCGGGGCGTTCGAGGCTCGGGCGCACACCGGCGAGGGCCGCCAGGTGGACAATCGCGGAAAATGCGCCCCGCGAGAGGACTTGCTCCAGAAGCTTAGGATCCCGGATATCGCCGCGCTTGAGCTCAAACTGCGAACTCTGTAGGGCGGCGCGAAGGTTCGCCTCTTTCTCCGCCTCGGGATAATAGGGATCAAAGGAATCCAAAACTGTGATGTCTCGGCCGTCCCCAAGGAGTCTCTCCACGAGCGTAGAGCCAATGAAGCCGGCGCCCCCCGTGACCAGCACGCGACCCGACCGAGGATTCATCGCGAACCCGGACCGCCACGCCGCCGACCACTTACCCGCTCCTGTGCCTCGAGATCCGCCTCCACCATGATCCTCACGAGCTCTTCAAATCGGGTGTGCGCGCTCCACCCGAGCTCGCTCCGCGCTTTGGTCGGATCGGCGAGCAGCGTCTCCACCTCCGCCGGCCGGAGGAGGGTCTTGTCGAGACGAACGAAATCTTTCGGGTCGAGCCCTACGTGGCTGAACGCGGTCTCCACGAAGTTACGCACGGAGTGCTGTACACCCGTGCCAATCACGTAATCGGTGGGCTCCTCGCGCTGCAACATACGCCACATCGCGTCCACGTATTCGACGGCGTATCCCCAGTCCCGCCTTGCATCGAGGTTCCCGAGGAGGAGCTCATCCTGGAGGCCGAGCTTGATGCGGGCCACGCCTTCCGCAATCCGTCGCGTTACAAACTCGCGGCCGCGGCGCGGGGACTCGTGATTGAAGAGAATCCCCGACACCGCAAAGAGCCCGAAGCTCTCGCGGTAGTTGACGGTGATCCAGTGGCCGAAGAGTTTCGCCACGGCGTAGGGGCTGCGAGGATAAAAGGGTGTCGTCTCGCACTGGGGAGTTTCGCGGACCTTCCCGAACATCTCTGAACTCGAGGCTTGATAGAAGCGGATCTCGGGATCCACGATCCGCATGGCGTCCAGAATCCGCGTCACGCCCAAGGCCGTGAATTCCCCCGTGAGCGACGGCTGGAGCCACGACGTCGGCACGAAAGATTGTGCGGCGAGGTTGTAGAGCTCCGCGGGGCGAACCTCACGCACGAGGGTCACGAGGGAGCTCGGGTCCAGCAGGTCGGCCTGGTGGAGCTGGATCCGGCCTTGCAGGTGCGCGATGCGCTCGAAGCTCTCCGTGCTCGAGCGGCGCACCATCCCGTGCACCTCGTAGCCCTTCTCGAGCAAGAACTCCGCCAGGTAGGACCCGTCCTGCCCGGTGACTCCGGTAATGAGTGCGCGGCCGCTCCTCACCCGCGCCCGCTCGCCCCCGGCGGGCGGCCCTGATCGCTCGCGTCTTCGGTACCGGCGTCGAAGAGCCCGAGGTTGCGGAGGAGCCTGTAGGTAAGCGCGACCACCATCGCAAGGAAGAGGATCGCCGCGACGCCTTCGAGTCTCGTGAAGGAGAGGGCAATCACGCAGAAGCAGGCGGTGAGGAAGTACAACGAAAGCACGGCGGAGCGCTGCGAGCCCTCCGACGCGAGGAGCCGATGATGCATGTGCAGGCGGTCCGCACTGAAGACCCGGCTGTGTCGACGTAAGCGG
>DATFYN010000383.1:0-2241 GCA_035315025.1 Myxococcota bacterium
TCGGGGACGGACACGGTCAGCGCGGAAGAGCTCAAGAAGGTTCACGACCTCGGCAGCAAGCTGTTTTTTCAGGCCGCGATAGGGCCGGGTTACTCGGATTCGACCGCGGATGACTACCCGGCGGTGATCGTGCGCCGGCTCGAAGAAAGCGCCGAAGGTTGCCGCTGGATGCTCGCTCGCTGGGCCGAATTACTGAACGTTCTGGACTGAAAAGCCGCCTGGGGAGACCCGGAAATCGTCCGATTCCTCGGGCTGCTGGGTAAGCGCGGTATCGAGGCGCACTTCGACCCGGAACTCAATTCCCTCTTCCATGCCTTCGATGCGCTCGGCCACCGCATCGGCCACAAGTTCTGGAAGGACCGCAGAGATGGGTTGCCGTTGGGCTATCGCGGCGGCTTCGACTTTGCGCCCTATCGCGAGATCGCCCCGCCGCCCAGCGATGAAACCGAGGCGATGATCCTCATCTGCTCGGTCATCGAGAAGCACGTCGGCCGGCTCGAGGAGCTGCTGGCCGAGCATGAGGAAATCGAGGCCGACGAGGCCGCCGAGCGGTACGACCGCGCGGCGCTGGATTGCAGCCCGGCATTCGAGCGGCACCGGCGGTACCAGTCCGCCCGGCACCGGGAGCTGATGCGAACGCTGGAAGCGTTTCGGAAAATGCGGAATGCGGAATGGGGAATGGGAAAGAGGAAAAGGCGGATGGCAAATACCGGATGGCGGATGACAGAGGGCAGATGGCGGATGACGGATGCGAGGTGAGGTCGGGTGGGTGTGGTGACGGGCAGAGCGGCGAGACGATGCCTCAGGCACCCGGCGAAGACGGAGTGGCGAGTGGCACAGGAATAGTAGTCAGTAGTCAGTGAATCTGGAGGGAGCGGCGAGCCGACGCAAGAGGAGTGCCTGGCACCGCAAAGTGTGCAAAACGAAGCCAATCCGGAATCAACGCAAGGCTCGTTGCCGCTTCAGGTTGAATCGTCGGAGGCCGAGCCTGCGGGTCGAAAACGAAGCCAATTCACCCAGGCAGCGGCGAGTGGCGAGCGGCGGTGCCTCGTAGGTCAGGCTTTCGAGCCTGACGTCAGCCTGGAAAGGCTGACCTACCCTCACGAAAAGTCGTCGAGCACCGGCCCGGCGTTCCCTGGAGGCTAGCTTTGCCTGAACGAACGGGGCCGGGATAGCGTACACTCAGAATAGTAGTCAGAAGCCAGTAGTCAGTAGTCAGTGAATGCGAAGGGAGGGAGATACCGCCCCACGCTCCACGCCTCACGCCACGGTGCTCGAACGCTGGCTCGGAGTCGACGGCGTGCCGGTGCTCGGCGGTCGATTCGAGCCCTTGACCGTGCTCCGCACTTGAAACATGCGTTTCACAATTGCCGACCTCGGTTCAATCGTCGTCGACGAGGTCGTACGCGTCGGGCCGCCAGAAGCCTGTCATCTGTTGCACATGGCGCCGGCGATCGTCGCCCTGGGATGCGAGAATGCGGGCGACGAGGTTACCCTCTCGTGACCAGCCCTGGCTACGCAAGGGATCGGGCTCGGGGGGAGCCCTTCCAAGAGCGCGATCGCTCGCTGGGAATCGATAAGCGCGGGCGAGCACTTACTCCGAAGCCTTCCAGTACTCGGGAAGGCCCGGTTCGGTGTCGCGGAGGATCTCCAGGATCGCCTTGCGCTCGGCGGACGTGCGCCGGGCGAATGCCGGGCTCTGGTCGTGCCCGGTCAAGACTTCCCAGAGGCGGCGACAGACGCGGTCCTGCACCGGGGGCGGCAACGCATCAAACGCCTTCGAATAGATCAGGTAGCTGCAAGGATACTGGAGCAGGCGCGTCTGCAGATTGAGATCCCGCAACGACCGCCCTGGCGATCGCGGGGACCGCGGGCCGAGAACTCGCGCGCGAAGGTGGTGGTGCCATGAATCGGATCGTTGAGCTCCGCCTCATCCACTAACAGCATGTACTTGACCAGGTCTTCAGCCGGCCCCGCGAACCGCCGGGCCGTGCTCTCGGAGATCGTATTCTCGGGCTCACCAAGCGCCTTGTGGATGGCCCGCGCGTAGTGGGCGGCGATCTTCGCCTGATAATTCGCCAGCGTGATCAGGTT
Organism: Myxococcota bacterium; assembly: GCA_035315025.1. GTDB lineage: Bacteria > Myxococcota_A > UBA9160 > UBA9160 > UBA9160 > UBA9160. Next base: position 2,095 of record DATFYN010000383.1, read on the forward strand.
GTGCATCTGCTCCAGCAGGTAGAAGGTTGCACCCAGCTCGGGGTCCACGGCCGAGAACTCGAGCACCTCGGCGCCCTGGACGAAACCCACATAGACGTCGTCGTTGAAGTAGATCGCTCGCGGGCTCTCAGGCGCGATCCGCGTCCG
>DATFYN010000384.1:0-3812 GCA_035315025.1 Myxococcota bacterium
GCGGGCGACCAGTCCAGGCCGGGGAGCAGCGTTTGCAGCTCGTGCCGTTCGAAGTAGCTGAACCACTGGACGAGGCGCTCGAGCTCCGTGACGCCGCTCAGGGCTCGGGCGGCGATCAGTGAGCGGCGTCGATCGATCCCGAGCACAGCCGCTGCTCGCGCGACGCGTTGCGCCCCCAGGGCCCGAAGGAGCCCCCGGACCGGCGCGGGGACGGCGGCGAAGCGGTATTTCGGGTAGCCGCAGAAGATCTCGTCGGAGCCCTCCCCGCTCAGCACGACCTTGACGGTCTGCTTGGCCGCCATGCTCATCAGGTGGATCGCGATGTCCGCGGGCTCGCTGATCGGAGCATCGCGGAAGACCGTGGCTCTCGTCAGCAAGGACGCGTAATCGGCGGCCCTCACCACGACTTCGGCGTGGCATGTACCGAGTGCGTCCGCTACCGCACGTGCGTACGGCAGCTCGCTGCTGGGGTCTCCTTCGAATCCGACGGAGAAGGTGTGGGTGGTCTCTCCCGGTGCCCGGGCAGCCCGAATCAGAGCGACGATGAGGCTGCTGTCCAAGCCGCCAGAGAGGAAGGCACCCACCGGGACGTCCGCGATGAGGCGCTTTCGGACCGCGCTCTCTAGGAGGGATCGACCCTGGGCCACGAGAGTTGCCTCGCTCTTGGACTGGTCAGGTTTTGGAGACACCTGATCGAGGAGGCGATAATGCTGACTCACGCGGAAACCGTCGCGGTCGAACTCGAGGTTGCATCCAGGCTCGACTTGTCGAATTCCCTCATAGAGCGTGCCGCTTCCATACACGCCACGAAAACGAAGCGCTTGCGCTAGCGCCCCGACGTCCAGACACGCAGTCATCTCGGGATGCCGCAAGATTGCCTTGATCTCGCTCGCGAAGATCAGAAGGCCCGGTCGCGGCCGTGCATAGAAAAGTGGCTTCTTGCCCAATGGGTCTCGCGCGAGGAGCAATCGCTCGGCTCGGCGATCCCAGATGGCGAAGGCGTACATTCCGTCGAGCGCAGGCATTGCCTTGGTCCAGTCGCTCTCGATCTGGCGAAGCAGCGCCTCGGTGTCCCCCATGGTTTCAAAGCGCACGCCGCGCGCGTGCTGTTCGCTCCGCAGCGCTTCGTAGTTGTAAATCTCGCCGTTGAACACCACCGCGAGGTCGCTGTCTTTGGGTGCGAGCGGCTGGTGGCTCCCTGATATGTCGATGATGCTGAGTCGGGCGTGGGCAAGACCGCAATGGCCGTCCACCCAGACACCCTGCTCATCGGGTCCGCGATAGCGGAGAGCATGGGCCATCGCTCCCAGGACAGCTTGGTCGATCCCCTTGCGGTCAAAATCGACGTACCCCGCGATCCCGCACATGGGGTCTTTGCCTTCATCGCGAACCGAGACCGAGGAGTTTCCCTACGCCGTCCGACACCGCCTTCCAGCTGGCGTGTCGTACGCGCTCGCGACGCCGCTCTGCAGCTCCCGGATCCCGTTCACGGAGAGCGCGAGCGAGTGCAGCAAGGAAGGAGTCGGCGTCGTCTGCGGCGTCGACGATGTCCTCGTAGGGAGAGAGCTGCGGAAAGCGGATCGTCACGACCGGGAATCCGAGTGCCAGATACTCCTTCAGCTTGATCGGGTTGCACGCGGCGATCCAGTCGTTCCGAAGCCAAGGCATAATCCCGACATCGAAGTGCGCAGCATAGGACGGCAGGAGTTCGTACGACACGGGTCCCAAGTAGCATACGTTCGGTTCCCTCAGGAGGGGATCAATATCCATCGCTCGTGGACCAATGACAAGAAGCGTCGCGCTTCGGTGCTCACGTGCGACCCGAATCATCAGGTCGAGATCGACGGTGTACGCGTCCAGCGCACCATAGAACCCGATGATCGGTCGCGGAAGATTGGCGATCAGGTCCGGCGCTGCATGCACGGGACCTGTGAGGCTGCGGGCCGACGCGAAATGCTCGAAGTCCACGCCGTGATCCACGAAGTGTGCGTGGCGCACGCGGTCGCGCTCGCGCTCGAAGAGCGCTGCGTTGACGTAGATGACGTCGTCCGCCCTCTCGAGCAGTCGTGACTCGAGGCTCCCAATCAGAGCAGCATCTACCTCCGGGAACTCCGAGAATGCGTCGCAGCGGTTGAAGACCGTCTTCACATAGCGGCGGCGCTCCGCAGCTGCGCACGCCGTAGGAACCGTAACGAACAAGCTGGGCCGACGGATTCCCAGAAAGCGCAAGAGCCATCCGACCTGGAGGTCGAGCAGCCAACCATTGGCTTCGACGGCGCGCGCGGTGAATCGGGGGACGAAGATCGGGCTGTATACCCAGAGGCCGCATTCATCGCGGCGGAGTCCCTTGAGGGTGCTCCGCAACTTGCGCGCGTATCGGGTCCACATCATCTCGCTCTTGCCGGGCGTGGGCAGGCGCATTCCAATGCTGTTGACCCACAAGACGGGGACACGTTGCGCCAGACGGCGCATGATCTGGCACTCGCTATGGCCTCGGTTGTGGTACCACCAGTCGACGCCCGCGAAGCAGACAATGCCATCCGCAGTGCCGTTCTCCAGGGATGCCGGCGGTGCCAAGGGGAGCTGATTGTGGCAGCGAGTGCCGATTTCCGCGTTCCTCTGGATCAACACGAGGTTTCCGTTCCTGGTGTCGGCGGCGAATGATAGCCGAAACCGATATCCAGCCCGACGGCATCGGTGGCCCTGGAGCGTGACCGGGTGTGTACGCGCAACCGACTCGCAAGTGCGGCCTAAAGATGCAGCTCCCAATGGGGGAACGCAGCGCATGAAGCTCGAACCTCGCTTCGTGTCCGGCAGGTCCGAGGGACGTCTAATCCCGGGGAAGGCTGCGATTCGTGGGCAACCGCTCGATCAGCGCGGGATCACCGCCGCGTCAGCTAGGATCTCGGGCCTCGAGGCGCGAGAGTGGTAGGAAGCCCAGTCGATGATCAGGGGGCGCAACGCTCATCACTTCTGGTCCCGTGCCTCGGGATCATGCGCTCGTCGACCATGGCGGCCGGTGGCCAAACAGACTTGTCGTGCCCTCGGCAACGAGGCGCAGCCGCGATGGGCTGGTAGTTGCGCCGCGTTTAAGGTCGGCTCAAGGCACTAAAGTGGGTTGTCCGGGCGGCCCCAGCGTCTGAATCACGATCGTATTCGAGCGGGGGCTCTCGCTACCTGTGTTGTCGATGGCCGTTACGCTCGCGTAGACGGTCGTGCCGTTCGCGACCGAGACAGTGGCACTGTAGACACCGGACCCGTTGGGGGTCGGAAGCCCGAGGCTCTGAATGAGCACGTCCGAGAGCCCGGAAGCACTTCCTAGGTAGACCTTATAGCTGGCGATCGTGCTGCTGCTGCTTGGCTCTGTCCAGCTCAGGGTCGCAGTGCCCGCCTCTGCATGCCCGGCGTACCCCAAGACCATTGCCACCGCGAGCGGGGCCACACCCCGCCTTCCCACAATCAACATTCTTCGGATCGTTCCCATACCGGACCCCCTTGTCTCTATCGCTGCCTAAGATGACGCAACGCGGGGCATCGGGCCTCCACTGTCAGATCTGATCGGGCGGTCGATGCAATTGGGGCGTAACCGCCGTCACCAATGCGCGTGAAACTCGGGTATTAGCACCCCCGACATTGCCCCGCGGGGGCAAGTCTCCGGTGGGCTGCTTGAGCCGTCCGCTGGTTCGTAGCAACCGCGATCCGACCACGACGTGGCTCACCACGTCCAGGAGACAGTCCTCCGAGCGATACCAGAGCCACAGGAGCCGGGTCGGCCCTCGCGGTTGGCCCAGCGCAGCCTTGTATGCGCCTTT
>DATFYN010000385.1:0-3235 GCA_035315025.1 Myxococcota bacterium
TGCTGTTCAGTACCCTGGTGGGCAACAATGCGGCGGGCGTGACGATCGGAGCCGGAATCGCCGTGGATTACTCGGGCAATATTTACCTGGCCGGGAATACCGACGCCGCCGGCACGCTGGCCACGACCTCGGGCGTCTTCCAGCCGAGCTTTGGCGGCTTCAACGGTTCGGGGTATGGCGACGGTTTCGTCGCCAAGATCTCCACGACGACTCTCATCGACCAAGGCAACCTGATGACAGATACGAGCACCAATCTCCAATGGTACAAGTTCAATGAGACACAGGGCTCCAGCTACAATTTCGTGATGTCGATGTACTACCTCCTGCAAGAGGGGTGGGCCTACGCCACCGTTGACCAAATTTGCACGCTGACGACAGATCCGCAAACCTGCACCACGAACCCGGGGGCGCCTTACAATGCGAAGGGCGGCGCTGCGGCTCTGCTCACCTCTGGATCGACAGCATTGCAAGGGATCACTGGCCTCACAAATCCCGACGGGTCGCAGAACGTCGGCTCATTCCTTACACAAGTGAACGGACCCACCTTGCTGACTCCGGTGTCCTCCGAAGTCACACCCAACGCTGGCCAGCCCGGGGTCGCGAGTTTCCTCGTCCGCCAGAAGCCCGCGCCACTCGCCTGCGGGCTCGGACCGGAGCTGGGGATAGCAGCGCCGCTCTTGATGTGGCTGCGCTCGCGGCGACGGCGACGCGCGGCGTGAATAGCTTGATCGATGCGTGATTCGACACGCCCCGGCTTCGGTCGGGGCGTTGTCGCTTTCTGGGTCGGGCATCGTCCACTTCGCCACCCGACGCCGCCACACGCGAGGCGCATCGCTCGGAGAGCGCGACTCGGCGCAATGCCGCTGTGTCGCTCGAACCCCGCCGCCACGCCCGGTAGATGCGTCGATTGCGCTGGATGCAACGACCCACGTGCGCGCCGGCTACGTCAGCGCCGACTTCGTGCGGCACGAAAAGGTTGCGATCCGCGGCCGGGAGGAGCGGGAAGAGGTGTTCGCGCTTCCACTCCGGCCGGCCGTTGGGCGCGGCCTGAGTTGCAGGCGCCGGCCGCTCTGTCCGGCTCCGACCGCGGCTCTCGCTCGAGCGGACGAGGATCTCGTGGCGAAGCGCGATCACCTCAGCTTCGAATAGAGCTCGAAGCCAAGGGAGAAACACTGGAGCGCGGCTAGAAGGGCCGAGAGGGCGGACGGTGGTATCGAAACCTCTGTCCCTACCACGCCTCCCCTCGCAGATCCAAGCCCCATCCCACGTCCGGGAGCACATGGGCGTCTTCGCTGCTGCTGTGGGTGATCGCGCCCGCAGTGCTCTGGCAAGGAGGGTCCCCGCGGCATGAGACAGTATGTAGCTTTATAGTGTAGGAATGCCAAGAGAGTTCTAGTTGTAGGAGCCCCCTTTCCGCGCCCGCGAGAGTGTGTGGGTGCGTCTATCCCACCCCCTCCTTGGATCCGCAGGCCACTGTTCGGCACTGGCAAAGCGCTTGGCTCGGCAGGGCGGGGCGGTGGAAGCTGACTCCCGGCATCGAGCTCGGGGCGTGCGCGTAGCAAGGGGCCGCGGCGCTCCAGCACACGCGGCGCCAGCTATCCGGCAACAGCTGCGGTTGGAGCCGGATAGAGCCGGGAGGCGCCACGGGCGCAGCCTGCTGCCGCTCCTCGCATGCCTTCGCAACGCAGCAGACGCAAGTTCGTGTCATTTCACACGCTTGTGTCGCTTTCCCAAGCTGAGGGTCGCGGGTTCGATTCCCGTTTCCCGCTCCAGAAATGTTGAGGTCCAGCAGCCAGTTACGTCAGCCGGGCTTTGCTCATCGTGGTGAACACCTACCGAATGTGTGCCGTGAGTGTGCTCCGATCCGATCTTTCTTGACCCCTGCAAACCAGTGGGTTCATGGCTAACCCAACTTCGTCAGTTTCGAACGAATTTGGCCTGATTGGAGCACGCGCGCGGGCGTAAGTGCGCGAAAGTGCGTGGCCGAGGTTTCGAATCGGCGTGTAGTGCCGACCTACCCTCTTGATGCGGCGTGGAGTTCCTGAGAGAACTGCGGCGGGGGGTACTGCCGCGTGTATCTGCGCCACTCCGTTCGCCGTAAGAACGGCAAGGTGCACACGTACTGGCGTCTCGCGCGCTCGGTTCGCCGCAACGGCCGGGTGGTGCAAGAGACGGTGGCGCAGCTGGGCGAGCTGGACGCGGAGGGACGTGCCAAGGCGCGTAGCCTCGCCCGCGAGATCACCGGCCGGAGCGCGGAGCAGCCGTCGTTGTTCGAGGAGCACAACCCGGCGCAGACCGCGACGGTGCGGGTGCGACTGAATCGGGTCCGTCTCGAGCGCGGTCGCTCCTTTGGCGATGTGTGGTTGGGCTGGACGCTGTGGCAAGCGCTGCGGCTGGATACGCTGTGCGCGGAGCTCTTGCCGCGGGGCCGCGAGGAGGTGCCCTGGTCGGTCATGGCCGCGGTGCTGGTGCTGGCGCGGCTGTGCGAACCGTCGAGCGAGCTTCACATCGCCGAGGACTGGTACCGCAGGACGGCGCTCGAGGACCTGCTGGACCTGCCGACGTCCCGGGTGAACGAGGCGCGGCTCTACCGGGCCCTGGATGAGCTGCTGCCGCACAAGCAGGCGATCGAGCAGCACCTGGTGAAGCGGCTCGGCGAGCTGTTCGACCTCTCGTACGACCTGCTGCTCTACGACGTAACGAGCACGTACTTCGAGGGGCTGGCGGAGCGCAACCCCCTGGCGCAGCGCGGCCACAGCCGGGATCACCGACCCGACTGCAAGCAGGTGTGCATCGCGCTCGTGGTGACGCGCGAGGGCATGCCGCTCGGCTACGAGGTGTTCGCCGGCAACCGCGGCGACGTGACCACCGTGGAGGAGGTCGTGGAGACGATGGAGGCCCGCTATGGGATCGCCGACCGCATCTGGGTAATGGATCGGGGCATGGTAAGCGCGGAGAACGTCGAGTGGCTGCAGGAGACGGGACACCGCTACCTGCTCGGCACCGCCAAGAGTGACCTCAAGCGCTGGAGCCGGGAGATCGCCGACGCGCGCGACTGGCAGACGGTGCGCGAGGGCGTGGAGGTGAAGCTGTGCTCGGGGCCTGCGGGCGCGGAGACCTTCCTCTTGTGCCGATCGGCCGATCGGCGCGAGAAGGAGCGGGCGATGCACGAGCGCTTCGCCAAGCGGATCGAGGCCCGCCTCGAGAGCCTCGCGCGGCGGATAGAGCGGGCCCG
>DATFYN010000386.1:0-11007 GCA_035315025.1 Myxococcota bacterium
GCGGAAAGCCGCGAGAGACCGAGCAAGATGCGCGCGAGGGCGCGCAGGTCGACGGGCGGCTCGCCGCGGAAGGGGCGCAAGAAGAGCTCGCTCGCCTGAAGGCGCCGCACCATGGAGGCGGCATCGGAAGGCGTGAGGGGCGCCGCCGCAAAGACGATGTCCCGAAGCACCTCGGTCAGAATCCCGCCCAGGCCGAGCATCACGCAGGCACCGAACTGCGGGTCGCGGACAAACCCGGCGATCAGCTCACGGCGGCCGCGCACCATTTCGCAGACCAGAAGCTCGGTCTTTCCGTCCTCAGGACGACGTTTTGCGAGGAGCTCCTGCGAAGCGCGCCGAACCGCTTGGGCGTCGGCGAGGCCGAGCCGCACGAGGTCACGCTCGGTCTTGTGGGCGATGGCGTCGCCGCACAGCTTCACGGCTACCGGGAAGCCGATCGCTTCGGCGGCGGCGACCGCCGCCTTCGGGTCCGAAGCCAGCCTCTCCCGCGCGGACGGGATGCCGTAGGAGGCAAGGAGCGTCTTGGAAGCGTGCTCAGAGAGCGTGCGACCGGGCTCGGGGGAAGCGGGACCGCGAACCACGGAGGCTCCGGGGACTAGGTAGGCTGCTTATGGGGAGGCTCGTCCTCGTCCACCATGCCATAGCCGCGCAGATCGTCGACCGACGCCACCTGCGGACCCGGCTTGCGCTCGCCGCCCTGCTCGGTCCTGCGCTCGCGCTTCTCTGCGGCCTTCTCGGCCTTCTTGAGCTCGCGCTGCCGCTTCAGCACCGATGTGCCCTTTTTGCCCATGGCAAGCAGGATAGAGGATGGGGCTTGGAGCGTCACGGGGAGCGAACTCACCCGCGGCGGGGCGCCTTCATCCGCTGATCACCCGGTCTTGGGTCCCACCCCTCGCGCGGGATCGGCGGAGGTCCTTCGCCACGCACCGGCAACGAAAGTGCAGAGGCGCGCCGCCTTGGGGCCCGCCACACCGGGCACGCGTTACGCGCGCGGCGACCCGAGGGCTTTGCGGAGAGACGGGACTGCCGGGCGCAACGAGCCCGCTCGACCCCTCTCCCCATCAGCAAGCCTCGAAAAGACCCGCTGCGCCCATGCCGCCACCGATGCACATCGTGACGATGCCGTAGCGCTTGTTCGTGCGGCGTAGCTGCCCGAGAAGCTGGGCCGTCATGCGCGAGCCCGTCATCCCGTAGGGATGGCCGATCGAAATCGAACCTCCGATCGGGTTCAGCTTCTCGAGCGGGATGTCGAGTTGGCGCTGGCAGTAGAGCAGCTGGGACGCGAACGCTTCGTTGAGTTCCACGATGTCGATCTCGCCAAGCGAAAGGCCTGCCCGCTTCAGGAGTTTCGGCACGGCGAAGACCGGGCCGATCCCCATCTCCTCAGGGTTGCAGCCCGCCACCTGAAAGCCTCGGAAGACACCAAGCGGCCGGATGCCGAGGGCCTTTGCGCGCTCCCCGGACATCACGATCGTGGCCGAGGCGCCGTCGGAGAGCTGAGACGCGTTGCCGGCGGTCACCGTGCCGCCGTCCTTCTTGAACGCGGGAGGAAGCTTCGCGAGTCCCTCGAGGGTCGTGTCGGGGCGGTTGCACTCGTCTTTCGAGACGACGACGTTCTCCTCAGTCGTCTCGGTTCCGTCCTTGTGCTTGACCTTCCGGGTGACCGTGATCGGCACGATGTCGGTGAGCCAGCCCTTGGCCTGGGCGTTGGCGGTGCGCTGCTGTGAGATGAGCGCGTAGGCGTCCTGGTCCTCGCGGGAGATCTTGTAGCGCTCGGCGACGATCTCGGCGGTCTGCCCCATCCCCATGTAGAGACCGGGCCACTGCTGCGCGATCCGCGGGTTCACCATGTCGCCAAGGCGCATCTTCTCGTTTTGCACCAGCGTGATCGACTCCACGCCTCCGCCGATCGCGACGTCGCAGCCGTCCACGAGAATGCGGTGGGCGGCCATCGCGATCGCCTGGAGGCCCGAGGAGCAGAAGCGGTTCACGGTGGTGCCAGGAACGGAAGCTGGCAGACCAGCGCCAAGCAGCGCCACGCGCGCCACATTGTGGCCCTGCGGGCCTTCGGGCAGGCCGCAGCCGAGGATCACGTCCTCGACCTCCGCGGCATCCACCTGCGGCACCTTTACCAGGGCGGACCGAATGGCGAACGAGGCGAGGTCGTCGGGGCGGGTCATGTTGAATGAGCCTCGCCCGGACTTCGCGAGCGGGGTCCGCGCGCTCGCCACGATCACGGCTTCTCGCATGGGGGATCCTCCTTGGGGGTGGGCCACGGGGATGCTACCGCGTCGGCGGCGCCGCGCCGACACTAGCGATCCGCGCGCAGCGCCCGCCCGATTTTCCGCCTTCCCTGGTTGATCTCGCGCAGCTCCACCATCGCAGATTCGGCGATGGCGTCGCCGACCATTTCGTCGCTCTCGCCGGCGAGTTCGTCCATATCAACCCAAGCGGCATAGAGCGGTCTCGTGCGCTCGGTGATGATCCCAGCCTTGAGCAGGGTCTTGATCAGCACCCGGAAGATGTTGGTGCTCTCGGTCATCCGGTGGCGGCGGTCGGCATCCGTGAACGACTCCAGGACCGCGGCCCGCACCCATTTCCAGTCGAGCCCGAAGGGCTCATAGATGGCTTGCTTCTGCTCTGCGTTCACCAGGTTGAAGAGCAGGGTGTGGAAGCACTTCGCGGCCCAGTCCTCCACCCTTTGGTGTTCGTCCTCCGAGAGCTTGGGAACCGTGCGATCTGCCCAGATCTTTCCAAAGCGGTGATGAAACGCTTCGTCCGTCATGACGAGCTGCACCATCCGCACGAGGAGCGGGTCGCTTGCCTTGGAGTGGAGCGTGGCAAAGGCGCCCATGGCCAGGCCCTCGACGAGCATCTGCATCCCGACGAGCTTTTTGTAGACCTCGTCGGCGGACACCAGCTCGTGAAGCAGCGAACCCAGCGTCTTGCCGACAGGGAGCGGCTTGCCAAAGCGCGTGTGCATGTAGCGCGCGAACGCCGTGACGTGGCGCGCCTCCTCGCGCGCCTGGTTGGCCGCATACTCCTGCGCCCCGGGATCGCGCAGCAGCTGGCACAGAGAGACGGATAGAGAGAGCGCGCCTTGCTCCCCGTGCAGGAGCGCGGAGAGCGTCCAGCGCGCACTCGCGTTCGCGAGATCGATCCTCTGCCGCTCGTCGAGCTTGTCCGCAACCGCGCTGTTCAGCTCGACAATGAAATCGCGCGGCAAGACCGTGTCCTCGCGCAGATCGAAGGGTTGCTGGAAGTCGAGGTAGGCCGGGTCCATGGGATCCCAGAAATGGTCGTTCGTGGCGGCGATGATCTGATCAAACGCCCCCGTCCGTGCGGCATAGCGGTCGACCTCGATCATCGCCTGAAAGTCGGTTGGCGCGACCGTGTCGTAGATGGGATCGTGCTGAATCGAGTCGGTCATCGGGGGGGCTCCTTGCGGGAGGGTTCGCCGCGCCGAGTGCGCGGGGATCGGAGATCCGGCGCTGGGCCGGCGGCTCCGGGGCAATAGATGCCGCTTACCTGGATGCGCGAGAGGCTCTCGATCACCGCCTCGCGCGGGATGCGCCCGGGCTCCTCTGCCCACCACGCCACAATGCGCGCGCGCATTCCGACGAGCGCCTGGGCTGCGACGGCGGGGTCCACGCCCGGCGCCAAGAGGCCCGCGCTGCCTCGCGCACGCAGGTTGCGCTCGATCTCTTCGGCGAGGAACTCGAGCACATCGACACCAACGCCCGCGGCCTCGTGGTTTCGGCCGAAGAGGATCTGCACGAGGCTGCGGTTCTCCTCGGCAAAGGCGAGGAGCTCCCGCGCACGCGCGCGCACCACGACGCCCGGGTCGGACGAGGCCGCTCCGGCGCGCTCCATCCTGCCGCGCAGCTTCAGCGCGGCCTCGAACACGACCTCGCGAAAGAGCGCCTCTTTGTCCTGAAAATGGAGGTAGAACGTACCCGCGGCGACGCCCGCTGCACGCGCGATCTCGTGGCTCGTGACGCCGTGGAGCCCGTGCTTCGCGAAAAGATTCGTGGCCGCATCGACCAGGCGGCGGCGGGTCTCGGTGCGACTGCGCGCAGGGGCGGTCCGGGCCTCGGAACTGACGTTCATGTCAGGGAGTGACATTACATTCGCTGAGGAGAGGGGGTCAACCGCAGCCCCCCGTTCCCGGGCTTGCCGAGGCAGCGATCCTCTAGAGACACTCGGACGGCGGGGTTTCGGCGGCTCGGTCAAGGGCGACCCGCGCGGCGGCCCACCGCCTCGGCACTTCGCCTCCCTTGCCAGGCGGGAAGCACACGCGGCGCGGGAGGGGAGAGGGGACGGAAAGACAGCGAGAGCGCGCGTCCTTTAGACGCCGGCGCCAGGCTCCGAGTAGAACTGCGCGTACCATTTGCGGAAGCGCACGAAGTCGCCCTCCCCTTCGGTCAGCGTCGGACGCGGGCGGTAGATCTTGTGGTCCCAGATCGGGAGGTCGAGCTGCCAGTCCGCCGCATAGGCTTCGAAGAAGGCCTTCACGATCTCTGGAGCCACCTTCTTGTGGGCGTAATAGGTGTGCAGGATCCGCACACGCTCGGGCTCGATCGGAGTCAAGGCGTTCACCGCGATCCCGTTCATGGCGCCCCGCACGCGCGTAAAGAGAAAGCCGGGTCCTGAGTTAAACGAGTCCACGTCGGTTGCGCTCGACGCGGTGGCGGCTTGCTCTTCGGCCGTGCTGTCGACGTCGATTTTGAGCCGGTAGTAGGGTCCGTCCGGCTCCCAGTGGCAGTTCGCCGTCTTCCAGCCGTGCAGCGTCGAGAAGTGCGCGAAATCGACGCCGTTTTCCATGATCTCCTGGGGATGGCTGCGAATCGTCCACTCCCGCGTCCCGTGAAGCACGTAGTTCGGGTCCGAGATCTCCGGGATCGTCTCTGGCTCCCAGGTCGGCGCCGTCCCTTCGACATGGTGGTAGACGAAGACGAGGCCGTTGCGCTCGAGGGTGGGCCAAGTTCCGATCCGCGCCTTCGACGGGATTTTCCGCGCGTAGGGAATCTCGACGCAGCGGCCGTTGGCGCCATCGAAGCACCAGGAGTGGAATGGACACTGGATTGCGTTGCCACGCACGCGCCCGCCGTTGCCGAGGTGCGCACCGAGGTGCGGGCAGTGGGCGTCGACGGTCCGCGCCTGTCCGTCTTCACCCCGGTAGAGCACGAAGTCGCGTCCCAAGGCGTGGCTTGTGCGCACCGCGCCGCACTCGATCTCACTTGAGAGCGCGAGGACGAACCAACCGTTGGGATACGGGGGCAGGGGAATGCGGGTCATGGCGGCGACCTCCGCGGCCGGGGTGGCCAGCCTCATTATTGCAACATGTTTCAATTTTGGGAAGCGCTGGCCTCCGCGAGACCCGCCTTCTGCGCCGCGCGCTGGCGGGAGAGATAGGCCTGGATCGCCGCGAGATCCGCCTTTGTCAGCCGCTTCGCAAAGGACGGCATGCCCTGCTTCACGCGCGCACCGCCCAACACGATCGCCTCGAAGTTGCGATTCACCTCCTCGCTCACCTGACGCAGGTCCGGGAGCACCCCTCCGCTCACCGCGCCGACGCCGTGGCAGACCGCGCAGTTCGCGGCGTACAGCCCCTCCCCGCGCTTGGCCTCGCCCTCGAGCTTTGGCAGCTTCGCGCTCGCAGGCGCGGCGCCCGCGGGTGGCGCGGGGGGCGCCGGTAGCGTTGCTGTACCCCCGAGCCGGAAGCTCAAGAGCCGACCCACGTTGCGCACCCCAGCCGCGGCGGCGGCGTCTCCGGCGGCCAGGGCGAACGCGCCACCCCAGCCCGCCATCACCGACACATACTGCTCGCCGTCCACGGTGTAGGTGACGGGTGCGGCGATCACACCGGTGCCGGCGGGCGCCTCCCAGAGCTTTTCTCCGCTATCCGCGCGATAGGCGACGAACTTCCCGGTGGCGGTGCCCTGGAAGACAAGGTTTCCGGCGGTGGTGAGCGTGCCCCCATTCCACGCCGTTGTGTAGGGGACGCGCCACGCTTCGCGCTGCTTCACCGGATCCCACGCCAGGAGGTGGCCCGAGGCAAAGCTCCGCGGTGCCTCGGTCAACTGCGTGAAGTCCGTCGCGGTGTTCCACCGGCCCGGGGTGTACTTCCACTGCTTGTCGGCCGCGTAGAGCGCGGGGACCTCTTGGGCGGGGATGTAGACGAGCCCAGTCTTCGGATTAAAGGACATCGGCTGCCAGTTGTGTCCACCGTACATGGAGGGCTTCACGAGCGCGGGCTTGTCGCGGTACTGGCCGGTCTTCGTCTCGATGGGCTTCCCTGTCTTCAGATCGACCCGCTTCGCCCAGCTGACCTCGACGTATTTTTCCGCGGAGAGAAGCTTTCCGGTCTCGCGGTCGAGCACGTAGAAAAAGCCGTTTTTCGGTGCGTGGAGCAGCACCTTGCGGGGCGCTCCGTCGATTGCGAGCTCGGCCAGGATGATGTGCTGCGTTGCGGTGTAGTCCCAGGCATCGCCCGGCGTCTCCTGGTAGTACCAGACGAGCTCGCCCGTATCGGGCCGCAGGGCGAGGATGGACGAGAGGTAGAGGTTCGCGCCGCCACCCGGGCTGCGGACATAGCGATTCCAGGGTGAGCCGTTGCCGGTCCCCACGTAGAGCAGGTGCAGCTGCGGGTCGTAGGCCATGGAGTCCCAGCAGGTCCCGCCGCCCCCCACCTTCCACCACTGGTCCCCGTGCCAGGTCGGAAGGGCGCGCTCGAGCGCCGGAGATTCCTGCGGCTTTGAGGGATCACCGGGCACGGTGTAAAAGCGCCAGGCGAGCTTCCCGGTCTGCGCATCGTAGGCGGACAAGTAGCCGCGCACGCCGAACTCGGCGCCACCGTTTCCGATCAGCACGTTGCCCTCGACGACACGCGGCGCACCCGTGATGGTGTAGGGCCGCGAGGGATCGACCGTGAGCGTCTCCCACACGACCTGGCCGTTTGCGGCGTCGAGCGCGATCAGCCGCCCGTCGAGGGTGCCGACGTAGACCTTGCCCTTGTAGAGCGCCACGCCACGATTGACGACGTCGCAGCAGGCGTCCTTGCCCTTCTCGCGTGGTACCTGTGGGTCGTAACTCCACAACAGATGCCCGGATCGGGCATCGATCGCGAAGACCACGCTCCACGATCCGGTCGTGTAAAGGATTCCATCGGCCACGATTGGCGTCGCCTCGAGGCCGCGATTGGTCTGCGTGTCGAAACTCCAGGCGAGACCGAGCTGCGCGACATTGTCCGCGCGGATCTGCTCGAGGGTGCTGTAGCGCTGCTCGGCGTAGGTGCCGCCGTGGGTGAGCCAGTTGCCGGGCTCGCCCGCGGCCCCACGCAGGCGTGCGTCGTCTACCGACGAGGTCGCGGCGCGCGCGCGCGCCGCGAGGGGACCGCCCCCCGCGCCCGCATCCGGCGCCTTCTCCGGACCTGCGCCCGAGCTGCACGCTGCCACGAGGACGAGCGCCCACGAAATACAGATCGCCGTTCGACTCAGCACAGCGAGAGCTCCTCCTTGGTCACTGCGCGACGGTGATTTGCTGCACGGCAGTAAACGCCACGCGACCCGAAGCTCCCGTGAATCCACCCCGCGGCATGGCACGCTTGAGCGGATCCTTGGGATCCACCTTGTAGCCAAGGGGCGTGGCGAGCTCGGTGCCGTAGAAATAGGCGGCCGCGATGGGGTAGGTCCCCGGCTGGGCCGGAGCTTTCACTTTCCAAAGCACGCTGCCTTCGGCGAAGCCCTGTCTGTCGACGCTCGACTTGATGCCGCCGACGTTCACGTAGGACAAGTTGCGCCCGAGGCCAGCGGGCCGCTTGTCCAGCCAGGTGAGCTGAAGCGCGTCCGGGGCCTTCGTCGCGTCGGCCGGAGAGCCTGTCACACCAGATCGGACAAGGGGCACGTCGACGATCTGCCAGCCCGCCGAGCTTGCCGGACGCGCGTACCAGCGGTGCGCCACGTCGACGAGGGCGAGGCCCGCCACCGGGCCGTCGCCGCCTGTGAAGGTGACCTCGACTTCGAAGACCTGGCCTGGTGAAACCTGGGCAGGGACTTGGATCCGCACCTTGCTCGCGGCATCAATCGCGCGGATCTGGTCCGCCAGTCCTTGGCGCTCGGTTTCGCTCAGTTCGGCATATCCCGTATTGGGTGCGCCCGCCAGGATCTGGGCGATGTGCTTGTTCGCGGCCAGCTCCTTCGTCGCCCGGTCGCCGGGCGCACCTTCAAGCTCGGAGGTCGTGACCGACGAGTGGCATGAGGCGCAAAACGGAGCCGCATCGGTCTGGTAGTCGGGTGTACCGCCAGGGTAGGCCCGCGCCAGACCCGGGACGCAAAGGGCCGCAATCCCTGCCAGGCGAACAAGAGCTCGTGCTGCCATGGTTCCCCCTTCTCGTGGAGCGTCTTTCTACCATGCCGCCGAGCGTGGCGGGCGATGGGAATCGGTTCGCCGTGCGGGGTAAGCTTCGGCCATGGTGGCCTCGAGCGGCCAAGCGCCGCTCCTCCTCGACCGGTTCTCCCGGCCTCTTCGCAACCTGCGCCTTTCGGTGACCGACCGCTGCAACCTTCGCTGCGCGTACTGCATGCCGGAACAGGAGTACGTCTGGCTGCCTCGTGAGCAGTTCCTGCGCTTCGAGGAGCTCTCGGTTTTGGTCGACGTCTTCATGGCGCTCGGCGTCGACAAGGTGCGCCTTACCGGCGGAGAGCCATTGCTTCGGCGCGATTTGCCCGAGCTCGTCGGTCTGCTCGCGGCCAAACCCGGCCTGCGCGAGCTCGCCCTCACGACCAACGGTGTCTTGCTCGAAGACTTCGCGGAACCGCTCTTTGCGGCGGGCTTGCACCGGGTGAGCGTGAGCCTGGACACGCTCCGGCGCGAGCGGTTTGTGGCGCTGACACGGCGGGACGAGCTCGACCGGGTGCTGGCCGGGATTGGCGCCGCGCAGCGCGCCGGGGGGGCGCAGGGGGCGGGCCCCCTCAAGCTCGACAGCGTCGTCATCCGAGGCACGAACGACGATGAGATCGCAGCACTCCTCGAGTACGGAAAAGAAGTGGGCGCCGAGGTCCGCTTCATCGAGTACATGGACGTCGGCGGTGCAACGCGCTGGTCGATGGCGCGTGTAGTCTCGCGGAGTGAAATCTTGGACCGGCTCGAAGAGCGCTACGGACGCATCGAGCCCGTGCTGGAGAAGAGCTCCGCGCCCGCCGAGCGCTTTGCTCTCAAGGACGGGACGACCTTCGGAATCATCTCGTCCACGACCGCGCCGTTCTGCTCCTCGTGCGACCGCAGCCGCCTGACGGCCGATGGGATGTGGTACAGCTGCCTCTATGCCCGAAGCGGGACCGACCTGCGTGGGCCGCTGCGCGCAGGCACCGCAACCGAGGAGCTCTCGGCCCTGATCGCGCAGACGTGGCGGGGCCGCGCCGACCGCGGCGCCGAAGAGCGGCTGCGCCTTGCCGCGCCCGAGCGCGCGCGACTTCTCGTCGCCCCCACCGAGCTCAGAACAGATCCCCATCTCGAAATGCACACGCGGGGCGGCTAACGCGCTCGAGTTCAGGGGCCCGCGAACTCGGAGTGGCAGCGCGCGCACTGGGCGCGCAGGTGGTCCGCATTGAGGAAGTAGGCGTCTGCGGTTGCGCCGACTTCGTGCGCGCGATGGCATTCCACGCAGGTCACGCCGAGGTTGCTATTGTGAACCGGGAGCGAATGAAAGGGCGGCGCGCCCGCGTCGTTGCTGTCGCGGCGCTCGGATGCATCGAAACGGGCGTGACACTTCGCACAGTCCGAATCCCAGAGTGGGAAGTGCATCGCCTTCGGCTCGTCGAAGCGACCCAGGACATAGAAGAGTGCGTCCTTGCCGGCGAGTGCCTTCACACGCGCGCGCCCGAGCAGCCCACTGCCCCCATGGCAATCGATGCAGAGAAACCTCGGGTCATCACGCCCACGAATGCCGGCCGCAGCATGGGCAGCGGCGAGCGACGCGGGGGGACGTCCATCGAAGACCTCGCGGATCTCGTTGTGGAGGGGACGGTGTGGCGCGAGATGGCACGCGTTGCAAAAGTCGTTGTTTCGCTCGAGCTGGTCCGTCGCGATCCAGCCCGCCGGGGCGCCGATCAGCCCTGCCGCAGCCAGCAGCACAAGAGGGCGCAGCCATCGACTTCGAGATGCGCCCACAACCCTCGACCACCCCACGCGCGCGACGATAGGTTACGCTGCGCACAGCTCAAGGCATGCAGCGCTTGTGAGGAGGAACGCGGTGGAGCTGTCGCAGCTTGGCAAGCTTGGCGTGTGGACCTGGCTCGACATGCTCGGGGCGCGCGAGGCCGTCGAGCTCGCGCGCAAGATCGAGTCTTTGGGTTACTCGGTGCTATGGCTGCCGGAAGCGGTGGGTCGCGATCCCTTCGCTCTCATCGGCTTTCTTGGCGCAAGGACCTCGCGCCTCGTCTTCGCGACGGGCATCGCGAACATCTACGCCCGCGATCCCATGACCACGAATGCGCTGCGCCTCACGCTCGGCGAGCTCACGGCCGGGCGCTTTGTGCTCGGGATCGGCGTGTCCCACGCGCATCTCGTCACCGGCGTCCGCAAACACGCCTACGGCAAGCCCATCTCCACGATGCGCGCCTATCTCGAAGCCATGAAGGGAAAGCCGTACATGGCGCCGGCGCCGCCGTCGGAGCCGCCGGTTGTGCTGGCGGCGCTGCGCACCCAGATGCTGGGGCTCGCAAAGGAACTTGCGCAGGGCGCCCACCCCTACTTCGTCCCGCCCGAGCACACCGCGCGGGCGCGGGAGATTCTCGGTAAGGGGCCTTGGCTCGCACCGGAGCAGATGGTCTTGCGCGAGACCGACGCCGGCAAAGCGCGCGCCATCGCCCGTAGCCAGATGAAGATCTATCTCGGCCTTCCCAACTATCAGAATAATTTGCGCTGGCTCGGATACGGCGAGGACGACTTCCAAAATGGAGGCAGCAACCGGCTGGTAGACGCCATCGTGTGTTGGGGCGACGAGAA
>DATFYN010000387.1:0-6520 GCA_035315025.1 Myxococcota bacterium
CCGTTCTCCGTGCTTGAGCGCTTGGCGAGCTTGGTTCAGGAGATCGTCCACGACGCCATCGAGCGCTGCGGTTTCTCGCGGCTCACGATCGATGCCGATGGCAGCGTGCTGCGGACGGGCGTTCGGGTCGAAGGCGCCGAGCGGGGCTACAACCGGAATCGTACTACCCCCTCACGGCCCACCTGGCGCAGACCGGTCAGATTCTGCGGGTGTGGAATCGGCCGGGCAACGTACACGACTCCCACGGGGCAGAAGGCTTCCTCCGCACGCTTTTCCGCGACCTGCGCGCTCGCTTTGGCCGCCGCCACGCGCTCGAGGTGCGCCTCGATGGCGCCTTCTGCCAGCGCCAAATCCTGGCGTTCCTCGACGGAGAGGGCGTGGAGTACGCGATCCGACTCCCGCTCTGGAAGTGGCTCGGGATCCGCAGCGTCATTGCGAGCCGCCGCCGCTGGACGCGGGTCACGGCCACGGTGAGCGGCTTCTCGATGGAACTCTTGATTCCAAAGTGGGGCCTGCGCAAGCGCGTGGGCGTCTACCGCAAGCATGTCTCCCACAAGAGCCGAAAGAACTTCCAGCTGGACCTGTTCTCGCCGGACGACGGCCACTATGAGTATTCAGCCGTGATCACGAACAAGACGATCGGGGTCGCGGCCCTCTGGCATTTCCTGGCCGGCCGAGGTGCCCACGAGAAGACCATTGCCGAGCTCAAGCAGCAGGTGGCCTTCGATGCAATCCCCACCCAGAATCAGCTCGCCAACAGCGTGTGGCTTCAGATCAGCGCGCTGACCCACAACTTGGTCCGCAGCTTCCAACTCGCGGTCGGCGCCCCACGTCGCATCCAGTCCTGGAAGCGGACCTTCCAGCTGTTCCTGGGAGCGCCTGCTCGGCCGCGCAATCGCAAGCGGACCTTCCTCTTCGTCTTCCGCTCCCTGCAGACCCTGCGCTTCACGCTGTTCGATCAGCCCGCGCGCATCGTCCGCCCGGCCGGCCGGGCCGAGCTGCGGTTCGCGGTTTCGTCGCTGACTCAAAGGCGCATCGAGGACGCCGCTCGGCGTCTTCAACGGGCCGCCTGACGTGGCCGTCTCCCCCTAGAGCACACTAGATCGCGTCGATTTATTGTCCCTTTAGGGCCTAGCGCGTCACCCGCGGGTGGCTCATGCCCAAAACGACGCCGCGAGCAGGGGCGCGCCTACAAAGAGGGCGGCCCACCCAAGAGTCACAGAGAGCCACGACGGAACACCGGATGCGGAGGGTGGACGTCTTTGCCGTCGTAGTTCGGGACCCAGAATCGGAAGCACCGCGGCCCGGCCAACGATCCCACGGAACGCCGATTCAAGCGTATAGTGCGTTTCAGGGCTGGGGAGACTTGCCATGCGGCGTTCGCGAGTCGTCGATTGGGTGCTCATCGCCCTTTTCTTGCCCCCGTGGCTGCTTCTTTTCTGCGTCACCGTCCAGTTGCAGATCACGCATGGTGCCCGGGTCACCCCTTTCCTACCCATCGGGGCGCAGAGCGCTTCCAGCTACCCGTCCGTCGGGAGGGTCCAGCAAGCCGACTCCCCCGTCCGAGGAGGAGACCGTTTGATCCGAATCGGGAATAGGGAGCTCCGCGGGCTCTCGGTCGCGGGAGTTTTCGCTGTGATGACCCCGCTGCAGCGGCAAGCTGCACCGCTGCACGTCGAGGTCGAGCGAGACGGTCACCGCTTCGAGACCGAGCCCGACTGGGTCCCCGAACCCTATTGGTGGGCGATTCTAGTGGGAGCCGCGGGTATCGTGGCCGCGGCGACGTTCCTGCTCCTGCGCGCGCCCTACTGGCATCTCTCCCGCCGGTTCTTTGTGGCTTCGATGCTTTGTGGCCTCGCGCTTGTCGCCGGCTTCCACCCCGCAGGCTCGAGCGCCCCGCTGGGCCCGTACTGGATGCTTGGCGTCGGGTCCCTGGCAGTGTTGTCCGCGATCGTGGTCACACTCTGGACTGCGTTCGAGTTCACCGAGAGCGCAGGGCCCGCGCCCAAGTGGGGCTGGATCGTCTTCTTGGCGATCGGCCTTGCGTTCGGGATCAACGTGGTCCTCTGGTTCTGGTGCACGTTTCCGACGGGATTGTGGCCGGTCTATATCACATGGGTCAGCACTCTCGCGTTCTCCGCACTCCTTCTGATCGGCCTCACGCGGGGCTACCGGCGCGCGGAACCTCTCGAGCGACGCCAGCTCAAGTGGGTGCTCTACGGCTTCTACATCGCGCTACTTCCGCAGGTCCTGGTAGTGCTAGCAGAGCTCGCGGGGATCTACGTGACGAGTCGCCCGCTGGCCGCCGCGCTGAATCTCGCTTCCTTTGCAATTCCCCTCGGCTTCGTGATCGCCGTCGTCGGATACCGGTTCCTCGACATCGACCGGCTGATCAGCATGACGGCGTCCTACTCGCTCGTCGGAGTCGCACTGCTCGGCAGCGCGCTCGTTTTCGTTCCGAAAATATCGCGTGCGGCGAGTGAAGCCGTGGGCGTGGCTCCTGAGACGGGGCAGTGGATGCTCTCGCTTGCGCTCGCGGGCGTGCTCGTGCCGGTGCACCGGGCCCTGCGCCCCTGGATCGACCGGCGCCTCTTTGCCGAGCGCTACGCGCTCACGCAGTCCTTCGAGCGGCTCCTCGGCGAGCTGTCCGGCTGCACGCAGGCAGAGGAGCTGACGAAGCTCAGCGGAGCGCGCCTTGACGCGCTCCTGCACCCCGAGTCGATCGTGATCTACGCGCGGGCGGGCGATGCCTTCACGCCCGTCTTCGCGCGCGGACGTGCGGCGCCCCCGGCCTTCGAGGCCGGGAGTTTGTTAGTACGTACTCTCGAGAGCCAGGCCCGACCGCTCTTCGCAGGCGCGACAAAGATCGATCCCTTTGAGCGCGCCGCGCTCCAGACGCTCGGCGTCGAGGTGGTGACCCCTACGCTGCGGAACACGACCCTCGTCGCCTTCACCTGTCTCGGGCCCAAGCGCTCGGGGGACATCTACACCCAGACCGATCTGGCGCTGCTCGCCGCCGTCGCACACGCGTGCTCCGAAGTCCTGGCACGGCTCGACCAAACCGCCATCGCCCGAGAAGCGGGCGAGATGCAGGCGGCGCTCCGACGCTACGTGCCGGGAGCGATTGCGCAGCAGATCAGCCAGCGCCAGGAGCTCGAGCCTCGGGAGCGCGAGGTCTCGATCCTCTTCGTGGACATCCGTGACTACACGCACTTCGCGGCGGTGCGTCCTGCAGAGGATGTCTTCGCGACGGTAAACGAGCAGACAGAAAGGGTCTCGGCGCTGGTGCAGAGCCAGGGGGGCGTCCTCGTCGAGTTCAACGGGGACGGCATGATGGCGGTCTTCGGTGCACCGGATCCACTCGCGAGTAAGGAGCGCGCTGCCGTCGAGGCGGCGCGCAAGATCGTGGACTCGATGCCGGCGTCGCTCGCCGTGGGCGTCGGGATCGCCACGGGCCCGGCCTTCGTGGGGAACCTCCGGGCGTCGGACCGCCTGATCTGGAGTGCGATCGGCAGCACCACCAACCTCGCGGCACGTCTCCAAAGTCTCACGCGCGAGCTTCGTGCGTCGATTGCAATGGACGCGACGACGCACGCGCGCGCCGGCTACGTCTGCGCCGACTTCGTGCGACACGAAAAGGTCGCAATCCGCGGCCGAGAGGAGCGGGAAGAGGTGTTCGCGCTTCCGCTCCGTGCGGTGGGCGCGGCCTGAGTTGTGGACGTCGGCGGCTCTGTCCGGCTCCAACCGCGGCTCTTGCTCGAGCGGACGAAGATCTCGTGGCAAAGCGGGATCACCTCAGCTTCGAACTGAGCTCGACGCACAAGGGACACCTGTCCGTTCCCAAAATCCCATCGTTCACGGTGAACCGGCCCAAGCTGCCTCTCGGGCCGGTTCCGCGACAGGTAGCGGAGGACCGCTACATCCTATACGACGGCCGATCGAGGCGGGTGTCTCGCTTGCGGCGTAGGTCAAGCGCGCAATGTGCAGCTCAAAAGGCTTTGCTGAAGCTGCTCAATGCATGTAGCCGGAAGGTACTTCACGCTCCCACCCGAATGGGCACGACGTCGGCGTCCGGCTTCCCGGCGAGGGCAGCAGCGATCCGAGCGCCGATGCGCTCGCTCGCCTCGCGAAGCGGGTCCATCGCGAGGTGTGAGTAGCGCTCCGTCGTCGTCGCGCGGGTATGGCCGAGGAGCTTGCCGACGATATAGAGGCCCATGCCCGCAGCGGCGCCGATGCTCGCATAATTATGGCGGAGGTCGTGAAGCCGCACGCCGTCGAGACCCGCACGCGTCCGGAGACGAAACCACGGCTTGGTGATGTTCACGAGCGGCCGTCCCGGCTTTGCCCCTTGGATTACCCAAGGTGAGTCGCTGCGATCGCGTGCGAGACCGGCGAGCGCCTCGAGCGCCGGCGCATTCAAGACCACCGATTTCGCCCCGCTTTTGCTGTCGGGCAGGCGGAGACACCGCCGCTCGAGGTCCACGTGTGGCCACTGGAGGCTGAGGATCTCCGAGCGCCGGGCACCCGTGAGGATTAAAAGCCTGATTGCAGCGAGAGCCCCCTTTAGCTCGATACCCTCGGCCTCGGCTGCCGCGAGAGCATCGCCCAGCCGCCCCAGCTCCTCGCTTGAAAGGAAGCGCTCACGACCGCGTTCCCGGTATCGTTCAAGGCCCCGCACCGGGTTCGACCCTTTGGGCCGATATTTCCAGGCCTCCGCGAGCGAGAACATCTTGGAGAGGAGCGCCGCCGTCCGATTCGCCGCTACCGGCGTTGCCGACATCGCATGATGAAGTCTCGCCACGTCCCGCTCCGTTACCGCCTCTACGCGGATCCGGGCGAGCGGGGAGGGGAGCACATGGCGGCAAAGATTGTGCTCGTCGAGCGCGGCGGAGCTTGGCTTCTTCTTCGGCCGCGCGTGCCGCTCGAGGTACTCCGTGGCGAGATCTGCCACGGTCGGCGCGGACAAACGCGCTGCGCGGGCCTCTGCCGGATCCCCCCCCGCGTCGCTGCGGCCAGCGTCGCGAGTGCGCGGCTGCGGGCAGCCTCGACAGTCGTGGCGGGGAATCTTCCGAGGGTCAGTCGGCGCGATCGGCCGTGCGCGTTGCGGTACTGAACGATGAACGAGACCGCGCCACTCGGCTTGAGGCGCACGCCGAAGCCGCGCAGCTCGTTGTCGAAGATAACAAGATCTGCGCCCGAAGAGGCCTTCAGACCATCGACGAAGCGCTTGGTGATGTTAGCCACTGAACCTCCTACCGCGCTGTATCGCCGAAACTGAGTGTCGCTGGGTAAGAACGGGGTAAGCAGGAGGGAGCGAATGGCAGAGTAACACGGCAAAGTGAGGCGTCAAGAAAACTGGCAAATAGGCGCTGAAATCGGCCGACTTAGCGTACTACGCAGTATGCTGTAGTAAAGCAGAGAAGTGACGGGAGTGAGATTCCCAAGCTGAGGGTCGCGGGTTCGACTCCCGTTTCCCGCTCCAAGAAACTCCAAGGCCGACGGGAAGTTAGTTAGCGCGTCGGCCGTTTTGTTTTCTGGCGTGGATGCTTAGAAAAGGTACGGTTGGGTACGGGCGAGGTACGGCCATTGGTATGTGGTCCGAGGTAGAGGAGTCTTGATCCGACGCAGCCCCGCGGGACCGCATGGAGCGTCCAAATCTAGCCGGGCTCATTTCTTGTCTGTAAGTCCCTCGCGTGCAAGCGCATCAGACGCATTTCGGTCGCGTGGTGTCGCGCCAGCGGTGGCAAGCCGCGAGGGCTTGTTTCTGGAGAACGAGCCGCGCCGGTCTCCTGCGGTCGGTATGCCTGGCAGGAATCCCAGGTCGACCGCGTCGGTCGGTAACACATGCGAATAGATGTCAGCCGTCGTTGACACACGCCGATGGCCGATGGTCTTTGAGACCCAGGGCAGCGGCTTCCCGGCCGATAGTGCCAAGCTGGCGAAGGTGTGCCGGGCGTCGTGTAGCCGAAGGGGTCGCACGCCAAGCTCGGCGCCAACGCGCCGCACGCGGTACCAAGCGCGATTGAAGTTGCGCTCCTCGATGCGCCGACCGCTCGGCGAGAGAAACACGAAGCCCGGGTCGCTCCACGACCCCTCCCGCCTCCGTCTGCCCTCGGCGAGGCTGCGCAGGATCCCCTCCAGGAGCGGGCTCATCGGGACGACTCGAGACCGCGATCGGCGGCCCTTCGGCTTCTTCTCATGGCCACGTACGACAGCCCGTCGGATCACGATTTCGCTGCGATCGAAGTTTACGTCCTCCCACCGAAGGCCAATTGCCTCCCCGCGTCGGGCACCAGTGTGGAACAGGAAGGCGAGCGGGGGATAGAGCCAGGGCTCGCGGCCGCGTCCGCTCGAGCTGCAGCCGTCGCGCGCAATGCTTAGCGTCTGTAATGAAATAAGTTGACTATTTCGCGTTGCCGCGGGGAGCAATGGTGTAGTTCCAATCGCCGTGAAATTTGTCAGGCTTCAAGTGGATGGCCTTCATTTGTTCGTCGGTTGGTTTTAGACCCTTGGGATACTG
>DATFYN010000388.1:0-6942 GCA_035315025.1 Myxococcota bacterium
CAGTGCCATTCTATATACAGCAGAAATTTCTTCTACTTTTGGAGCTGGAGTTACACCAGACGTTTGCACCCCCGCAACCCAGTATGGTGAAACAACACCGTATTATGTCGCAACGCAGAGCTGTAGTGGTCTTCCGGGTTACAGTCTAAACAATACGAGTTCGGCGTCGGCTACTGCAGCACTCACGCTTGGTTCGCAATCGTATGCCGCCGCCACTGGTAATGTCACCCCAACCCTTATTCTACCTTTCTCTGGGGCAGCCACGGCGGTCTCAAACGTTGGGTTTGGTAGTATTGACATTCACTTTCTCCAGCCCACTAGAGAAGTTTTCACCACATCATTAAACTTGATGCTCAGTGGTGCGATCTTCAATGGTACCGCGACGGCAAGCGGTAATATAGGCCCGCAGGGTAGCTATATAGGCCCGACCCAAACGCTGGACCTAGGCGCGAATCTGATAGCGGTCGATGGGCCCACCTATGGTTTGGCTGGCCATGCCGAGGGGCATGTCGGAACCACGCCAACATATACGACGGGTATACTCGCGGGGTTGCCCACCGGCACGGGAGGGACCTTCTACATCACAAGCCCGTCGTGGAGTATTCCCATAGGCACGCAGGACCTCGACATAAGTCTGGGTATGGACACATCGGCACATTGCACGACAATCGACCTGGGGGACCAGTGCACCTCAAGCAGCGACCCGTCGTTCTCGTTCACGACAACGGGACCGGTACTTAACGTCCCGGCCGGAGTGACGGTAAACTCGACCGATGGGAGCATCGTAAACAATATGTTTGTCCCGGTCCCCGAGCCCACTACGGGTCTCCTCGTAATGGTCGGAGTGCTGGGCCTCGCGGTGAGTCGCCGCAGAGCAGGCGTGACTGCGTAGCCACTCCTCTCGGCGGGCATCGTAGGCCTCGCCGTCCGACGCCGCCATGCGCGAAGCGCCTCGCTCGGAGAGCGCGCCTCTGCTTAGCGCTACATTCCATTAGCCATCACTGGCGAGGGTCCAACTGCTCAGTGCGATCGGCGAGTCTTACTTGCCTCAGACAGGTCCGTCCCACCGGAGGCAGGATCTGCCCATGCGAACGCGGCGCTTCTTCCTGGGCACGTGCGCGCGGAGTTCGTGGTGGTGCTCGCGTCATCGGGTAATCAAAGCAGATGTTAGCCGCTGAGCGATGACACGTTCGAGGGAGGTGGACCTACCTGGGTTTCGTAGACGGTTGCGCGCTTTCGAGAACCTCCCGAGGGCTGCGTTAGCTTGTGGCATCGCTTCTTCAGTCTGAGTCTTCCAGATTCTCCTTCCATCGTCCCGGGGGCCGGGGGCGAAGCCCCCGCTCTTCCGGCCGGCGCCGCGCGAATTGCGGCTCGCGAGATTGCCCCAGGATCGAAGATCTCTCGTTAGCCCAAGCATTGGGTACCCCCTTTTGCATGGGTCTTTTCGAATTCCACGGGCGAGAGATAGCCAAGCGAGGAGTGCCGACGGGCCGGATTGTACCAGCTCTCGATCCACGCGAAGACTGCCCTCTGCGCCTCGGCCTGCGTCTTAAAGCGCTGCCGATCGAGCAGCTCGCACTCGAGCGTCGCAAAGAAGCTCTCGGCCATGGCGTTGTCGTAGGCGTCGCCGACACTTCCCATCGACGGCCGTACTCCCCCCTGCTCACAGCGCGCTCCGAACGCGATCGACGTGTACTGGCAGCCCTGGTCGCTGTGATGGATCACCCCCTTGGGCCGCCGCTGCACGATCGCCATCTCGAGCGCCTCGAGCACGAGCTCCGTCCGAAGGTGGGTCGCCATCGCCCAGCCCACGATCCTGCGGCTCCACACGTCGAGCACCACGGCCAGGTAGACAAAGCCCGCCCAGGTGGGGATGTACGTGAGATCCGCCACCCACAGCTCGTTCGCGCGCTCCGCCCGAAACTGCCGCTCCACAAGGTCGGGCGCCGGCCGGGACCTCTCGTCTCGTCGCGTCGTCGTCACGAAGCGGCGCCGCGTGATGCCCCGAAGACCCGCGGCCCGCATCAGCCGCGCCACCCGATCTCGGCCGACCACGATGCCCTGGGCCCGCAGCTCTCGGTACACCCGGGGCACGCCGTACGACTCGCGCGACACCAAGTGAATGGTTCGGATGTGACGCAACAGGAGGGCATCGTCCTGTGCACGCCTCGACCCAGGTCGCTTGAGCCACGCGTAGTACCCGGCGGCGGAGACTTCCAGCACGCGGCACATCGTGGCCACTCGGTGCTCGGCCCGGTGAGCGCTCACGAATTCGAAGATCCGCCCGGAATCTTCCCGGTCTCCCGCGCGAACCAGGCCGCGGCTTTTGAAAGGATCGCCCGCTCCTCACGCAGCGTGCGGTTCTCACGGCGCAGCCGCTGAAGCTCCTCCTTCTCCGCCGTCGTCAGGCCATCCTCACGCTTGCCGCTGTCGCGGTCGGCCTGCTTCACCCAAGCACGGATGCTGTATTCGCTCGGTTCGAACTCCGCGGCCAGCTCGGCCGGTTTCCGCCCCGCTCGGACGAGCTCGACCAGTCTCCGCCGCAGTTCCGAAGAATACGGGGGATGGTTTCTCGACATCGTGGACCCTCCTTCGATCCGTAGTGTGAGGGTGTCCACGGAACCCAGGCAACTTCACTCCTCGATCTCCGGCGTCTGCAGCACGAAGTGGACGATGCCATCTGTGCTCTCGACGATGAGGAACTCTCTCCCACCGGCCTCGTCCTCGACTCCGCCGACCACGCTCCCGCGGACCTCGACGCCCGGGACGAGCTCGGTGAAAAGCTGCGGTGCATCGGGGTCCACGAGGGGTTCGCCGTAGCGGGTCATGCTCTGCTGGAGGTCGCGGGCGAGCTGCATCTGCTCGAGGGCCGCGCGGTGGTGCTCTGAGAGCTCGAAGGTGTGTCTGCCCACGCGCCGTGCGAGGCCGAGGCCGGACAAGAAGCCGAGCCGCCGCAGGAGCTGGAGGCGCAGCGTGCGGGAGGCCTCTGAGCTGGGGACTGAATGCTCGAACTCGATCCGCCTTTCCGGATCCGCCCTGTGCTCGAGCATCTGATCCAGAACACCGAAGTGGCGTGCCTCGACGGCGCGTTCCCGGGCGCCAACGCGGTCGCGCTCGCGCCGGAGACCGAGTGCTTGGGTGGCGAGCTCCTGGCTCCGATGGCGGATGCCATGCCCCACGTATTCCCGCGGCATTCGGAAGAGGATTCCCTCCTGGCTTTTGCCGCGGATCACCACGTGGACATGGGGATGAGCGGTATCGAAGTGCTCGATTGCCACCCACTGAAGGCGCAGGCCCAAGTCGCCTTCCATCGTCGCCACGAGGTCGCGCGCGTGCTGCCGGAGGTCGAGTCTCTCGCCGGCTTCGGGCGAGACGATGAGCTTCCAGAGGCGCGGATCTCCGGCCCGTTGCCACCCGCCGAGGCGATCCGGGATGTGGATCTCCTGGTCATGGGCATCGAAGCCGAGGCCCGGCTTTCCCTCCTGCTGGGCTCCTTCGCGCGCCAGGTACCGACCGTGGACGCGCCATCCCGACCAGCCGCGGTTTTGCACGTACCGGACCTTGACGATGCTCTGCTGCAGCACGGAGGGCGAGAAGCCGAGGAAGGGCACGCGAGCGGGCGAAAGACGTCGGAGTCCCCGCCTTCTGCGCAATCGAGCGGAAATCGCGCGCAGGCGGCGCGCGCTCGGGGCCCGGCTTTCGCGCTGAACCCGCCGGGGGCGAAGCCGCATCTTGGAGCGCTTGCTCTCGGGGTTCTGTCGGGTAGAGCGATGGCGCGGACCGGGCTTCGAATGATGCCGACGTTTCCATCGCCCTCCCTAAAATTCCGTACGGCGAGTGTCGGGATAGATTTCGGGCGCGCCATACCCTTAGACGGAGAGTGACCACTACCGCCCTTTCGGTTGCGGCGTGGGATCCTAGTTCCATCATAGGCCACGTTTCCCGAAGCCTCCCTGCGATCCCGGACGGTCGGATTTCCCAAGTCCGGTTCTGACCTCGGCTCTGCCGTCCATTTGTCGGGTCCCAACCTTTCCAGCTCGCCTGAGGCTTAAGCGCCGGCTCGCATACCCCTCTCGCGGAGCTGGTTTGCGGAGACCTTCGCAGTATGGTGTACACACCTGATCCCAGCTCTGTGTCTGAGTGCGTGCACACTGGATACTGCCGCCGAGTGTCCAGAGCCCCTTTGCCTGGTTAACTCCCAGGGTGTCTTGAACAGACACCTCAGAGGACGTTACTCCTCCTTCCTCGCTCCTACGGGCTCATGCGCCAGACCACCCACCTCCGCCTGCCTGTGGTTGTCCCTCGTGCAGACGGTCTTTGCAGGTTGTCGCCAGTCCCTGCTGGCAGGTGGCCCTTCCCGACATTATCCCTGCACTCCTTGCGTAGGCGCTTGGACCCATACCCCGCCACTCCTGATGGGTGCACTTGCCCTTTTCTTCCCCATCAGCATCGGCCTCGCATCAGGGAAAACATGCTCGGCGAAGCGGAACTATCCCTGCGATGCAATTTCCACAGGGGCCGTACTCTCGGGGCTGCAGTCATTCGCTATCTTCAGGCTCCTACGCTCGCTAGGCCCCCGGATTGCACCTACCGCACCACCCTGCGGTGATGGGCAGCTGGGCCGTGTACACCACGCATTGCCGGTGACAGTTACCTCCCTCCGGCTGTGGTATCGCTACATGTCTGATTTAGGGCAATTGACATGACTGGACTCTCACCAGTTGGATTGCAGTCTTGTCGGCCGCTCCTTTCCCCGGTACGGCTTCAAGGCCAGCCTTTCAGGTGGCACCTTCCCGGACGGCGTCGCGGTGAAGCCTGCTCCCGGCATACCCGTCTCGCCGTCCAGTTTGCGCCACCCTTCGCACGCTTCCGCTACGGACCTATGACCGAGCTCTGAGTCTCGGTCCGACCGTGCCTCCACGTGCCGCTGTTCGAGAGGCCCCGCCTCTCTACCCCAGGGGTCCTTGGCTCCGGTCCGAGTTCTGCTGTCTCGGTCCCTCATTGCTTACTACGACCCCATCCGCCAGTCTCGCGGGCACGTTGCGACTTCACGGCCCTGCCGCTTATACGCAACGCCTTCGCTGTGCGGGAGCGCCTCGGCGACCCGCGAGACCTTCCCTACTTTCACTGCCGTGCCTTCCACGCGTGCCATCGACCCTACGCCGGTGGGCTCACCGCACCCTCCCGTTGTGCCTTGGTGCGGCGATGCCAGGCTTCCTCGAATTATTACCGAGTCGCCACCCACGAAACCCGTCTCTGCCAGCAATATCCGACGGGGTAACCCCTTTCGGCGCTGCATCGTTCGCTTCATGCTACGGCCCGCGTGTTTGCCAAGCCCTCCGGACTGGCTACGACGAGCTGAGGCCACAGGCCCTCACCTCGCCTTCCGAGGTACCTTGTCACCCCCGCTTTCGACGACGCCCGTCACCGGGCGCCGTTGGGGGTCAGGCTAGATGGTCGAACGGGAAACCTCCCATCGTCGGGACTTTCACCCGACCAGTCACGGCAGCTAGTGAGGCTGCACAATAATCCGGGTTAGATAGGTTCTTACCACTTTCGCGCAAAGAGCTTGACGGAGACAGTATTCCACTCAGGCGGACCGACCTTCTGTTCTCTGTAATATCTGAAATCAGCGTGTCTACAGAGGAGGTCTCGAAGCTGTCCAGCCCTTGGCAATTCACGGTAGTTTTGCCCCTGTCCGCCAACTGTTTCGATGTAGATGCATCCACCCGCTCGCAGTGAAGAGACGAAGCGAGGCATCAATGTGATCATTGAGAAGTGAATACACACTATTGCCGAGACAGACGATGGCGCAATAGGCCACCGGTTCGCTTCGAGGTCGGCGCAAACGGTGAGAATTCGTCCGATACTGACCCCGGGAGACGCGCTCTCTGCGATATACACACCCTTTACTCGCTCCAACACCGCAAGTCGTCTTCGATCGTTGTCGACCGCAACGACTGTGCGGCCTCGCGCTGCCAGCGCCACAGCATTACGGCCATAACCACAGGGAGCATCAAGCACTGGGCCATCACCTGATAATGCGATTTCGTCTACGAACTTAATGAGCGTCTTCGAGGGAGAGAGCGGCAGACGTGCTGCTGCAGCATTCATTGAGAGAGAAAGGGTTGTATGTGGTCGCTGTAGCGAAGCCTTGCAGACGCGAAAAACCCTCCGCAAGCTCCTTTTTCTCGGCAACCCTCACATTCCGGCATGTACTCGTTTTTCCAGTCGCTAATAGACTTCGCTGCAAACGGCCACAAACGCCGATCCAGCACACAGAGTTGGTGGTTGTATATCGACACCTTCATGCGCGCGTCAGCGAGAATCGTTGTCGCCTCGTAGAGTTGACGCTGATAGTCGACCGGATCGATCCACAGGTCGTCAAGGTTCGCGCGCGTGAACCCAGTCATCTCAAGGCCCATGAGCGCGACGTGATCGATAAACGTCAGATTTCTCGTGAGAAACTCCGCAAGCCGTGGGAGCCGATCAACCGTTTGCTTGTGAAGGACAACGCGGACTTCGATCGGCTGTCTCTCTAGATGAAGGTTTAGGATGCCCCGGATAGTCTCATCGAACGCGCCGTCGGCTTGCACCACGTAGTCGTGGACGGTCGAAAGATCTGAGTAGATCGGGATGCCAACCATCATGTCGGCGTGGCGAATGTCCGCGTAGCGGCGCGTAAACTCCGCGTCTGCAAAGCGCCGGCCGTTGGAGAGGATATGCACTGACGTGTGCGGCAGGTAGGCGGCAGCGAGATGGAGTACCTGGAGAAACGAGTCCCCAAGCAGAGTTGGCTCGCCTCCGGTGAATCCGATTGATCGCGTCTCAGTACTGATCAAGGGGATGACTTCCAGAAGCTCGCGCACGATCCACGAGTCGTCTACTTCCTTGGGCGGCTGCGAGCACATCAGGCAGTAATGATTGCACTGCTCCGTAACC
>DATFYN010000389.1:0-4787 GCA_035315025.1 Myxococcota bacterium
GCCGATCGGTAATGCCTGGGAGCACGACCCGTACCATCGTCACGGCGTTCCATACGGCGATCCGGGGGTGCGGAACCGATTTGCCGCGAGCACTGGGGCCCCGGATGCGCGTCGGACCTTCCGTGGATATCCGACGCAAGCCGCTCCGCAATTCCATCCGACGCCGGGTATCGCGCCGCCGCCGGGCGTCGGGCACGTGCAGGCGCCGCCGGGCGTCGGGCACGCGCAGGCGCCCCCGGGCGTCGGGCACGCGCAGGCGCCGCCGGGCGTCGGGCACGCGCAGGCGCTCAGGCCGCCGCCGACCCCGCGCTTCCCGCCGACGTTCGAATCCTTCGGTCGCGGCCCCGATGTGCGGGCCCAGGCCGAACGCGGACATGCCAGCCGGACGTCTGTGCCGACCTCCCAACCGAGAGGCATCAAGGCGCGACCGGCGCCGTCGGCTGGCAGCAGGGGGCACCGATGAGCGGGATCGGCACTCGAGACAAGCGCCACGAGCGGACGATGGTCAGCCAGAAGCGAACCGATGCGAAGACTTTATGGCGGTCCCGATTGACCGGCCTCATGCTGTCGATCGCAGTGTCGGCGGCAAGCGCCTTGTCTTCGACGGGCACCGCAGCCGCGAACCAGAGGACGTTCTCCTCTCCCGAACAGGCGGCCGATGCCTTGGCTGCCGCATGGCGAAGCGGCGGCAAGGAAGAGCTCCTCGCGATATTCGGGCCGGCAGGCGAGAAGCTAGTCTGCTCCGGCGATCCGGTCGCGGAAAGACAGGCGAGAGAAAGACTGGCCTCATCCTATGACGAGGGGCATCGCCTTGAGACCGAGGGCACGCGCAGGGTGGTCCTCCTCCTTGGCAAGGATGAATGGCCTTACCCAATGCCGCTCGTTAGGGAAGGAGCGGGCTGGCGCTTTGACGTCAAAGCCGGGGCGGAGCAGATCATCGATCGCCGGATCGGTCGGAACGAACTGAATGCGATCCAGGTCTGCCGCGCTTATGTCGAAGCGCAACGAGACTATGCCGCCAAGGATGGTCTCGGCGATGGACTACACGAATACGCGCAGCAAGTTGAGAGCTCCGAAGGAAAGCATGACGGGCTCTATTGGCGGACCTCGGAGGGCGAAGAAGAGAGTCCGCTCGGCCCGCTCGTCGCCGCCGCTCAGGCCCAAGGCTACGGCACGGCGAGCGCTGAGGGCCAGGCGCCGTTTCACGGGTATTTCTATAAGATCCTGACACGCCAGGGAAAGAATGCGCCCGGCGGCGTCCGGGATTATATCGTCAACGGGCATCTGACCGGCGGGTTCGCGCTGGTCGCCTTCCCCGCGAAATACGGCGATTCCGGCGTAATGACGTTCGTCGTCAACCAGGACGGCATCGTGTTCGAGAAGAATCTCGGCCGAAATACGGCGGAGATCGCGCGCCACATGACCGAATATAATCCAGACAAAACCTGGAATATTGCGCCGTGAAGTCTGGCTATTGCGTCCTGCTGTGCTTGCACGACCATGATTTTATTTCGCAAACAGGATGATTTGCAAAAGTCGGCGAGGGCGCCTCGGCCGGTCTAAAGCGATTTTAACCGATCTAACCATCGGCGAACCTTTATCAGCGCGGTTCTACACAGCGGTATGTGATTTCGAGAGGGTGCGCGAAAGGTGCGTCGGTTGCCAGCCGCGGCCTGTGGCAACTCTTTCAGGCCATGGGCTATGTCCGCCGTTTTCCTGGCAAGAGCGAGGGTGGACGCCATGGGGAGTGTCAGGCGACGGCTCCTGAGGCCTTGAGCTCGAGGATCCGCTCCATGTCGAGCCCCAGCTCCGCGAGAACCTCGTCGCCGTGCTCGTTGAACTCGGGTGCACGCCGGGTGGGCGTTGGCGCCTCGTCGAACTGCACGGGTGTCGCGACCAGCTCGAACGGCGTGCCTTCCTTCGTGGTCGTCTTCACCATGTAGCCGTTCGCGCGGACCTGCGGATCCTCCGCCACCTCGAGCGTGTTCTGAACGGGCGCCCACTGGCCCTTGAGCGTCTGGAAACGCTCGGTCCACTGCGCCAGCGTCCGCTTCGCGAACACCTCGCGCAGGATGACCACGGCCTCGCTGGCATTGGCGGCAAGCTTGTCGGCGCCCTCGAAGCGCGGATCCGTCGCCAGCTCGGGTCGGTCGACGTGTGCGCAGAAGTCCGCCCAGTACTTCGCGGCCTGGAGCATGACGAGGCAGACGTAGCGGCCGTCCGACGTCGCGTAGATGCCGACCAGCGGATTGAAGGAGCCGGTGCCGCCGGGCATCGGCGTGCCCCAGGGCCGCTTCCTCTGGAGCGAGAGCGCGATGCCAGCGGACATCGCCCACGCGCCCGCGGAGAGGAGCGACACGTCCACCACCGACGGCTCGCCGGTCCGCTCGCGCTTGAAGAGCGCAGCCGCGATGCCGCCCGCGATGGTCATGCCGCCCATCGAGTCGCCCCAGGCCGGCCCCGGCTGCGGCAGCACGCCCGGAAGCTCCGCGGGCGACACGCTCGCGGCGCTGCCGGCCCGACACCAGAAGCTCGTCATGTCGTAGCCACCGCGGTCCCGATCGGGGCCGCGCACGCCGAACGAGGTCCCGCGCACGTAGATGATCTTCGGGTTCTGCGCGCGGATGTCCGCGACGTCGATCTTCAGCCGGGCCAGCGTGCCCGGCAGCTTGTTGCTGAGGAAAACGTCGCTCTGGCGGGCTAACGCGTACAGCACGGCGAGGCCGTCGGAGTTGCCGAGGTCGAGCCCGAGCGAGCGCTTGCCGCGATTCGAGTGCTCGTTCAGCACATGCACGCCCCCGGAGAGATCCATCACGCCCGTGCGCCCGAGACCCCGCATCGCGTCGCCGCGGACCGCGTGCTCGATCTTGATGACGTCCGCTCCCCAGTCCGCGAGCACGGCCGAGGCCGCGGGAACGAAGGTGTGCTCTGCCACCTCCAGCACGCGAATGCCCTTCATCACGTCGGTCATGCTGCTGCCCTTCTGCCCGCGCGGACGGGGCCGATTTTCGGTTTGGCTTGCCATCGCCACTCCACCGTGGCATATCGACATGCGAACACTGGTCTCAAGTACTCTCCCGAGAGTTCCCGATGCCTGAGTTGTACTACGACCCGTATGATTACGAGATCGATGCGGCTCCGCACGCGACCTGGCGCCGGATGCGGGACGAGGCCCCACTCTACCGCAACGAACGCCACGATTTCTGGGCCCTCTCGCGCTTCCAGGACGTGCTCGATGCCAGCATCGACCACGAGACCTACTCGTCGGCGCGGGGAACGGTGCTCGAGATCATCCGTTCGCCGCAGCGCGCCCACCTCCAATCGATGATCTTCATGGATCCGCCCGAGCACGATCGGCTGCGCGGATTGGTGAGCCGTGCCTTCTCTCCGCGACGGATCTCAGAGCTCGAGCCGGAGGTACGCGAGATCGTGCGCAGCTACCTCGACGTGCAGGTGGGCTCCGGCGGCTTCGACTTCGTGGCGGACTTCGGGGCCAAGGTCCCGATGATCGTCATCAGCAGCATGCTCGGAGTTCCCGTCGAGGACCGCGAGCAGATCCGGGAATGGATGGATCAGCTACTCCATCGGGAGCCCGGGGAGACCAACCCCGAGGCGCATCTCATGGAGATCGGCGCGACGATGTTCGGCTACTTCGCGGGCTACGTCGCCGAGCGGCGGAAGGCTCCGCGAGACGACATGATGACGGATCTGCTCCAAGCCGAGCTCGAGACTCCTGGCGAGGAGAGGCGCTGCCTCACGGACGAGGAGCTGCTGTCCTTTTTGATGCTGCTCTCCGGGGCCGGAAACGAGACCGTGGCGCGGCTCCTCGGCTGGGCGGGCGCCACGTTCGCCCAGTACCCCGAGCAGCGTGCCAAGGTCGTCGCGCGACCGGTTCTGATTCCCAACGCGATCGAGGAGCTACTCCGCTACGAGGCGCCTTCGCCGGTGCAGGCGCGTACAGTCATGCGGGACGTCAGCTGGTACGGAACGACGGTTCCCAAGGGCTCGGTGATCCTGCTACTGACCGGCTCCGCCGGGCGCGACGAGCGCCAGTACCCCGATCCGGATCGCTTCGACGTCGAACGATCGAACATCCGTCACGTGTCGTTCGGCTACGGCGCCCACTTCTGCCTGGGCGCCGCACTGGCCCGCCTCGAGGGGCGGGTGGCGTTGGAAGAGGTGTTCGCGCGCTTCCTCGAATGGGAAGTCGATTGGGATCGCGCGGAGCGCGTTCACACGAGCACGGTTCGCGGCTACGCGAAGTTGCCGATCCGGTTCTGAGTCAGGAGAAAAGGAAGAAGTCACAAGTGAAAAATGCTGGAGCTACTGGGTCGGCATGCCGAGCGCCACGATCTGCTAGACGGAAGAGCGTTTCTTCCTCATCGCCGGAAACACCCAGGGCCACTCGGACCCCAGTTTCGTTGAAAAGCGGAACTCCACGCCGATTCTTGCCAATCCATGTTTAGGCAACCCAGAGCGTTGGCAGGTCCCGATTCCATTTTGGAAAGCGCAGCGGTGATCGCAATTTAGAGTAGTGGGGAGTGGAGGCGGCGCGAGCCTATCTCAATTTGGGCAGCGGATGGCGGGGCACTCCAGCATTGCTACTACACTCGGCCACTACGCCCATGTTCGAGATGCGGCGCGCTGAGACTAACCTAACTTCGCGGATTCGCGGGGTTGGGAAGCTCTAAGTTGTTGATATTCCTGGGTCTCGTGTTCAAAGGTCGGCACTACATGGGGGGCTTGGGAGCGCGTAGATCAGTGGTGATTCTGGGCGCTGGCTGGGC
>DATFYN010000390.1:0-3466 GCA_035315025.1 Myxococcota bacterium
CTCGCGTGTAAGTGGCCACCGGCGGGCCGAAGAAGTCGTCGTCGATCGTCATCTCTCGTTCCTCCTTTCCGGCCCAGCGACCTGCTCCTTGCGGATCCTCTCGGGCCGGCTCTCTCACCGCGCGGGAGAGCCGGCCGAGGGGATCCCTGCCGACGGGCGGTTGCAGAGCCCGAGGTCAAGGCAAGGCGCGTGACCGGATCGAGCCAAGGGCGAGAGGAGGGCGCGTGCCTGTGTCCGAAGACCGGCAGGCGGAGCTCGCCCGAAGGCGATTGGCAGGAGCGCTGGGCCAGGAGGACGAGAGACCGATGAGCTTGACGATGCAGCGAGCTCACGCGGTGCTCACGTCGGGCAACGTGGCACGATGGCGGTCTCTGGTCCACCGAGGGCTGACCGGAGGGGTGCAGGACGTGGGCCAGTTGCTGCGAGCTCAGACGCGTACTCGTCAGCGCAAGTGAGTCACAGGGTGACCTCGGCAGGCGCTGCCCACCGAGCACGACGGGCGCCCGAAATCCCTCCCGAGCGAAGGTCCGGCGGAGTCCAGTTGTCGACGGCATGGGAAGCCTCGGGCGGACCGGGCGGCACGTTGAGATGTGTGAGGGACCGCGATCGATCCCTGCCTAATGGGGTGACGATTGTGAGCACCGGGGCGAGCACGAACCGAGGAACCGCATTTGCTCGCGGATCGGCACGCCCTACGACGCGCAGTGAGGCGGTGCGAGAGGTGGGATCGAGGACGCGCGAGAGGACGTCCACCGCTGTCATTTCCCACGAACATGACCCAGGTGTTGGGCGGTTTTCTCACA
This sequence comes from Myxococcota bacterium, assembly GCA_035315025.1. GTDB lineage: Bacteria > Myxococcota_A > UBA9160 > UBA9160 > UBA9160 > UBA9160. The sequence continues at coordinate 804 of DATFYN010000390.1, forward strand.
AACATGACCCAGGGGTCGTGAGGGTTTTCTCACGATCATGACCCACCCCCCGGTGGCGGGGATGGGATGGTTCCGAGGCCGAGACCGGCCATCGTGCGGCCCTCGAAAGGGGGGCCGGCGATGGCGTACCGGGAGCTCGGCATGTGGGAAGTGTTGGACGTCCTGCGGCGGGTGCACCGCGGGGAGACGAAGTCCGGGATCGAGCGGGCGACGGGACGGACCCGCAAGACGATCCAGCGATACGTGGAGACGGCGGCGAAGCTCGGCTGGACGCCGGGGGACGGGGAGCCGGATGAGGCCCTGGCGGCGCGGGTGTCGCAGCGGCTTCGCCCCGGGCCCGCGCTGCCGGCGCAGGGCGGAGCCACTGAAGCGGTGCTGGCCGCACACCGCGAGCAGCTGCGCGCGTGGCTCGTGCCCGAAGACGGCACGCGGGGGCTTCGGCTCTCGAAGGTGAGGACGCTGCTCGCGCGCCAGGGCGTAGCAGTACCGTACAGCTCGCTGCACCGCTTCGTCGTTGCGCAGTGCGGCTTCCGCGATGCGCGGCGGCTGACCGTGCGTTGTGCGGAGTGCGCGCCGGGGGAGCTGGCCGAGGTGGACTTCGGCCGCCTCGGCCTCGTCTGGGATCCCGAGACGCAGCGTCGGCGCGTGGCCCACGCGCTGCTGGTGACGCTCGTCTACAGCCGACACCAATACGTGCACGTGAGCTTCTCGCAGAAGGTGGAGGATTTGATCGCGGGGATCGAGGAGGCGTGGGAGTCCTTTGGGGGCGTCCCGGCGCGGGTCGTGCTCGACAACTTGAAGGCCGCGGTCACGAAGGCCGATCGCTACGACCCGATCTTCTCGCGGACCTTTGCCGAGTACGCCCACTGGCGGGGCTTCGTGATCGACGCTGCGCTGCCCCGCCATGCCACGGGCAAGCCCCACGTCGAGCGCAATGTCCAGTACGTGCGCGAGAGCTTCTTCCGCGGGGAGAGCTTCCTCGATCTCGCCCACGTCCGGCGCGAGATGGTTCGGTGGTGCCGCGAGACGGCGGGCCAGCGCGTGCACGGGACGACGCGGCAGCGGCCGCGGGTCGTCTTCGAGAACGAGGAGAAGCCGAAACTCTCACCGCTCGAACGACCTCGCTTCGATCCGCCGGTGTGGGCCTCGTGCAAGGTCCACGGCGATCACCACGTGCAGTTCCGCAAGGCGCTCTACTCGGTGCCCACGCGTCATGTCGGGAAAACGGTCTGGGTGCGGGGCGACGCGAAGCTCGTGCGGATCTTCGTCGACGGCGTATGCGTGAAGACGCACGAGCCTGTGGCAGAAGGCAAGCGCTCGACGGACTACAAGGACTACCCCGCCGAGCTCGCCCCCTACGCGATGCGCGATCCCGAGGCGCTGATCCGCGAGGCCGAGCGCGTGGGCGAGGGCGTCGGCCGCTTCGCCGCGCAGCTGCTCGCCGGGCCGTTTCCATGGTCGAAGCTACGGCAGGCCCAGAAGCTGCTGCGTCTTGGGAACAAGTACGGCAAGGCCCGGCTCGAGGCCGCCTGCCGCCGTGCACTCAGCTTCGACCTCATCAACGTGAAGAGAGTCGAGGCCATGCTCGAGGCCGGCCTCGGCAGCGAAACCGATACCGCGCTCTCGCGCGAGCGCGGGGCACAGATCGTGCTGTTGCCCACGGCCCGCTTCTTGCGCCCCGCAGCGAGCTTCACCCATGCCCCACAAAGGAGAGAAGACCATGGAGATCAGCCAGTCCCTCAAGACCGCGATGAAACGGCTCAAGCTCGGGGGCCTGCTCCCGACGCTGCCGGAGCGCGTGACGTATGCGAGGAAGGCGAAGCTCGGTGAGCTCGAGTTCCTCGAGCTCGCGCTGCACGATGAGATTACGCGTCGAGACGAACGGAACCTCGCAGCCCGGCTCGCCCGCGCTGGCTTCGACGAGGAGCAGACCCTCGAGGGCTTCGACTGGGAGGCCCCGGTGAGCTTCGACCGGGACCGGGTCCGCGACCTGTTCACCCTGGGCTTCGTCGAGCGCCAGGAGGACGTGATTTTCGTGGGGCCCGTGGGCGTCGGGAAAACCTACCTCGCCTCGGCGCTCGGCCATGCGGCGTGCCGGGTCGGTCACGACGTGCTCTTCCTGCGCGCCGACCACATGCTGCAGGGGCTGCATCAAGCCCGCGCCGATCACACCACCGAGAAGGCCCTGCGGCGGCTCCTGGCCCCGGACGTCCTCATCGTCGATGACTTCGGCCTGCGCCGTCTCGACGCGAGGCAGTCGAGCGACTTCTACGAGGTCGTCCTCGAGCGCCACCGCCGCGCGTCCACGATCGTGACCAGCAACCGGGCCATCGACGAGTGGATCCCGCTCTTCGACGATCCGGTGCTGGCCCAGAGCGCCCTCGACCGGCTCGCCCACAACGCGTACCAAGTCGTCCTCGAGGGCGAAAGCTATCGCAAGCGGCAACGGCCCGGAGACGCGCGCGGCGCCACTACGCTGAGACCGACACACCCGCGCAAGAGGGTGCGTGGGAGTCGATGAACCACGAACAAGGGAACGTGCTACGAATCGAACGGGGCCTCGGGACCCTGGGTCATGATCGTGAGAAACCGCCTGGGTCATGATTGTGGGAAGTGACAACCGGAGGTGTTTCGACGGGTACCTCTCGAAGAGGTTGAGCGAG
>DATFYN010000391.1:0-6716 GCA_035315025.1 Myxococcota bacterium
CTCGGCTCCCACTTTCGGGGCTGCTCCAGGAACTCGCGGTCCATGCGGTCCCAGGGCAAGGAGAGCTGGGAGAGGTCATAGAGCAGGTTTTGAATCAGGAGCTGGATCGGCAGCATGGGCAGGAACGGAAGAAACGCGCTCGCGATGAGTACGCTGAAAACGTTTCCAAAGTTCGAGCTCGCGGTCATCTTGATGTACTTGATGATGTTTCCGTATACTTGCCTTCCCCGCAGAACCCCCTCTTCGAGTACGAGCAAGCTCTTTTCGAGGAGGATTAGATCCGCCGATTCCCGGGCGATGTCGGTCGCCGTGTCGACAGAGATCCCCACGTCCGCATCTCGCAGGGCGGCGGCGTCATTGATCCCATCGCCGAGGAATCCGACGGTGTGCCCCCTCTTGCGCAGCGCGCGCACGATCCGCGCCTTCTGCAGGGGAGCCAGCTTGGCGAAGACCGAGACCCGGTCACAAAGCTCCGCAAGGTCCTTCTCCGAGAGCTCGTCGATCTCGTTCCCGAGTGCCAGATGTGCGACGTCGAGCCCGACTTCTCGGCACACACGGCGCGTCACAATCTCGTTGTCTCCCGTCAGGATCTTCACCGCAACGCCGTGACTGCGGAGCGCCGCGAGCGCCGCCGCGGCGGTCTCCTTCGGCGGGTCCAAGAAGGCGATAAAACCAAGGAGGACCAAGTCGCTCTCGTCGGCGACCGTGTAGGCGTGGCCGGAGATGCGCATCTTCTTATACGCCACAGCGACGACGCGGAGACCGCTCTCATTCTTCTTCGCAACCAGTTCCGCGCACTCGCTCCGCAGGTCGTCGGTCAGGGGGACGACGACGCCGCGCTCTTCGGCGTAGGCGCAGACCTCGAGAATCTCCTCCGTTGCGCCCTTGCAGATCAAAAGGTCGTGGCTGCGTTCCGTCCAGACGACGACGGACATCCTACGGCGCGCGAAATCGAAGGGGATCTCGTCGATCTTTTGGAAGCGCGCGCCAAGCAGTTGCTGCCGCTCGGGAGCGACGCGCTCGAGCACCGCACGGTCGAGGAGGTTCTTGAGCCCGGTCTGGAAACGACTGTTCAGGTAGGCGTAGTCCAAAACGCGGGCGTCTTCCAGGCCGTGAATGTCCAGGTGCTCTTCGAGCACGATGCGGTCTTCGGTCAGTGTCCCGGTCTTGTCCGTGCACAGGACGTCCATCGCTCCAAAGTTCTGGATGGCGTTGAGCCGCTTCACGACCACCTTGCGACGAGCCATCCCGACGGCGCCTCTCGCGAGGTTGGCGGTCACCACCATCGGAAGCATCTCAGGGGTAAGACCCACCGCGACCGCGATCCCGAAGAGGAAGGCTTCCTTCCAGTCACCCTTGGCGAGACCGTTGATCAAAAAGACCACCGGAACCATGACCAGCATGAACGCAATCAGAACCCGCGTCACGCTGTTGACGCCGTGGTCGAAGCTCGTGAGGCTGCGGTGGCCGATCACACTGCGCGCGAGAGATCCGAAGTACGTGCGACGCCCGGTCGCGACCACAAGCCCGAGCGCCGAGCCGCTGATGACGTTCGTTCCCATGAAACACAGGTTTCCGCGTTCAAGAGGGTTGCGACTCGCGGCGCCCGCGGAGCGGGAGTCCTTTCCGACGAGCTCGCCCAGCGTGTCGTACTTTTCGATCGGGAGGGCCTCTCCGGTCAGCACCGACTGACTCACGAAGAGGTCCTTTGACCTGAGAATCCGGAGATCTGCGGGGACCATGTCCCCCGCCGAAAGGTGAACGAGGTCGCCCGGAACGAGCTCCTCGAAGGGAACGTCCCGCTTCTCGCAGCTCCAGAGGGGCCGCTCGTCGGGTCCGGTTTCGCCGTATTGCCTCATCACCGTGGCGGACGTTTGGACCATCGCCCGAAGCGTTTCGGCCTCGCGCGAGGATCGGAACTCCTGGACGAATCGCATGAGGACACTCACCGCGACCATCACGGAGACGACGACCGTGCCTCGGGTGTCGCCGGTCCAGAAGGAGACCGCCCCGAGGAGGACGAGCACAAGGACAAAGGGATTGCGGAGGTTGCGGAGCAGCAGGCGGTACCAGCGGGGCGGTCGCTCATGAGCGATCTCGTTGGGGCCGTATTCGCCAAGACGCTCGGTCACCTGCTCGGGAAGCAGCCCATTCCCGTTCGACCCGAGTTGCTCGAGCGCGCCGTTCGCGTCCCCGTCCGAAGCGGCGAGAAGGGCGGAAACGTCGTGGAACGCGAGGCGGGGCTCGCGCCGGCCGGATCTTTCTCCCATCGCTCGGGTTGCGACTTTTCCAAGGATGCGCGCACGCAGCATGGCCCTGCACCTCCCGCAGCGGGCTGCGGATTGGGGTCGAACGGGTGCCGGCAAGTTCGCGGCGAAATCGCTCCGAGCTTCGAGACTCGGAGCGGCATCGACGATGCCGAACCCGTACGAACACATCTTCAGTTGTCAGGAAGCAGGGAAGGAGAAACGTCGAACGAGGAGATCTCTGGGGTTGCTTCTACTTCCGCTAGCGGCCGGCCGTCTGAGCGGAAGCGAGGAGGGTCCTGGCTTTCGCGGGTCAGTCGGCGCGGTCGCGCGCTTCCTTTTGTTGCTGACTCGAACTACTGCCTTCCGGCATGGAGCCCGATGATCCTCCAGTGGTTGCAACCGGCTCGGCTCACCGTGGCCGAGTCCAGTCGCTGGTGGGCCGTTTATCCCAGGCTCACTTGAGTGTCAACCCTTTTCGGCACGTTTGTGCGAGAAGATGAGGCGCCTGCGTAGGCTCCTCTCCGGCTCGCTGACGCGAGGGGCGGGGGCCGCTCCGTCGGATGGCGACCAAGAGACAACGCCGACGGAGATTCCGGCGCAGCTTCCCACCGAGCCGCGCAAGTCTTCGCAGCGGGCGCTCTCCGTGCGAAAGTGAAGGTCCAATGTCCGAGGCGAGCGGCGGGCCGGTAACTTCCTTCAAGAGGAGGGGAAGCCGAGGCGTGGGCGAGTGGTACGACGTCGCCATCGTGGGCTACGGGCCGGTCGGTCAGACCCTGGCGATCCTGCTGGGCGAGCGGGGCGTGAAGGTCGGGGTCTTCGAAAAACAGGCCGCGCCGTACCCGATGCCACGAGCGGTCCATTTCGACCATGAGATCGGGCGGATCCTCCAGGCCGCGGGAGTCGCCGAAGATCTTGTGGGGCGGACGGAACCCGCGCCGATTTACGAATGGCGCAACGCGGCGGGAGAGACCCTGCTGCGGTTCGGGCGGGATACCGGTACAAGCCTCTCCGGCTGGCCCGAATCCAACATGTTCGCCCAGCCGGAGCTCGAGGCGCTGCTCGACGCGAGGGCGCGCTCCTTCTCCTCCGTGACGGTGGGGCGGGGCTGCGAAGTGGTGGCGATACAGCCGGGGCCCGAAGAGGTCGAGCTCGGAGTGGTCGACGGTCACGGACAAAAGCGCCTCGTGCGTGCGCGCTACGTCGCGGGCTGTGATGGTGCGAATAGCTTCGTCCGATCCCACCTTGGAGCCAGCGTCACCGATCTTGGGTTCTTCTTCGACTGGCTGATTGTCGACGTCATACCCCACGAAAAGAGGGTCTGGGAGCCCCTCAACTGGCAGCTCTGCGATCCCGCCCGCCCGACGACGCTCGTTTCCGGAGGGCCGGGCCGGCGGCGCTGGGAGTTCATGCGGCTTCCCGGAGAGAGCATCGAGGAACTGAACAGTGAGAAGACCGCGTGGCGGCTGCTTGAACCCTGGGGCGTCACCCCTTCTAGCGCCACGCTCGAACGCCACGCGCTTTACAGGTTTCAAGCCCGGTGGGTCGACACCTGGCGCAACGGACGGCTCGTCCTGGCCGGCGACGCCGCTCACCAAATGCCCCCCTTTGCCGGTCAGGGGCTGTGCTCGGGGATTCGGGACGCGGCCAATCTGGCGTGGAAGCTGGATCTCGTGCTCGCAGGCAAGGCGAGCGAGGCCATCCTCGACACGTATCCGAGCGAGCGCATCCCCCAAGTGCGCGCGGTGATCGAGTTCTCCATGGCGCTTGGCAAGGTGATCTGTGTTCCGGATCCCGACGAAGCGGCGGCGCGCGACGCTCGCATGATTGCCGCGGCAAAGTCGGTGGGCCTCTCCCCCCCCCTTCCGCCTCCCGCGCTCGGGCCAGGCCTCTTCGTGCAGGGGGACCGTCTTGCGGGTCACCTGTTCGTGCAAGATCGCGTGCGCCATGGAGCAAGGACTGGCCTCTTCGACGACGTCGTCGGTCGCGGGTGGACGCTCTTGAGCCCGCGTTGCGACCCCGTGACGCGACTCGACCCAGAGCTCGCGGCATTCTTCGCCTCGCTCGGTGGCGTCAGCGCATGGGTGGGAAACGAGGGGCCCGTCGTCGACTTAAACGGTAGCTACGCGCGCTGGTTCTCCGCGGCTGGGGCGGCTGTGGTGCTCCAACGGCCGGACTTCTACGTCTTCGGTACTGGGCCGTTGGAGGATGGCACGCGACGACTTGTGAGTACGCTGCGGGAGCGGCTCGCACTGCACTAGCGCCAGGGGGTGCACCTCCGGACTGCGAGGCGCCCTTTTGGGCGCGGCGCGGGGACTCGAATCTCCCGCGCTTTCACTTTGCCCCATGGTCTCTCCACACGCAGATCGCGGTTGCACGGAACCGTGCTACGGTTCCGGCGTCCGGATGCCGATGCATCCCGTGACACCTGAAGGCCTTCTCTGAATAGATCTTCCTGCCTGGTAGCCCCACCGCAAGCCGATCTCTCTGAAGAATGCCTCACCCGGATGATCTGGGACGAGATTTGTCCGTCCCGTTTCGTCCGTCGTATTCGTTGGCTTCGCCCCGGCCAGGTGGCCGGTGTGTGGGCACATCTGCGGCGTATCGCCGTATAGAAGGAAATGGACTCTTGATTCGATTTGATGATCTCTCTCTTCATCCCGCGCTCCTCAAAGCAGTGCGTGACGCGGGATTCGCCGAGCCCACAGCCATCCAGGCGCGGGCGATCCCTCCCATCCTCGCAGGCCGAGATGTTCTCGGCTGCGCACAGACCGGTACCGGCAAGACCGCAGCCTTTGTGCTTCCCCTCGTCCAGCGCCTCGCTGCGCTGGGCCAACCTCAAAGGGGGGCGCGCGCGATCCGCGGCCTTATCCTCTCGCCGACGCGTGAACTCGCGACCCAGATCGCACAGGCGGTCTCCGACTTTGGCGCTGGGTTGGGCATCGAGAATGCTGTCGTTTTCGGCGGCGTGAGCGACGTGCCCCAGCGGCGCGCACTGCGCCGCGGCGTGGACGTTGTCGTGGCAACCCCGGGTCGCCTCGAGGACCTGATGCGTGCTCGCGAAGTGGATTTGCGCCGCGTCGAGATTGTCGTCCTCGACGAAGCGGACCGAATGCTCGATGCAGGCTTTTTGGTGGCCGTGCGGCGCATCTTGAACGCGACGCCGCGAGAGCGGCAGACCCTTCTATTCTCGGCGACAATCCCCCCGGAGATTCGGACCCTGGCAGACTCCGTGCAGCGAGACACGGCCTTCGTTTCCGTAACGCCCGTCGCCACGCCGCCCGCGCAGGTCGAGCAGGCCGTACTCTTCGTGGCACGTCCCGACAAGCGCCGTCTTCTCGAGCACCTGCTGGCGGATCCTGCGGTGACCCGCGCGCTCGTCTTCACCCGCACGAAGCGTGGCGCCGACCGAGTGGCAAAGCATTTGAGTGCGGCCGTCGAACGCGTCGAGGCCATTCACGGCGACCGCTCGCAAGCGCAGCGCGAGCGCGCCCTGGCGAGCTTTCGTCGGGGTACCACGCGCGTGCTCGTGGCGACCGATCTGGCAGCCCGCGGCATCGACGTTGAGGGCATCTCCCACGTCATCAACTTCGAGCTTCCTGACGCCTCCGAGAGCTACGTTCACCGCATAGGACGCACGGGGCGCGTGGCGGCCCGGGGGGTGGCCCTCTCGCTGTGCGACATCAACGAGCGCGCACAGCTCGCGCGCATCGAGCGGCTCATGCAAAAGGCGATCCCCGTGAGGCGGGAGCATCCGTTCGCCACCCCGTCTGGAGCGGTCAGGGGCGCGAACTCACTGAGTCGGGATCTCTCTCGCAGGCGTGCACCGAGTCGTGAGCACCGATGGGCCTGAGTGCGTCAGCTTTTCATGCCATTGGGGGCAGTAAGCGCCCAGTCAGCAGAACTTCGGGAAGCGCAGAGGATCGGGCTCCGACTTGACTCGGCGGCGGCCGGAACAGAGGATTTTGCAAAATGCGCACCACGCTCGCGCTTGTTCTGGCCCTCTTGGTGCTCGCGCCATTTGTGAACTGCTACGGGCCGAACGATCTGGCGCGTGATGCACTCGACGCCCAGATCCCGCAGGAGGTGATGCGCGAACAGCGCCAAGCGCAGCTAGCCCCAATGCCGGGTAGTTTGCGGGGTGACGCACGACATCATCGGCTCCTCGGGTAGCTGCTCATCTTGATCTTGACGGCGCGTGGGTAGCGGCGCGGGCGTCGTGGAGGGAGCACCAGGAGGGCGATCTCTTGGTGAAGATCCTCGAGCCTGCGCGGCAGGTTGCCTGGAGCGGTGACCCAGGCCGTTAGCCAGAAGCCGCGCAAGAGCAGTAGGGCATGGCGGAAGCTGATGCGAGAGGGAGGGAGGCTCACCCTGTGAGCGACGTGCTGCATGTGCAGTCGGACCAGGTTGTAGGCGATCGCGAGCCCCCAGACCTCCTGCAGGACGCGCTCAGGGGCGCGGCTGCGAAGG
>DATFYN010000392.1:0-6143 GCA_035315025.1 Myxococcota bacterium
AAGGCGGCGTAGAGATCGAAGCAGTAGCCGATGTCGCAGGTAATCAGAAATGGTGGCGGAGCGTCAAAGGTGCGCGCATAGCCAAGCGCTTGACCGAAGGCGTCTCGCATTGCGATGTTCCAGCGGGGCGTGCCGCGACGAGCAGTGCCTAGCCTCGGTGTGCCTGTATCGGATCCCTGCTTTGCCTCGAGTAGAAAACAGGCTTCCTTGTAGAGATCGATTTTTCCGACCGTGAGCTTTCCACCCTCATGACTGAGCACAGCATCGCGCTCGAAGACGTAGCTGGCCCTGGCGGGATCACCGGTCGCCGGATTCGGGTGGGGTACACCGAGTACATCGCACAACTCCTTCAGGAAGGAGTCCTTGTTCGCCCGCTCAGCGGCTTCGGACTCAGACCACCGTGCGATGAAGTCAGCGACCTGCATGGGCTCGAGAGTGATGTTACGCGACCGCTCGCCGGAGGGGACTACCGGGCCGGAGGTATCTCAATAGGGGGCGGGGTGTTTGACCTCCGGCGGGGACTCGAATCCCGATGGGTCTCGCCCATAGGCCGAAGGGGATTCGTGCGCGCCGACTTACTTGCCTTTGCGACTCGTTCGTATGCCGCGACTACAGCCCGGAGGGCGTGGGACGGAGAGGCGCAACTGGGCGCCGGGGAGTTGGTCCAAGGGACTGGCCCTCGTCGCCATTTGGCCTACGCCGCCAGTGGCATGCGCGATCGAACGACGTGGCCTGTTCGTTTCGGTGAAGGGCCCCCCGCTACGTCATGCGAGGCGACCTCGACGCGCGCTCCCCGTAGCAAGGTGACGTAATGTCCAGACGTCGCTTATACGGACTATCCGCCCGATCCTCCGCTTGTTCGCCCTAGCCGCCTCAACGCCGGGCTATCCAAAGTCCGCTGTCGTCATTGGCGCGGCGCGAAGCCGCTCCAGTCGCGCGAGGCCCGCGCGATGCGGACGATGCGGACGGGCCGGACATCGGCTCGGTAGGCGACGAATGCCGGCCCGGTGACCCAGAATCGATAGGGAGGCGGCCCCAGCTCGGGGCGGTAGCGACCCAGCTCCGGCATGCGCGCGAGGAGGTCGAACGTACGCAGGAGATTGTCGTAGACGCGCTCGGCAACGAGCCGGCCATGACGCTCCTTGACCTCGAAGAAGATGTCCTCGAGATCTCGTTCCGCCGGACCGGTGATCTCGTATCGAGGAGTCACTCTCCTCTGCGAAGTCGCTCGTCGATCCGGCTTCGCACGTCGACAACCGCCTCGCGGCCGTCCCTGAGTTCGCCTCGTTCTTCGGCTGCCACACCCTCCGCGATCTGGACGCGCAGCGCATCGCGGTGAGAAGCGAACAGCTCTTCGCGTTCCTGTAGGAGACGCAGGGCCTCGCAGACGACCTCGTCGACCGAGTGGAAGCGTCCGGCCTCGATCTGGGCGCGAACGAGTTCTTTGACCTCGTCAGGCAGCGAAGTCAGGTCCATGGGCGGCAGTATACCAGCACCCGTGGGTCGGTCTTCGGGCCGCCGACCGGTGTCCGTCGTGCGGGAGCAGGCGGCAGCAAGAAGCGCTGCGATCCTCGAGGTTCGTGCCAACGGGTTTGCCCTTGGACACCCCTACTCCGGCTCCGTACGGCTCGGAGAGGGTACCGTCCGGCGATTCCGGAGGGGCCGCGGCGGCGGAGCAAAAGCTGCGGGTGGGCCAAGAGCCGAGGAATCGCGGCCGGCCGCTCTGCTCCGCCCCGGTGAAAGTGCTGGGGAGGTTGCTCGCTTGCCAGACCAAGCGATCGCAACGCGGGCCAGTGGCGCATTAGCAGGTGCACGACTCGACCGGTCGGAATGGAGCTTGGGGTGGATCGGAACCACACTGGCGCCACAAGCCGCGCACAACTAAGTACATGGATTTCCTTGGTTTTTTCGAAAATTCGCCCGGGTTCGAGTCCCGGGGGGCCCACCAATAATCGCTTGTATTACCTCTAAAATTCCTGTGTAGCCCTTGTCCCTGGCTTGTCCCTAGCCGGTGCGAGGGTCGCGACAGCCTGGCTTCCTCTGGACGCAAGACCGCGACCAGTGCGTTGTCGGCGAGACGCGCGTAGCGGCGTGTGGAGTGCACGTCGGCGTGCCCTAAGAATCGCTGAAGGAGACGTTCCGGCACTCCGCGCCGAATCGCGTCCGTAGCGAACGTGTGCTTCGTGCCTTCGTAGAGCGGAACGTATGGAACGTCTGCCTGCGCAATCGCCTTGCGCCATACGTTCTCGAGCGCTCGATGGGTCCAGGGACCACCTGTGCGCGGATTCACAAAGAGGAAGCTTTGAGTCAGCCTCGCAGCGGGGTCAACGTGTTTCTCGATCCAATCTCCGAGCTCCTCGCCCACGGGAAGGCGCTTCGGTTTACCGGTCTTCGTTCCGCGAATCGGCGAAGCCACAAACTTACCCTTGAATGCCTTGTCTACCGTCAGCCACCCGTCACGGTAGTCAGTCACCGCGAGGGCTCGGGCTTCGCCGGGGCGCAGTCCGAGCCGCCCAAGCCCGAGGAAGATCCCGCGCTCATCATCGGGGATTGCGGCGAGAACGCGGTCCTGGTCTTCGATCGAGAGGATTCGCGGTTCGTACTCCTCCGCGCGGGGGAGGGGAATCGAGGGAACCTCGCGGATTTCTCCGCGCCGCTTTAGCCATGAGAGAAAGCCACGAAATGCCGAGAGGATGTTTCGTCGCGACTTCGGGCTCTGCGACCGGTCTGCCAGCCAGAGACTGAAATCCTCGAGTGTGGCGTAGCGGATTTCAAAGATGCTCAAACTCGCGAAGAAGCTGAAGTGTCCCGCTGGCCGGCAATAGCTCTCAAGCACCTCGAGAGTCCTCGGGGAGAGCGTTCCGGAAGCTTCCTCGCGTCTGCGAACCTCAAGCCATTGGGCAAGCCGCTGGGGCACGAGGTTGGGTTTGCTTTCGACCGGCAGAAAGTGCGCCAGCACCGAGACAAGACCGGCCCCGTCGCCCACCTGCCCCTGGATCTGCGCGAGGAGACGCTCCGCCGCCCGGCGACTGTCCAGCGCGATCCCCCGGTTGGAGTAGACCCGGCCGTAGGGCCTGAAGTCAAGGAAGTAGCCCTTCTGGTCCTTGCGGCGGCGAACCTTGCCCAGTCTTCCCACGAGGTCCAATCGAATACCACGATCGGTGTCCTCAAGGGAAGCGACGATTTGGCGAGGCGAGGACACGCGCGGCTACCTGCCCTTGTGCTTGGGAGCGGCCGCGGCCTCCCAGATCCGCTTGGGCAATTCTGCGCGCCCCGTCATCGACCTACCCCTGCGGCTGAGATCCGCGCTCAGAACGGCGGCCGCGCGCGCTGAGGGGGGGGTCCAACTCGCAATCGACTCCCGAAGGAAGATTTGGCGGAGGCGAACAGCTCAACCCTGGGATCGAGAACGGCGTATTGATCTCTCATTCTCACCCCGCTTGAACAGCTTCAGCGGTGGAAGGCTAGGAACCCAGAGATCAGCCCACAATGGGAAATCGTGGGAAATTCAATTTAGACAGCGAATAGCGTATAGCGTCGCAAGTGAGCGTATAGCAGCGTAATACACCAAGCGGGTGGCGTTCGAAACCGACTTGAGAGGTTCTTGGGAATTCGCCCGTCAACGTCACGTATGGCCTGCTTGAGCCGGACGAGGTCGCGCGCTTCACAGCGCGGACTCGAAGCCTCGTCGAATCCCTCGCCAAAGGAGCTCTCGAAGTCACGCAGGGACCGTGGCTGACGTTGGTACAGAAGCGATCTCGCAGAGCTCCGCTTGAACGGAGTACCTTCCAGGTCAAGCTGAGCCTTAGGCGGCGCGAAGCCTCTCGTTTGGCGCCGCTTACTCGTCCAGGACGACATTGCCTCAGTCGCCTACTGGTACCAGACCCTGCCCACGGCGCCGTTCCCGGCACTGCCGGACCCGGATGCCCTCGAGATCGTCTGATTGCCCCACACGGAGGCCGCGGAGGGGAGTGTTGCACCCTCGACACATCGGCTCGCTCGGGCGATCTGGAAAACCTCCCTGAGCCGCATGGGTGGTTTCGGCGCGTTGCATTGATCAAGCCGCGCCGGATTGCTCCTCGAGCCAGCCCAAGATGGCGTCGCCAGCCGCCGCCGCATTCGGCATGGCGGCGATCTCCTCGGAGACCGCCGCAGCTGAACTGCGAAGATCGGGATCGCTGAGGATGCGCACGATTCCGGCTTGGACGGCCCCAACATCGGCATCGCTCTCCAGAGCCAGCGCCACCCCGCGCCGCACGGCGGCGCCGGTGTTGGCGAAGTGATCTGCTCCTATCGGCAGCAGGAGCAGGGGTAGGCCCGTGCCCAGCGCTCCGAGGAGCGTGCTCGCTCCACCATGGCAGACCACCGCATCGCAGTGTGGAAGCACCATCGACTGGGGAACGAACCGGTGAGCCACTACCCCGTCGGGAAGATCCGCGAGCGCCTGCGGCTCAAGCCCTGTGATCACTGCGGAGGCACCGGCGGCAGCAATCGCCCCCGCAATCGCCCGTAGGCGCTCCGGCGTGGCAAACATTCGGTTTGTCCCGAACGTGACGTAGATCAGCGGCCGTCGTGTCGGCAGGGACGGCAGGTCGCCAGCTCCGTCGAACTGAGCGGGCCTCACCGCCTGCGAACGAGGTGCGACTGGAACGTCGTCGGGGCGCAGACTCGGGGGGCACGGATTGACGTACAGCCCGTCGAAGAGACCCGCCGCAGGAGGCACAGCGAGCCCGGCGCGCTCCCAAAGGGGCACGACCGCGCGCGCAGCTGCCTCGCACACGTCGTTGGCTAGGCCGGTGCCGAAGCCGTTCACCACGAGCGGCCGCCCTAGGCGCGCCGCCACCAGAGGCCCAGCGAGCGATTCAAGGCTCGAGAGGATCACATCCGCGCGCCACGATTGCGCACACTCGAACAGATCGTCAGCTGCGGCGCTTGCGTAGATCCGCCCGAAAATGAACGAGAAAAAGATTGCGCGACGAGCCGATGGGGGCGCTGCCAAGGCCTCGGACATCACCTCGCCCCGGCGTGTGCCCGTTTCCGCATGACTTGGCCCAAGGTCGATGGCCTCGAGGCCAGCCGCCGAAAGAGTGGCATGCTCCGAGGCGGAGGTTGCGACGAGAACTGGACAGCCAGCGTCGGCGAGCGCTCGCGCCGTGGGGATCAGCGGGTGTAAATGACCGGCCTGCGGATAGCAGGTGACAAGTACGCGCGGTTTACTCATTGGACGGTAACCCGGGCGCAGATTCCCATGGCATCCACGCTACTGTCAATCCCGGTGCGCCGTCGCTTCCGCAGCCAAGAGGGCATCTCACGACCCTGATGCCCGGAGCCTTTGGGATTCTTAACGGCGCCGGGATTTGTGAGATAGGCTCTTGCCGCCAAGGGCTTGGCGCGTGCGATGCCATTCTTCCCGTTCTTTCCCAGTATTTTTCGCCGATTCCCGGCAGCTCAGCGCTGAGCGCGAGGTGCGCGCCTTGCCCGACAAACCTGACCCGAGGATTCGTCAGCTCGATTCACTCACGCATGACCTTCCCGTCAACGACGCGCGGCTGAAGTATCGAGTCGCCATTGATTCGACGTCCCTGCCGACGACGCGGCCCGCCCGCCCTTGGCCGCGGGGGTCGTCGCGCGCGGCGCTTCGTATACAATGTTCTGTTGCCTAGCAAGGTGGTCTTCGCGACTAGGGTAGCGGCGTCGCTGAGTTCTTTGTCTTTCTCGGGCCGGAGCGATTCGGCACGTACCTAGCCGAGCTGGCGAAAACGCTTGAGACGGGGACCGACCCGGGAGCATTCTGGGCAAAGTGGATTGATGTCGTATGCGCCCGCACGGGGCCGGAGGGCGCGGTGTGAGGAAGCCGGCGATGGAGCTCGTCCCAGTTACGTGGTGTGCTGCCGGGCTTGACAGCAGTGTCCTCATAGAGGGCGGCCGGAGATCGAGGCTTGCTAGACACGATGAGAGCCGCGTCTATTTCGCTCGCCTGTGCTGCGGTGCTCTTGGGGTTCTCCAGCCGCTACAGGGCCACGCCGAACCCTCCCCAACGGTGAAGGAGGTGCCGGTGAATGGGACGCAGATCCGGTACATCGAGCAAGGACGAGGAGCACCTGTTGTCTTCGTCCATGGAGGAGTTTCGGATCACCGCGCCT
>DATFYN010000393.1:0-2731 GCA_035315025.1 Myxococcota bacterium
CCCAAGTACCTGAATACGCCCGAGACAGCGCTCTTCCACAAACGTGAGGCCCTCTACGGCTTGCCGCTCGCGCTGGAGGCGAGCCGTCGCGAGGACCGTATGGTCGTGGTGGAGGGTTACTTCGACCTCGTTGCCTTGCACCGCGCCGGCATCGAGCTGGGCGTCGCAACCTGCGGCACCGCACTGACGCCCGACCACGGGAAGGCGCTCCGCCGACGCGTCCGTCAGGTCGTTCTGCTCTTCGACGGCGATCAGGCAGGCGAGCGTGCGGTAGGCGCGGCCCTCGAGGTGCTCTTGCCCCATGGCCTGCGGGTGCGCGCCGCCTCGCTGCCGGCCGGCGATGATCCCGACACCTTCCTCGCCCGGGAGGGTGGGCCGGCGCTCCGGACTCTGGTGGATGGATCCCAGTCCGCGCTCGAGGTGATGATTGCGCGCGCAGTCGCGCGCGGCACTTCGACGCCGTGGGAGAAGGCAGATGCGGTGGCTCATGTAGCGCCGCTTCTCGCCCTCGTGAAAGACCCCGTCGAGCGCGCAGAGCTCGTGCGGCGTCTCGCCTTCGCCGTCGAAGTCGAGGCTCACCACGTCGAGGTTTCCGTGCGTGCGGCCGCGCGGGGCGGGAGCAGCGATACTCTGCCGGATCTTGTGCCTTCGCTTCGGCGGGACGCGCCCGAGGACCGGGCCGCGCGTATGGTGGCTCGCCTGCTGCTCGGGCGGCCGGAGCTTGCGAGCCGTGTCGCAGAGGCGGAGCTGGCGGTGGTCATCCCGGAGGGCGCCTGGCGAGAGCTCGTTCTGGCTTTGCACAAGAGCGCCGCGGCCGGCGAGGGAGCTCTGGTGTCCGGCCTCGCCGATCGCCTCGCAGGAGAGGCCCGCGACCTCTTGCTCGCCCTAGCGATCACGGAGGAGCCCGAGCTCGAAGCGCCGGCCGCGGAGCGTGCGCTCGACGAAACCCTTGCTCGGCTTTCGCAGCGCAGGCTCACTCGCGAGTCCAAGGCGCTCACCCAGCGCCTTCGCCTCAGCCCCAAGATCGACGCGGATCTTTTGGCCGCGAAGCAACGACAGCTCGAGCAAAAGAAGCTCGCGCTCGGATTTCGCCCGGGAACTGGAACCGGGAGGTAGTTGCGATCACGCAGAAGGCCGCTCGCTGCGTCGGGTCGGCCATGATGGACAGCAGCCGCGAAGGAGCCCCCCATGCCCTCGAACGCGCCGAAGAGCCAGCGGACACGAAGATCTTCTTCTAAGGGTGTTTCTTACGACCGCGCCGAGATACCGGCGACGGGAGTCCCCGTCGCCTTGGCCCCGGCCGCCGCGAACACCAATGGGTTCGATCTGCGCGCCGCCGCCAAATCGAACGGCGCCGCTCCTTCAGCGGAGCGCACCCCGCTCCGGGCGCTGCGCAGCGTTCAGAAACTCCTGGAGGATGGCCGCCGCAAGGGTTTTTTGACCCTGGACGACATCAATCGCGGCCTGCCCGATGACGTGCTCTCCTCCGAGCAGCTCGATGACGTTCTGGCCCTCTTCGCGGCCCAGGAGATTCCGATTGTCGACTCCGAGAAGGCGCCTGCACCGAAGCGCGCCACGGACAGTGCGACGCGCGCAGAGAGCTCGGGGGATGACGAGGTCGGGCACACCAACGATCCCGTGCGTGTCTATCTGCGGGAGATGGGACAGGTCTCGCTCTTAACCCGTGAGGGTGAGGTTGAGATTGCAAAGCGCATCGAGGCGGGAGAGCAGGATCAGATCCTCGCCGTTCTCGGCACGCAGTACGGCATCCAAGAGGTGCTGCGTTTTGGGGACCTTCTGCGCAAGAACAAACTGCAGGTCCACGAGCTCGTCGACGGACTCGACGACGAGGCGTGCACCACGACGCCAGAGGACGCGCGCAAGGCGATGTTGCTCGCCATGGCGCGTGTACGCCGGATCGAGCTCGATCTCGCGCGGCGTCAGAGCTCGCTCGCGAACCCGCGTACGGGAGAGGAAGCGCGCGAGCGACTGCGTGCCGAGATTGAAGAGCGTGCCTGCCAGATCGTGATGATCCTTCACGGTGCGAAGTTCGCGCACCGGCGCGTACAGGACGTGACGAACGGACTGAGCCGCGTGGGCGAGGGGTTCGATGGAATCGAAGCCGAAGCCCGAGCGATCACCGCGCCCTTCGGTGCAAGCCTTGCGAGCTTCCGTGAGCTCGCCGTGCTCTCGACCCGACGCAGTCTTCGCGGC
Source organism: Myxococcota bacterium (assembly GCA_035315025.1). Lineage (GTDB taxonomy): Bacteria > Myxococcota_A > UBA9160 > UBA9160 > UBA9160 > UBA9160. The sequence goes on from DATFYN010000393.1 coordinate 2,215, forward strand.
CGTGATGCGCTCGCGAAGCTGGGGGGAGATTCCTCGCGCATCGCGAAGGCCCAAGAGGAGCTCGCCGAGCGAGAAAGGAGTTGCAAGCGCATCGAATCCGAGACGCGTATGACCCGCGCCGAGGTCGGTGCCGCGCTCGATCGCTACGCCGAGGCGGTGACACGCACCCACCAGGCGAAGTGCGAGCTGATCGAAGCCAACCTAAGGCTCGTCGTATCCATCGCGAAGAAGTACACGAATCGCGGCCTTCAGTTCCTGGACCTGATCCAGGAGGGCAACATCGGCCTCATGAAGGCCGTCGACAAGTTCGAGTACCAGCGAGGCTACAAGTTCTCGACCTATGCCACGTGGTGGATCCGGCAGGCCATCACCCGCGCCATCGCCGACCAAGCCCGAACCATCCGCATCCCCGTCCACATGATCGAGACCATCAACAAGCTGGTGCGTGCGAGCCGCTTCCTGGTCCAGATGCTGGGTCGCGAGCCCATGCCCGAAGAGCTGGCCGAGAAGATGGAGA
>DATFYN010000394.1:0-3589 GCA_035315025.1 Myxococcota bacterium
GTGCGGTGCGCGTGCGCGATGCTGGCGAGGGCGCGCTTGACGGTCGGGATCTTCCTGCCGTGATCGGCGAGCCATGCGAGGTACGAAGCAACCGTCTCGGTCGTCGCCGGCAGCGCCGTCCGCCGCCTGTTGCGGCACCAGCTCTCGAACGCATGGAAGTCGGTGGCGTAGGCTCGGAGGGTGCGGCTTCCAGGGCTGCGTTCTAGCGCGGCGACCGCCGGGACGATGGAAGAGGGCTTCTCGAGCACGATCGGGCCTCCAGAGGGCGATTCTGACGCCTGGCGAGCCGTTTACGGGCGCTTACCGGCGAGGAACTCGGCGTAGGTGATGCTCCTGCCGCCAGGCCCGATGCCGGAGGCGAGGGTCGATCCGCGCGAGCGCTGCACGGTTTTCACGTCGCGGCGCTTTTTCAGGCCGTAGAACGACTTGAACACGAGCTTCGCGCAGCCCGATCCACGGCAGTTCAGGCAGATGACGGCGACGCCGGGCGGTTCGGCCATGCCTCGGTACAGGCCCGTGCCGTCGCAGCTCTCGCATTCCACTTCAATCTTGAGGGTTTGGGACATGGATCAGTCGTTCCAATCTGCGGCCTCCGCCGCCAGGTTCTTCGCCCACTCGTCGATCGCGCGCTCTCGCGCGTCGGGCGACATGGCCGCGAGCTCGGCTTCGCGTTGTGCGTTCGCCTTGGCAACTTCCTGAGCGAGACCACGCAGCCACGGACCGGCCTTCGTCGGCACGTCGCCAGCCATCGCGACGGCGTCGCCGAGCCACGCAGCGGCCTGCTCTGCGTCGCCGGCGTGGTCCGCGAGGACGGCGGCCAGGAGGTACGCCGCGACGTGCTGGCGGCCCGTTTCCGGGTCAGTCCAGTGCCCGTTGAGCCCGAGCGTCAGGGTGAACTTGCCGCCTCGGAAGACGCGCGAATCACGCACGACTGTCGTGCTTCGGAGGGTCATCGCGACGACTCGATTCGGCACATCGGCGGTCCGTCAGTCGCCATCGGGCATCGGGTGCGAGGAGACGTTCCCGGCAGGTCTACGTGGTGCACCACGCAGCGAAAAACAGGCTCTCCAGCCGCCTTCGCGATGCCGACGATGTCCCCGACGGTGTGCTCTGGGTACCCGTGTTTCTCGGGCTGGGACTGCACCTTCGCGAGCATGCTTTCGGCGGTGTCGGCGCCCTTGAGGAGCGCTGCCGCGTACTCGCGAGCGATGGCCGGATCGAAGGTCGTGTGCGGGTCGGCGGCGATCTCGACTCCGGCGATCGAGGCGTGGACGTACACGAGCGTGATCCCGTTCTTCGGGTTGCGAATCTCTGCGATCTGCTTGCTCATCTCGGTCTCCTACAGCAGGCCCTTGGCGGCGTTGCGCGTGAATAGGTTAGCGTGGCGGATGTACCCTCGAGCGACGCGTTCGCTCTGATGTCCAGACTGCTGCATGATCTCGTGCAGCGGACGCCCTTGTTTCGCGGCGGTGGTCATGAACCCGGCGCGGAGTGAGTGTCCCGAGAAGATCGCGGCATCGAGTCCAGCCGCTTCAGCGGCTTGCTTCACGAAGTCCGCTACGGAGCGGTCGCTCAGACGCGCTTCTCGCACGTGCCCTTGTGCGGTGACGGCGCGGAAGAGCGGTCCGCGTGTGATCTCGGCTGCCTTGAGCCACGCCTGGAGACTCCGAACCGGGCACAGTGCCTTGTTTTCTGCGAGCGGGATGGCTCTCTCGACGCCCTCGCGCTCCTGATCTGTCTTGCTCTTGCGCATCACTGCGATGAGTCCTTCGGGGACGTACTGGATGTCCTCGACGTCGAAGGCAACGACCTCGCTCCGTCGAAACGCACCCGTCCAACCGAGCGTCAGGATCGCGCGGTTGCGAAGCCCCGGCAGATCGACGCCGAAGGTTGCGACCATCGCTCGAAGGATCGTGTCTTCGGCCGGTTCCTTCTTGTCGCGCTTCACACCGAGCTTCCGGCGGAGACCCTTCAGCATCTCGCGGACAAGCTTCGGGGTTTCCCAGTCGTGGCCCTGCTTGCGGAAGTGGAACGCGATCCCGGAGAGCGCTCGCTCGATGGTTGAGACCTTCATGCCCTCCTGCGCGAGGTCTGCGAGGTGTGTCGCGACGGTCTCGGCGGCCGGCGGGAGCGGTTCGAGCCCGTGCGCTTCGCACCAGGCTTCAAAACGCGCCCAATCGGAGGCGTACGCGGTCTTCGTGTTGTCCGCTTTCGCGTCGTCGACGAGCTCCCGAACTCGCTCCACGAGCGGCTCGAGCTTCGCGATGTTCCCCGGACGGGGCTTCGGAGTCGGAACGAGCGCCTTCGAGGTCATCGCGGAGCCTTCTGACTCTCTGCTGAGACACGTGAAGCGCGTGCGATGGCGTTCGGATCGTGTTCCGGGCTCGGATCGAGCAGTGCGATCCGCACTCCCGACTGCCGCGTGGCGGTGTTGGTGACGAATGGGCCGTTCCGGCGTCGAAACTCCTCGTCGCAGTACCAGCACATGGGTCGATCCTAGCACTTCCGATAACGGCACCCTATCGGAAGTTGGTTCGCGCTTGACGTATAACCGCTAACCGGTATGGTGGAGCCATGCCGAAGGGTGTCGTCGCTCCTGATCGCGTTCGCGCGTACGTCACGAAGCTCGCACAGCAGGGAGGTACAGAGGCTGCGAGCGAGAAGCTCGAGATGTCCCGGGAGACCGTCGCCCGCCTCATGGCGGGCCTTCCGGTCCACAAAGGAACCGTTGCCCAGGTCGAGAAGAAGCTCACCGAGGAGAAAGGCGGCCGAACATGACCGCAAACCTCACAAACAGTTTCACCGACGAGGACTGGGCGGAGTTCTACGCCATCTCGAACAACCGCTTTTCGTGGCCCGCGACTACCTCGACGTCGAGCCCGGGGATAGCGCTGTGGGACAGGCTGCTGCGCAGTACCTCAAGGACTTGAGCTGTATGGACACCGAAGCTCTCGCTACCAAGTGGTGTTCGCCGAACGTCGAGCTCGAAGTCGCAGAATTTCTAGCCTGCCGGGAGTCAACATGACCGACAACAAGCTCGTCGTCGCCTTCGCCATCGCCTTCGCGGGCATGCTGGGTGCTGCTCACGAGAACACCCTCATCGGCACTGCCGTCGGTGGGATGTGCAGTGCCGCTCTCGCACTGGTGATCGGCAACCGTGCCCTCCAGCAGGACAAGAAGACCAAGCGATGACCGCCGACGACTTGCCCCGACCTCTGCGACGACTTGCTGCTCGCGCTGCCGTAGCGCTTGGCGGTCTGCTCGCTCGATGGGCCGAGCGGGCGAATGACCCTGAAGATGCGGAGAGGCTGCGCGCTCACGCGGCCCGCATCAAGAGGCACTACCTCTCGGAGGAGCGATGACCCTCGGCCTCGACAGGTGGCGCTGCAAGATCGATGGCGACGTGGTCCGCACGGCCGGTGTGGACTGGGGACGTCCGCTCGAGATCCTGCACCGCCACAAGAACCGGCTCGTGCTGCGTCGCAAGGGCCACATGACGTGGTCCAGCATCGGCCAGCAAGCGTACGCCGAGACCCTCTACATGCTCGTAGAGGTCAAGCGTGGGATGGCGCGTGTCATCGAGGAAGCC
>DATFYN010000395.1:0-9032 GCA_035315025.1 Myxococcota bacterium
CCTCGAGTTCCCCGAGCGGTAGCAGGCGCGCCCCCTCGATGTGCGCGAGCGCGGCCTCACCGGGCTCGCGCACGTCGAGCAGGAGAAACTCCTCACCGCGAAGGCGCAGGGCATGGAGTTCGCTCGCGCTGAGCTCCGCGATCGCCGGAGGCACCCCGTGGTCGATGCCGCAGAAGCCCTCATAGTCGATCAGCTTGGTCACGGTTGGATGCTCGCCGCAGACCGGGCACTCCGGATCTTTGCGAAGCCGGTACTCCGAGAAGCTCATCTCGAGCGCGTCGAGCTGGAGGAGCCTCCCAAGAAGTGGCTCACCGATTCCAGTCACGAGCTTGATGGCTTCGGTTGCTTGAATCATGGCAATCATGCCAGGGAGGACGCCCAGCACACCCGCTTCGGCGCACGAAGGCATCTGCCCGGGTGGTGGCGGTTCAGGAAAAAGGCAGCGGTAGCAAGGTCCGCGTCGCGCATCAAAGACCGTCGCCTGACCTTCGAAACGATACACCGACCCGTGCACGTTCGGCTTCTCAAGGAGAACACAAGCGTCGTTCGTGAGATACCGGGTGGGAAAATTGTCGCTGCCATCGACGAGAATGTCCCACCCGCGGAGGAGATCCAGCGCGTTTTCGGAAGTGAGCTTCACGTCGAACATATCCACGCGAACGTCCGGATTCATGCCCGCGATTCTGTCGCGCGCCACCTCCACCTTGAGGCGACCGAGGTCCCCGGTGCCGTAGAGCACCTGACGCTGGAGATTCGAAGCTTCGACGCGATCCGGATCGACAAGGCCGAGCGTGCCCACTCCGGCCGCTGCGAGGTACTGGGCAACCGGGCAGCCGAGCCCCCCCACGCCGATCAGCAGGATGCGTGCACCGAGAAGCTTGCGTTGGCCGTCGAGACCGATCTCTGGGAGGGTAAGATGACGTCGGTAGCGCTCCGCCTGGTCAGGACGAAGTAGCGCGGCATTCATGCCACGAGGGTAAGACGAAAGAGGCCCTCCGCAAACGGCGGGGGGCCTCGTGGGGCTGCTCGCGGGTCTGGTCGCTCGGCTACTCCTCCACTGCCGCGTCGGGAGGGGCCGGCTTGACGACCACCTTGTATGCCTTGCGGGGTTTCTCGAGCATCTTCGACGACACCGCCACCCAGTCATTCTTCTTGAGATCCGGCCAAGCCTTCTTGTCCCCTTCGACGGTGGTCTCTTCCGTCTTAACGAAGGTGAGCTTATCGCCCTTGCGATTGTCCACGATGATCTGCTTTTCGTTGACGGAGTCGACCTTGCCTTCGAAGTCTCGCAGCTGCGCGTATGAGAGGCTGGGGAGCAGCAACGGGAGCACGGCCGCAATGAAGGTCACGAAGGCGAGTCTTCCGAGAATCTTGAACATGACCAATCCTCTCCTCTTCCGTCCGCATTAGGCGGCGCGGCTTTCCGGGCAGTCCAAGGACGCTGCGGGCCGCCCTTTCGAGCCAGCCCGAGAGTTGGTGCCGGAGGTGGGAGTCGAACCCACACGACCCGAAGGGCCGGGGCCTTTTGAGGGCCCTGCGTATACCAATTTCGCCACTCCGGCGCGCGGGAGGCGAGCATAACACGGCTTCCCGAGGGCACATCAAGGTGGTCCTGGACGTTTTGACAGCCGGGGGGCTGGGCGGTAGGTTCGCCGCCCTCGTGGGGCTGTAGCTCAGCTGGGAGAGCACAAGGCTGGCAGTCTTGGGGTCGGGGGTTCGATTCCCCCCAGCTCCACCAACAAATCCGAGGGGTTGGCGTGACGCGCTGACCTCTCTTTCTTTTGAGGCGACGGATAGCGACGCCGAGCGACGGCCTCGAGTGTCACAGCTTTGAGTGTGACGGCGTCGAATTCGGCGAACCCTAGGTCGACCTCCTCGTCTGGCATGGCGTACGCGTAGGTGCGAAGCGTGAACGCTGGCGAAGCGTGACCGAGCTGCGCGGCGACCCAGCGAATGCTCTTCCCTGCCGCGAGTGCGAGGCTTGCGTAGGTATGGCGAGCCGCATGGAGCTTGAGTGGCCTCACCCCGAGCTTGGCCGCCCGGCGCCGCACCCGGTACCAGGAGCGCGTCAGGTTGCGCTCGTCGAGGTGCGTCCCAGCGAGGGACGAAAAGACCCACTCGGGCACCTCTCTGCCGAGCCTCGTGACCCCGTCCGCCTTCGCCTCGCGTTCGCGCAGGGCCAATAGATCGAAGAGTTCGGCGGCGAGCGCCGGCGGCATCGCGACCATGCGACCCTTCCCGCTCTTGGGCGTCGTGAGCTCGCGCGAGGTGACGGCCCGCCGAATCACGATGCGGCCGCGAGCGAAATCGACGTCCTCCCACTTGAGGCCGAGGGCTTCGCCTCTCCGACAACCCGTCGCGAGGAGGAAATGGAGGAGCGGTGCGACACGGGGCTCGAGCTCGTGCGCCACGGCCAGAAGCGTCGCCACCTCTTCGCGCGTCCAGGCCTCGGCTTCGGGCGCTTCATGTGCTGCTACGCGTTCCACCCGTCGCATCAACTCACCGAGCCGCGCAGCAGGATTCCTCGGGATCTTTCCCTCGCGGTGCGCAATCGAGAGCACGCGCTGGAGCGACGCGAGATGGCGACGGATCGTCGCGGGCGCGAGGCCCGCGTCGAGCTTCGCGCGTACGTACCGCAGGAGGTCCTCCTCGCGCAGTTGGTGCAGGTCCCTCGAGCCTAAGAAGGGCACGAGGTGAGTGTTGATTACGCCGGCGACGAGCGCGCAATAACCAGACTTCATCGCCGGCGTCCATGCCTCGAGCCACCGCCGCAGCTCGAGGTCGACGGGGAGCGGCTCCTCGCGCTTCGGCGGCCATTGCTTGAGACCGATCGCGTGATTGATTTCTCTGATGAGCTCCTGGGCGGCCCGCTTGTCGGCTGCAGTGGGGCCGAAGCGCTTCTCGATCTTCTGGCCGCCCACGTGCGTACGCACCCACCATGCGTTCCGGTAGTAGATGACCTTCGCGCCCAACCCGCTCCTCGGCGCTCCGGCGAGCGCTCATCAGGATTCTACTCGCGCCTTCGGGTACCCAGTTTCTCCTCGAAGCCACGCATGGCTTCGGCGACGCGCTCTCGCGGCGCCTCGAGTTCGCGGCGCAGCCAGGCGCGGAGCTCGTCGATCGGGATCAGGACGCGCCCGCCAATGCGAAGGTGCGGCATGGCAGGGAGAAGTTCGCGCATCTTGCGCTCGCTGATCCCAATCGCGCGTGCCGCCTCCTTCACACCGAGTGCGAGTCTATCCGCCAGCGGTAGCGCAGGCGAGCGCGCGCGTTCAGCCCCATTCGTCGCGGGCATCTCTTCCTCCACGTCACTGAGAATCGGTTCCCTTCGTCATGGCCTGGTCCTTCATCGTTTGATCTCCTTGTCGACCCAGGCCAGTCCCTGCCATCGAGCAGCTCAAAACACGGCCGGGCGCACTCACGCGGACTGTCTTGGACACGGTGGGCTGGATCGCTTCGCTTATGACGTCCGTCACGAGCTCGCCCACCGGCGCGTACTCTCCAAGGTCGCGACGATGCGGGATTCGGCCTCGTCGCGCCGTCCATTGTTGCACTGGGAGATCGCTCTTTGTGGGGACCAATTTTCGGATTGCTATCGGATGGGGAGGATCTTCGTGACTTAGCCAAAGTAGCCGTCCTCGCCCTCCCTGTCGCCTGCGCACAGCATCATGGGTATGGGTGAGCTGCTGTTTCAGGGGAATTCTTCGATGCTGTGAGCTACTGGCCTCGCATAGCCCCTCAAGGACTTCGATTGTTTGTAGCGCGTGATAGAAGGTCCGCTCGAAGTAGGACCTGAGGTCTGTGTGTTGATCTCATTCCCACCACCACTTGAACTGGGTCAGCGGCGGTAAACGTAGGAACTCAGAGAAAGGCCCACAATGGGAAATCTTGGGAAATTGGCTTGAGACAGCGAATAGCGTATAGCATCGCAAGTCAGCGTATAGCAGCGTAGTACACCACGTGGGGAGTTTCAGAATCGACTTGAGCGGCGCTTGCCAATTCGCCGGTCGACCTGACAACTCGCGTCGTACGGGAGCCGAGAAGGCGCAAGCCGTCGCAGTCGGGAGTAGAGACTCGGCGTCATCGCCTCGTCGCGCGGGTCGTGTGACCTCGCCGTGCGAGGCTCACCGCTCTCGTCCGCGATCGCTCGCGCGTGTCTTCGAGCTGCCAGGCGATCCGCTGCCGCTCGTGCCCCGGGCCTTCCACAAGGTGCGATCTCGCACGGATCTCCCTTCCGAGCGCGAGATCGCGCTCATGGGTCGGGATCACGGTGAGGGTGCCGCCCGTACGGAGAATCACATACTGGCCTCCGGCCTCGTCATAGGCGTAGGCCACGAGGGATCCCCGGTAGAGTCCGCCGACGATGCGGCGTGCGTGCTCGATCTCTCTCTTGGGGAAAAGGTGCTGGATTTCGTCGAAGGTGAGCCTCGCCGCTAGGCGCAGCTTCATGCGCCCTTCGACCTCGCGCTCGAGCTCTTGAAGCGCCGGTCCCCGCTCGGACTCAGGGCTCGCAGCGAGCGCGCTCCGATCGATCACGCCCTGGCTCTCGAGCCTGCCACCCCGCCTCTCTAGCGCCGCCTGCCGGCCGCGAAAAATCTGCCTGTTACTGCCGGAAGCGATGGGAAAAACCGCGTCGGAAGAGCCCAAGTTTCGCGCGCGGAAGGATGTTCGCCATGTGCGGTGGCGAGGTCCACCCGGGCCCCTTGGAGGTCTGGATCAAGACTCTCCCGGAAGCGCAAGAGGGCCTCGTCGCGTCCGACCCGAAGCGATCTTCATGCCCCCCTACCTGGGTCACACGGATGGCATGCAGTCCGAGCGGTGAACTGCCTGCTGAGACGCCCTCCGGGCAGGCCCGCGACCGGCGCGAGAGCGTGTTGCCCTCGAGTTCCAGAGGGGCGAGACTGCGGCGGGATAGACCGGGGGCTGCCGTGAGTTTCATCGCAACGATCCAGCGAGCGAGATCGTTGCTGGAGCGCAGCGGCCGTCTTTCCCTCCGCGTCTTGAAGCTCGAGTTCGAACTCAACGACGAAGCCCTCGACGCTCTGGTCGAGGAGCTGGTGGACGTGCAGCAGGTGGCCGCCTGTGAGGGCAAGGTGCTCTCGTGGATGGGATCGGCTCGGGCCGAGACCTCTGCGCCCCACCCGGCCGCGCACACGGTCGAGGGGGTGTCGTCGGAGCAGGTCACGTCGCTGGATGTCGCCGAGGCCGAGCGCCGTCAGCTCACGGTGATGTTCTGCGACCTCGTGGGCTCGACCGATCTTGGGCAGCGCCTCGACGCCGAGGACCTGCGCAGCGTCGTGCGCGCCTATCAGGAGGCAGCCTCCGGTGCGATCCAGCGCCATGCGGGACACATCGCCCAGTACCTGGGCGATGGCCTCCTCGTGTACTTCGGCCATCCGCAGGCGCACGAGGATGACGCCGAGCGCGCCGTGCGCGCGGGGCTCGAGATCCTCACTGCGCTCCGCACGCTCAACGACACACTCGAACCCAAATACGAAATCCGTCTGGCCGCGCGCGTCGGCATCCACACCGGCCCGGTGGTGGTCGGCGAGATGGGCGGGGGCGCCCGGAGCGAGGTGCTCGCCCTTGGCGATACCCCCAACATCGCGGCGCGCCTCGAAGCGATCGCGGAGCCCGATACGGTGGTGATGAGCAGCGCCACGCAGCAGCTCGTCGCCGGGCTGTTCGTGGTCGAGGACCACGGGCCGCAGAGGCTCAAGGGCGTGCGCGAGCCGATGACGCTCTACCGGGTCGTGCAGCCGAGCGGGGTGCGCAGCCGGCTCGACGTCGCCGCGGGGCGCCTCACGCGCTTCGTCGGTCGCGAGGCCGAGCTGGCGACGCTCGTCGATCGTTGGGAGCGCGCGGCGGACGGCGAGGGGCAGAACGTCCTGGTGCTGGGCGAAGCCGGGGTCGGGAAGTCGCGCCTCGTCTACGAGCTGCACGAGCACCTGACGGCGGTGCGCCACACCTGGCTGGAATGCGGCGCCACGCCGTACACAGAAGGAACCCCCTTTCATCCGGTGATCGCGCTGCTGGCGCAGGGGCTGGCGTTCGCCCCCGAGGACACTGCGGCCGAGCGGCTCGGCAAGCTGGAGGTCGGACTCGGCACGCTCGCCTCAGCGGAGACCGTGGCCCTGCTCGCCGACTTTCTCGGTCTGCCGCCGCCCACGCGGCTGCAGCTGAGTCCCGAGCTGCAGCGGCGGAAGACGATCGAACTCTTGGCGCAGTGGAACCTCGCCATGAGCGAAGTGCAGCCGCTGGTGCTCTTCGTCGAGGACCTGCACTGGTGCGACGTCTCGACGCTGGAGCTCTTGGGGCACCTGATCACGCAGAGCCCGACGGCGCGCGTGCTGCTCCTCGCTACGGCGCGCCCGGAGTTCACCCCGCCCTGGCCGGCGCGGTCCAACCTCAGCACCGTGCAGCTTGCGCGCCTCACCAAGCGCCAGGCGCGGGACATGGTCGCGGCGCTCGGGGGCCCGGAGCTCCCCGCCGACACCCTCGACGCGCTCGTCGCCCACGCCGACGGCGTGCCGCTCTACGTCGAGGAGCTGACCAAGGCGATGGCGGAGCCCGGAGTGGCGCAGGGCGTGGAAGGCATTCCGGCCAGTCTTGCCGACTCGCTGATGGGGCGGCTCGATCGGCTCTCGGCGGCGAAGGAGGTGGCGCAGCGGGCGGCGGTGCTGGGACGGGAGTTCGGGTATCCCCTGCTCGCGGCAACGGTGGGCATGGACGAGGCCGCGCTCCGCCATGGCCTCGCGCGCCTGGTCGACGCGGAGATCCTCTTCGCGCGCGGGGAGCCGCCTACGGCGACCTACACCTTCAAGCACGCGCTGATCCAGGAGACGGCGTACCAGTCGCAGCTCAAGCGCACGCGCCAGCAGCTCCACGCGCGCGTCGCAAAGGTGCTGGAAGAGCGCTTCCCCGAGCGCGTAGCGGTCGAGCCCGAGCTGGTCGCGCGGCACTACGACCAGGCGGGGCTGGCGGCGCAAGCGAGCGCGCACTACCAGCGGGCCGGGGAGCGCGCGATGCGGCGGTCGGCGAACGAGGAGGCCATCGGCCATCTGCGGCGCGCCTTGGCACTGGTCGCGACGCTGCCGGAGACACGCGAGCGCCATCAGATGGAGCTCGGCCTGCAGATGGCGGTCGGGGCACCGCTTAGCGCGGCCCGGGGATGGTCGCATCCGGAAACCGAGCAGACGTTCGCGCGCGCGCGTGCGCTGGCGTCCCAGATCGGCGAGTCACCCGAGCTGCCGCGAGTGCTCGCCGGAATGACGATTGCCTATGGGATGAAGGGTGACCTCGCGACCGGGGTCGAGGTCGCGCAAGAGGCTTTGGCAGCCGCCGAGCGCACGGGAGAGCCGTTCGACCTCCTCTTGGCTCACTTAGCCGCCGGGGGGGTGTTCTTCCAGGGCCACTTCTCGCGGGCGCTGCAGCATTTCGAGCAGAGCATCGGGTTTTACAATCCGAGCGTGCACGCGTGTGTCGCGCACACGGTGGGATTCGATTATGGCGTCGTCGCCCGCGGGTTTGCGGCCTGGTGTCAGGTGTACCTTGGCCATCCCGACCGGGCGTCGGGGCTGAGCGAAGCGGCGGTGGCGCTAGCGAAGCAGGTGGGGCATCCGCTCAGTCTGGCGGACGCTCTTCTCCATGCTGGACTTGTCCACTCCGAGCGCGGCGAGCTCGACCGGATGCGTGAACGCGCCGAAGAAGTCGTGGGTCTCTCCGAGCAGCTCGGGTTTCCGTTGTACCTGGGAATGGGAAGGTTCGTTCGAGGTTGGGAGCGGGTCAAATCGGGGGAGGGCGAGGCGGGCCTCGCGGAGATGCAGCAGGCGCTGGTCGAGCTCGCTGGGATCGGGAGCGGGATCGGAGCACCAGGGTTCCTCTCCGTGCTGGCTGAGGGCCTCCTGAAGGTCGGGCGCCACGCCGACGCCTTGGGCGCACTCTCACTCGGCGTCGCGCAAGCCGGGCAACAGGGCCAGCACTTCTGGGATGCGGAGCTCCACCGGCTGCGGGCAGAGATTCTCCTCGACAAAAACGGCAATGCCGCCTCGGAGGCGGAGGCGCTTTTCCGCCAATCGATCGAGATTGCACAGCGACAAGAGGCCAAGACGTTCGAGCTGCGCGCCGCCACCCGCCTGGCGCGGCTCTGGCAGCGCCAGGGCAAGCGCGACGCGGCCCACGCTCTCCTCGCCCCGCTCTACGCCTGGTTCACCGAAGGCTTCGGCACGCGCGATTTGAAGGAGGCCAAGGCGCTGCTGGACGCGCTGTCCTAGGCCCTTCCGACAACAACATCTGACAGTGTCTCCCGGTCGCCACTCGCGAGAACCGCGGCGCGACAGCACGACCCGGCTGTCCCTTGTCCTTTCCGAAAATCCCGTCCCCGCCGAAATCATTGATGTTTTCAGCGGACCCCGTCAAGCTGCCTCGACGATGCCCCCTGCCCTCTCCGCCCTGCTCACCGCTCTTCGATCTCTCTTTTGGGGGCGAGCCGCGCTTCACGCGGAGGTCCTTGCCCTTCGCCATCAACTCCTCGTCCTCAACCGCCAGCGCGGAGGTAGGCGCGTGGGCTTCCGGACCTCGGATCGGATGCTGTGGTCTTGGCTATCGCGCATTTGGCCGGGATGGCGCCAAGCGCTCGTCCTCGTCCGGCCAGAGACCGTGATTTGTTGGCACCGACGGGGGCTTCGCCAGTACTGGCGGTGGAAGAGTCGTTCGCGATGCCCGGGGCGGCCCACGATCGACGCCGAGCTTCGTGACCTGATCTTGGAAATGCATCGTGCAAACCCCACCTGGGGAGCCCCCCGCATCCACGGCGAGCTTCTCAAGCTCGGGTTCACGCTCGCGCAGTCGACGGTCTCCAAGTATCTGCCCCGACACCGCAAGCCTCCCTTGCAGAGTTGGCGGACTTTCCTCCAGAATCATCTCCGAGAAGCCGTCGCCATCGACTTCGCGGTGGTGCCGACCGCAACCTTCCGGCTGCTCTACGTGTTCGTCGTGCTGAGCCTGGAACGACGCAGGCTTCTTCACGTCCA
>DATFYN010000396.1:0-16340 GCA_035315025.1 Myxococcota bacterium
CAATGTCCTGGAGGGCTCCGATGGGTTGGATGTAGACCCCCGTGTTCCAGGGCCCGAGGGGCAAGACCAGCGGCCCGAGTGTCCCGCCGTAGTCCTTGATCGCGAAGCGCTGGTCCAAGACGAGGCCGAGCGTGCGCTGGACCGCGGGTCCAGCCGCGCCACCGCCGAGGGCGAGGAGCGTGTTGAAGGGCGGGATCGTGGTGAAATTCCCAAACCGCCCGTCCGGCTGAACCGGCACGGATGGATTCTGGGGATCGGGCAAGATTCCCGTATAGCCGCTAGTCCTTCCATTCGTGAAGTTCGGCGCGGCACGCACCGCCCGATCGCCGAAGAGATCGTAGGAGCGCGAGAGCCCGCACAGCTTCGTATACACGCAGTCGTACTGGACCTGTCCGCGGAGGTAGATCTTCGCCTGGCTAAAGGGTCCAAAGCCGTTCGGCGCGAGATCAATGTCGGTCTCTAGGTTGAGGGCCGTGGTCCACTGACTCACGTAGAACGAATCGAGATTGAAACTGTCGGAGATCATCCGAAATGCTTCTTGGGTATAGCCATGGATCTGGATCCGGCCGTCCAAGAAGTCAATCGCCGACGCCCCGGGCCCGAGGAGCAGGCCCAGGAGGGGGCCGATCAGCAAGCACAGATGGCGCCGACGGAGCATGGGAGACTCCGCGCGTCCGGCGGGCCAAGCGACCTGCCCGCTGGACCGATCAATACGTCAGAATGAGTAGCGCAAGCGGAAATAGGCCTCGTCACGATCTCGGATCACGGAAAGACCGGGCTCGTAGAAGGTCTTGTAGGCCTCGCTTCCCGTTTGCTGTGAGACTGTGGCGATCGGATTTAGCGGCATCGTCTGCCCCCTAAAGCGCCCGAGGAACTGCTCGATCCCGATGGCCAACGAGAAGTTCTCCGTGAAGCGGTATTGGAGTTCGGGCAGGGCGGCGCCCGAGTTCGAGAACACGTCGTATACGAAGGTCAGCGAAGGCAGCAGGCGATCCTGGAAGTAACCGGTCGAGATCGTAAAGGTCCCAAGCACGCCGAACGGCCCCGGTATCTGGAAGCTCGTGTGGTAGCTCGTGAGATACGAGATGAAGAACTGCGCGTTGAAGAAGAACGTGCGGTTCTGGTTCAGGAAGTTGATGAAGGTCGGGCGGTCGACGGAGATCGAGAGCTCGAGGTCATCGGATTTGCTCAAGTTGTTGACCTGGTTGTTGTCCAAGAACGGGAGGTGCTGCTCCCAGCCGAACTCGATTCCCCAGTTCGACTTGGTGACGTCCTCGGCGAAGTCCATGGAGAATCCCAAGACGTTGCGCCTCTGATACTGAAGGTTGACCTCGCCCGCGGAGTCCCACACGAAGTCCCGGCGACCGAAGCGTCCGTTGCCACCGGCTTGAACGTCATTGCGCTGGACACCGGTCACGGTCATGAACTGGCCCACGGCTGTGCAAAGCTCCGGACGAATCCAGCCACAGGCGGTGCTAGACAGCTCGTTCGCCGCGGTGAAGTTCGTTGAGGTCGTGACCAGGAGCATTTCGAGATTCCACGAGAAGCCGGCCATCACGCTACTAAATGGCTGACCCGTGAAAGGCTGACCCGAGGTGAAGTAAGTCGGGCAGGTCGGGCTGCAAACACTCGTATTGAAGCCCACGTTGGCGGGATTGCCGTCGACCGCGACGCTGTAGCCGGGGGTGCCCGGAGAGCGGGCGCCGGGAAGAGTGACGAGCATTCCGTTCACGAAGCGCGTGCCCACCGGACCGCCCTCGAACCCCACCGTCCCAGGTTGTGCAACGGACCGGTTGTTGGTGAACCATCCCGGGCTCGTTCCCTCAAAGCCCACGAAGGATTGGGTGACAACGCTCGCCTCCATGTTGAGGAGATCGATGCCCCCGGGCACGATTTTGGGGCCAAGAATCGACCCGGTGTACCCGTTGCAGACCGTGTGGTAGAAGGGCCCGCAGCCGAGAAGCGCTTGCTGCTGTGGACTCAAGAAAGCGGAGAGAGATGACTGTCCAAAAAATTGGGGGGCCGCGCCTGGGAACTTAAGGTTCACGAAGGGTATCAGCTGACCCGCCCCAAGGGTCGGAGAGGCTGCGGCGTTGAGCCCCGGGTCACCCGCGAGCAACCCGGAGAGCACGCCGGAGACGGGAGCCCCGAGGGGCGGGGCGGGCTTACCGCTGCCCAGCACGGTCTGCGCGCACGCCGAGCGATCCAGGGGAGAGAACCCGACCGTGGTCGAGCAGATCATCGCGAAGAGTGTCTGGTTCGCGGATTGCAGTCGGAGTGCGGTCGCCGGCGTGAGGCAGGCGGACCCAATCGCGATCGCGTTCCCGCTGGCGTCTCGCCCCCCGTACTGGCAGGATCCGGTGGACTGCGAAAACCGCGGCATGCCCGTGAACGGGTCCACATTTCGCGAGTAGGTATTGATCTGGTTAACGTAGGGAATGCGGACGTAGTTGTAGATGTCGACAAGCGCGAAGCTGTAGCGATCCCAGCGGAACTCAAGTCGCGCGCCGCCCTGCAAACCCTGGGTCGACTGCCACCAGTCCGGAGGCGACGTCTGGCCCGCAAGGCCCACGCCGGTCGTACCGTGGGCGAACAGGCCAAACGCCTTATCGCAGACCGGATTTGCCGCGTAGGGCTCCCCGCACACGCCGATGTCATCGGGGGTAAATTTATCGAGGTTGAGGGCGCCCTCGAGACGGACGTCCTCGAAGGGTCCCACGGTATAGAAGTTGTACACCGCGCGCGCGGCCCACACCGGGATGCGGGACTCCTCGAGACTCGGGAGAGAAGAGATCGCAAGGTCGCGCGGGTTGAACTGGTCGGTCGTCGCAAAGAGCTCCGTCTTTCCCCAGACGATGAGCTGCTTTCCCACGCGCAGCCAGGCGCGTCCGTCAAGGAACTCGGCGTGGAGGTACCCCTCCCTAAACTCATAGGTTTCGCTCTGCGACGCGCCATGGTCCCACGCGAGATCACTTTGGCTGTATTGCGCGTTGGTCGTACCGGGCCGGCCCGTGTTCAGGTAGTTCACGAGCCCTTGGCTCGGATAGTAGATGCCTTGGGCGTTGTACAAATTGCCCGCCGGCGAGGCATTCGAGATCATCGGGGCGGGTCGGAAGGGCAGTGCTCCGGAACCGAAACCCCCGACCGAGACAACCTGCCCCGCAGCATTCGTAATCGGAAGAATGGGGTTAAAGTCCTGTGAGCTGAACGGGTTCGCGATGTGGATGAGCCCAGCGTTCTGAATGACCAAATTGCTGGGCAGCCACGGTCCGAGAGGCTCCACCTGGAGTCCGTTCAATCCGCCCGGGGTCTTGCGCTGGGCGAAGCGGTAGTCGAGGTAGTCTTTGAACGTGTAAAGAGCCGGCGCGTCGGCAGGTCTCCCGTCGGGATTTGGGAAACCGAAGAGCGTCTGGAAGCCGTAGACTTCGTCGAGGCCACCCGGGCGGTTGCCGATCAGCGCCTGGGTCGGCGCTCCGAGGGGGATCACTCCGTCAAAGCTCTGGAGTTTGGCGTTCGCAAGGCGGTCGGGAAGCTGCCGGGCGCGATCGCCGTACACATTGGCGTTCGGGAAGAGACCGCAGGCCCGCGTATAGACGCAGTCGTAGCGGACCTCGATCCGCGTGTAACTCCGCAGGGACTCAAGAGGCCCAATCGGGTTTTGGATGAGGTTTACGTCGGTGTCGATGCGGAGGATGTTGGCCCACTGGGTCAGGTCCAACTGCTCGTTGAAGTTTCGCGAGATGCCGCGCACCTGCTCTTCGAAGTAGCCGTGGACCTGCACGTTGCCTTCTAAGAAATCGACGGCTTGCGCAGAAGGCGTCCTCGCGACGACGAGTGCAAAGGCACCCAGCACGATGAGCCCGCATGTACCACGACGTCGAGCGGCAGAAACCACCCCCCCCATGATGACCCCCCTGCTCGTCTAGGGCGTGGCAGGCGAGACCGCCCACCGCGCCTTCCCCCAAAGACACGCGAGCCTTACCAGACGAGTGGCGGGCCTTTCTTTGCGCAACCCGAGTCTCGAACACTCGAGCGCGCGGGCGCGGGACCCGGCCCCCATCAGGCAGCGGCATTTATACCCAGGAAGCTCTGCAGAACACAACGGATTTCTTGGAGGCGGGAGAAACCACGCGGGCCCAGAGGACCGCGTACGCGAAGGTCGAGCGCTAGGGCTTCGCGGTTTTGGGTCGCCGCGTGCGCACCGTCGCCTTCGCGGCCTGGGTGGTTGACGCGTTGCGGCGTGATCGCTTCGCCGCGGACTGTGCAGGCGCCGCCGCAGCAATGGCTGTGTCGCTCTGCTGCGCCGCCGAAGTGCGGCCTCGTTGGCGTGCGGGTCGGCGCACCTTCACCGGGCCGGCGGGGGTGGGCTCCGCGCCATCGCCTGCGGCCGCCGTGGCCTTCCCTCCCCGCGGTGCACGGGGCGGAAACTCGAAGCCGTGGCGGCCGGAATCCTTCAGCACGAGCGTCGCAGAGAAAGGGCGGCCAAAGCGCGAAATGAAATCCGTGAGCAGCTCCGTCCTGCCGCTCTGCAGATAGACCAAGGCCTCCTCGCGGGTGATCTCGCGCTTGCAGACCGTCCGCGGCAACTGGAAGCCGCAGCTCTTTGGGAGCGAATCGTCCTTGCCATTCTGCTCTTCTTTCAGCTTGCGCTCGCAGATGAAGTGCGTGGACGATTCGATGACCTTGCAGTCCTCCTCGCGCGGACAGCGGCCGAGCGGCTCGGTGTTGACCTCGTACTCCGGGGCCGCGAACGCCTGCTCCCCATCGGCCCAGCCCTCGGAGCGCACTTTCACGCTCCAGCCCTCGCGGTCGAGCTCGAGGCGCCCGCGGTAGGTCCGGCCGTCCCGCGCCGTGAAGCCGTCAAGGACGCCGGTCTTGCCGTCACGGACCAGCGCGGTAGCGCTCGCCCGATCGATGTAGCGGCCCGAGGTGTCCTTCCAGATCCGGAGCGGACACACCTGGTCCTCGGGGGTCCCCGGCTCCTCCGCGCAGCGGTAGAACCAGGAGCGCTCGTAGACCGGCTTCCCGCAGCGCGGACAGGGGCCAAGGGGCTCCTGGTCGGGGTAGACCTCGTCGAACTCGAAGTTGCGGGCGCGGTTCACGATCTCCCGCGCGTACTCGGTGATTTCGCCCATATAGTCGGCGGCCGTCCGCCGGCCTTTTTCGACGTCGAGCAAGTGCCTCTCGATCTCGCCGGTGAGCTGGGCGGACGCCAGCCGGTCGATATGCACGCGCTTTAGGATGTCGATCAGCCGAATGCCCTTCACGGTCGGCCGCAGCGCCTTCCCGACGCGAACGGCGTAACCCTTGGCAATCAAGTTTTCGATGATGTCGGCGCGCGTCGCCGGAGTTCCGATTCCTTTCTCATGCAGCACCGCCGCCAGATTCTCGTCTTCGATCTGCTGGCCTGCGTTCTCCATGAGAGAGAGCAGACGCGCCTCGGTGATGCGCGCCGGGGGCTTTGTCTCCTCCGCCAGGACCTCCGCCGTCGGCGCCTGAACGGGGACGCCATGCACCTCGTCCTCGCCGGGACGCAGCGGTGCGAGCACGCCTTCGTCCTCGTCGGCCTCCGCAGACAAGACCGCGCGCCAGCCCGGCTCCTGGAGAGAGCGGGCACGCGTGCGGAAGCGCTCGCCCAAGACTTCGCTCGTGCGCTCGACCCGCACCCACAGGGCCGCCGGGTAGAAGGCGCCGAGGAAGCGGCGCACGACCAGGTCGAAAAGGCGCCGATCGTCGCCGGAAAGACCGGCCGTGGGCAGCGTTCCTGTCGGGATGATCGCGAAGTGGTCTGACACGCCGGAGTTGTCAAAGATGCGCGCCTCGTTCTGCAGACCCGCGCCCTCGAGATACGCCGCCGCGGCGGCGTATTCTCCCATCGCGACGGGCGCCTCATGGCGGGCGGCACCAGCCAGCGTGGTGAGCACGCGACGCACAATTTCGCGGTAGTCCTGCGGCAGACAGCGCGAGTCGGTGCGCGGGTAGGTCAGGATCTTGTGCTGCTCGTAGCAGCGCTGGGCGGCGCCCAAGGTCCGCTTGGCCGACCAGGAGAAGCGCCGGTTGGCTTCGCGCTGAAGGCTCGTGAGGTCAAAGAGCGGCGGTGCCGACTCCCGGGAAGGCTTGCGCGTTTCCTCCGCCGTGCCCCTTTGCCCGCGCACCGCGGCCACGATCGCCTCGGCCCGTCGCTCGTCGAAAATCCGGTCGTCTCGCGCCTCTTCGTCTTCGCCCGGCCGAAAGCCGGGATCAAACCAAGTGCCGGTGTAGGTCTGGCCGTCGTGTGCAAATGTGCCGGTGACGCGCCAGTAGGGCCGCGGGACATGGGCGAGCACTTCGAGCTCGCGCTCCACCAAGAGCGCAAGCGTCGGGGTCTGGACCCGGCCCGCAGACCACGCCGTCTTCTCCTTGCGCGCCTTGAGCCGTTTGGTGAGGGCGCGTGTGGCGTTCATTCCGATCAGCCAATCCGAGTAGGCGCGGCATTCGGCCGCCGCCCCGAGCCCCTCGAAGTCCGCACCCGGCCGTAGATGGGCGAAGCCCTCGCGGATCGAGTCGTCGGTCATGGACTGGAGCCAGAGCCGGCGCACGGGCTTGTGGCTGGCAAAATGCTTCGCAATCTCGCGGAAGATGAGCTCGCCCTCGCGGCCCGCGTCACAGGCGTTCACGACCAAGTCGACGTCGTCGCGTTGAATCAGCTTTTTCAGGGTCCGGATTCGCTCGGCCTGGCCCGATTTGGGCTTGAAGCGGAACTCCTCCGGAAGGATGGGGAGATCATCGAGGAGCCAGCGCTTGTACTTCGGGTCGATCTCCTCGGGCTCGAGCAGCTCGAAGAGGTGTCCGACAGCGAAACTGATGACGTAGCGCTCGTTCTCGGAGTAACCCTCGTGCTCGGTAAAGCCGCCGAGAGCCGCAGCGATATCCCGAGCGACGCTGGGCTTTTCGGTGATGACGAGGGTCTTCGCCACGGAGCTCCCATGCCCGCGGGGGGCGGACGCCTTGTCCGGCCGGGCGGAAACGGCATCCATAGCCCGAGGCCCCTGGGCTGACAAGCCAAGACCCAGGGGCTCCTCTCACCCGCCCATGCCTCCCCGGGAGGCTTAGGGCACGGTCGGGTGCCCTGGGGAAAACTTGAGCGGGCCACCAGTGGGGGGGCTACGTTGCTCGAAAATGAGCGACGCGCAGCCGATCACAGGGTGCAAGCGGGGAGACATCGCCCCCCACGTCTTGCTCTGTGGAGACCCGGCACGGGTCGGGCGCATCGCGGCCTCCTGGCAGGGTGTTCGGGAGGTCTGCAACGTCCGAGAGTTCCGCATCCTTACGGGGGAACGGGAGGGCGTTGCGCTCTCGGCCGCCTCGACGGGAATCGGCGGCCCGAGCACGGCCATTCTGATCGAGGAGCTCTCGAAGCTCGGCGCCCATACTTATATCCGAGTCGGGAATAGCGGAGGCCTCTCTCCTGAGCTCGAGCTCGGCGACCTCGTGGTGACGACGGGAGCGGTCCGGGACGATGGCACCTCACGGAGCTACGTCCTTCCCGAATACCCAGCCGTGAGCGACTACCGCGTGGTCGGGGCCCTAGTGGAGGCAGCTCGCGGGCGGGGCGCGCGCGTCCACGCGGGAGTCACCTGGTCGCTGGACGCCTTCTACGCCCGAAACGCGATCGCGGCTCACGACGGCCGGATCGAATCCATGAGTTTCCGGGGCTACTGGACCCCCGGCCACGAGGCACGGATCCGGGAGATGCAGGCGGCGGGCATTCTGAACTGCGAGATGGAGGCGGGCGTGCTGCTCACGCTGGCCGGTCTTTTTGGCCTGCGGGCGGGCTGCATCTGTGTGGTGTCGGACCGCACGCCCTGGCCCGGACCGGCCGCGATCGACCTCGATCGCAACATGACGACCTGCATCGAAGTGGCCCAGACCGCAATGCTTGCCCTCGCCTGCTAGGCGCCCCCGGCCCGAGCCAATCAGTCCAATCCGTGCGGTGACCCTCCCCGAGGCGGGGACGCTGCGCTCCGACGGCGTGCCTCGAATCGACGGGCGTGCGCCGGGCCGCAGGCGGACCAGCCGTGCGTCGCGGACCCCTGCCAAAGAGGCCGCCGGCCATACGCGGGTTCCGCTTCTCCCCGAAGATAGGCGAAGCCGCGCGCGCCTGTGGTAAGCAAGCGGTCATGGCAAAGATCGATCTCCAGCCACCGCGCGGGACGCGGGACTTCTATCCCGAGGAAATGCGCGTGCGCAGCTGGCTCTTCGACCAGTTTCGCCAGGTCGCGCGCCTCTACGCCTTCGAAGAGGTGGACGCTCCGATCGTCGAGCACGCGGAGCTATTCATTCGGAAAGCGGGCGAGGAGATTGTCGACCAGCTCTATCACTTCACGCTGCATGACCGCCACCTCGCCTTGCGCTCGGAGATGACGCCCTCGATCGCACGCATGGTGATGGCTCGGGCCGGCGGTCTGCGCCTTCCCCTGCGCTGGTTCGCCATCACCCAGAACTGGCGCTACGAGCGCACCACCCGGGGCCGCCGCCGGGAACACTACCAGTGGAACATGGACATCTGGGGCGAGCCTGGCGTCGGAGCGGAGGCGGAGCTGCTCTCGGCGATCACGCTGGCGCTCAAGCATCTCGGGCTTGGGCCCGCGGACGTCCAGATTCGGGTGAATAGCCGGGCTCTCCTGGAGGAAACGCTGCGCGATGGCGTCTTGCGCAACCGACCCCTGGCTTTCGAGCCGCTGTGCATCGCCATCGACAAGCTTTCGAAGATCGGGCCCGAAGCCGTCTGCCAGCTGCTGTGCGATCCCGCTGGTGCCGTGGGGCTCACCCCCCCCGAGGCCCAAAGCGTGGTCGATCTGCTCGGTAGCCGCAGCCTCGACCAGGCTGCCGCCCGGGCGCCCCGGAGCTCGCGAGCCCTGGAAGAGCTGCGCCAGCTGTTTCAGCGGCTCGAAGAGTATGGATGCCGGGATTGGGCGGTCTTTGACGCCTCGGTGGTGCGCGGGCTCGCCTACTATACGGGCATCGTATTCGAAGCCTTCGATACCCAAGGAACCCTGCGCGCGATCTGCGGCGGCGGCCGCTACGACCGCCTCCTGGAATCGATGGGCGGCGCGGCCATCCCGGCCGTGGGCTTCGGCTTCGGCGATGCCGTGATCCTCGAGCTGCTCGCCGAGCGTGGCCTCTTGCCCGACCGTCCACGGGACCTCGATGGCGTCGTCTTCGCATTCGGCGACGCCGAGCGGCCGGCCGCCATCCGCTTGGCGGGGCGCTTGCGCCGCAGCGGCCACTCGATCGAGCTCGTGCTCGGCCACGCGAAGTTAAGGCGCGTGCTGCAGGATGCCGATCGAGCGGGGGCGGAGCGGGTGTATCTGGTCGGCCCAGACGAAGCCGCCCGCGGCGAGGTGAAGGTGCGCAACCTCCGCACGGGCGAGGAGCAAACCCTCCCCCTCGAAGAGGGGCCGGCCTAGGGCGACCGGCGGCGGCGCCGCCATGCGCAGCGGACAGGACGAGCTATAAAGGGCGCTTCCGAGCGAGGGTGCCGAAGCAAGCGCCCGTGGAGGCAAGCCGACACAGAGAATGCGCGGCTGGACGATCCGGGACAGCCTAGAGCTCTACCTCGTGCAGAGCTGGGGCGCGGGCTTTTTCACGATCAACGACGCAGGACGCGTCGAGGTCCGCCCCGGTGGAAACGGCGGTGGCGGGATCGATCTGCTCGAGCTGGTGGGCGACCTCGAGCGCCGCGGCTTGCGCCCCCCCCTTCTTGTTCGCTTCTCCGACATCCTGGCGAGCCGCGTGAAGGGTCTGTGCGCCTCGTTCGAGAGCGCGATCCACGAGTACGGGTACCGCGGTCGCTACCGAGGTGTGTATCCGATCAAAGTGAACCAGCAGCGCCAAGTCGTCGAAGAGATCATCGAGGAAGGCGCTCCGTACGGGGTCGGGCTCGAGGCGGGAAGCAAGCCCGAGCTGCTCGTCGCCCTCGCCCTGCTCGAGACGCCCGGGGCGCTCATCATTTGCAACGGGTACAAGGACCGCGCGTACATCGAGACGGCGCTCCTGGCCCAGCGCCTCGGCCGCAACCCGATCATCGTGATCGACCGCTTTCGCGAGATCGACCTGCTCATCAAGACAAGCCGTGAGCTCGGCATTCGCCCTCGCATTGGCGTGCGCGCGCGGCTCACCACGAGGGGCGCAGGCAAGTGGGTCGAGTCCACCGGGGACCGCTCGAAGTTCGGACTCTCGGCCGTCGAAATCGTGGAGGCCGTCGAGCGGCTTCGCAGCGAGGATATGCTGGATTGCCTCGAGCTCCTGCACTTCCACATCGGCTCGCAGATCACCGCCATCCGTGCGCACAAGGACGCGCTGCGCGAAGCGAGCCGCATCTACGTGGAGCTACACAAGCTCGGTGCGCGGCCCACCGTGATCGACGTGGGCGGCGGCCTCGGGGTCGATTACGACGGTTCGCAGACCAACTTCCACTCGTCGATGAACTATTCGGTCCAGGAGTACGCGAACGACGTGGTGGCCTTCATCCAAGAAGCCTGCGACGCCAGCAAAGTGCAGCATCCCGACATCGTGACCGAGGCCGGGCGCGCCATGGTCGCGCACCACTCGGTCCTGATCTTCGACGTGCTTGGGGTGAACGAGATGGTGACCGGCAGGCCGCCCGAGCCGGTGCATGAGGACGAGCCGAAGGTGCTGCGCGACCTTTCCGAGGTGTGGTCGGGCATCTCGCGCAAGAACGTGCAGGAGGCCTATCACGACGCGCTGCAGCTCAAGGAGGAGGCGTCGACGCTGTTCTCGCTGGGCTACCTCGATCTGCGCGCGCGTGCCCGGGTCGAACGCATGTTCTGGGACTGCTGCGAGAAGATCTTGCGCATCGTTCGCGAGCTTCCCTACGTGCCAGAGGACCTCGAGGACCTCGAGAAGGGTCTGGCCGACACCTATTACGGAAACTTCTCGGTCTTTCAGTCCGTGCCAGACCATTGGGCGGTGAAGCAGCTGTTCCCGGTGATGCCGATTCACCGTCTGGATGAGCGGCCGACGCGCCGCGGAGTGTTCGCGGACCTGACCTGCGACAGCGACGGGAAGATCGACCAGTTCATTGACCAGCGCGACGTGAAGGACGTGCTGCCCCTTCACCCCTACAACGGGCTCCCCTACTACATCGGTGTCTTCCTGGTGGGCGCCTACCAGGAGATTCTCGGCGACCTCCACAATCTCTTCGGCGACACCGACGCGGTCCACGTGCGCCTCGACGAGCAGGGGCGCACCATTGTCGAGCACGTGGTGGAGGGCGACGAGGTCCACGAAGTGCTGTCGTACGTCCAGTACGATCAGAAGCAGCTCGTCGAGCGCGTGCGCCGCACGATCGAAGCGGCGCTGCGCGAGGGGACGATCAGCCTTGAGGAGTCCGCGCGCCTGCGCAAGCAGTACGAGCAGGGGCTGCAGGAGTACACCTACCTCACGCGCGACGAGTAGCGGATGCCGCGGGCGCTAGGGCGCCAGCGAAAGCTCCTCGGACGCCTCGTCGTAGTCGAACAGGTCGCCGAAACGCCCCCAGCGAACGAGCTGTTCGAATATCCGTTCGTAGTCTTCCTGTGGGAGCCGCATGGCGATGAGCTCTCGTGCCACGTCCGCCTCGACGCGCTTGCCCGGCGCACGCATCAAAAGATCATTCACGTCCCGGATCAGACGCAGCGCGAGCAGCCGCTCCCGCCAAAGGCGCTTTCGCTCCGCCGTGTCTGCGGCAAGGAACCGGCGCCCGAGCGGGGCGAGGACGACGCGACGCTTCGGTGTGTCGACAAGATCGACGAGCTCTGCCGCCTTCACCACCGCAATCATCTGATCGAAGCGCCGGCTTGTGTCGGCGGCAATCCGGAATAGGTCCTCTCCTCCTCCGCGCAAGTCGAGGTACTCGAGCAGGCCGATGATCTCGCTCGGCGCGACGTCGGGCAGCGGTTCGACGACCGCACTCTCCCCACCCACAGGCGGCGGCGCGTCGGGCAGTTCGCTTCCGGTGATGATGTCGTGCAGCTCGTCGACGAGCGCCGCGAGCTCGGGCGAGCGGTAGTCCCGGGGGCGCGGCAGGTGGTTTTCCAGCACCCCGCGGATCCGACCGGGCCGGGCGCCGAGAATCACGATGCGATCGGCCATCCACGCCACCTCCTTGATGTCGTGGCTCACGATCAAGATGGACGACGGATAGCGCCCGGGCAGAGCCCAGATGTCGATGATTTCTGAACGCAGGCTCTCCGCCGTGAGCGAATCGACGGAGCTGAAGGGCTCGTCCATGAAGAGGAGCTCGGGGTGCACCGCGAGCGCGCGCGCCATGCCCACGCGCTGCTTCATGCCGCCGGAGAGCTCGCGCGGATAGGCATCCTCGAAACCCACGAGCCCCACCATGCGAATCACATCGTCGATGCGGCGGCGGATCTCGTCGCTTGGAAGCTGCAATGCCTCGAGCACCACCTCGACGTTTCGTGTCACCGAGAGCCATGGCAGCAAGGCGAAGCTCTGGAACACGATCGCAACCCCGGGGTTCATGCCGACGAGGGGCGCACCGCGATAGCGCACCTCCCCTTTGGTGGGCTGCACAAGACCCGCCATGATCCGCAGGAGCGTGGACTTGCCGCAACCCGAGGGCCCGAGGAGAGCCACCACCTCCCCCTCCCGGATGGCGAGGTCAATCTCGTCGAGCACCCGAAGCGGAGGCGCCTCCGGCCGCGGAAACTCCTGCACGACGCCGCGCGCCTCGCACAGCACCTGGGCCTGCGCCGGAGACTGCTTGGTCATCGCCATGCGCTCCCTCCAGGATTCATTTTGAAAGGGAGAAGCGCTCGGCTGCGAGGTTCTGACAGCGCCGCCAGACGGACCGGTTGAAGATCACGACCATGAGCGCCATCACGCACACGCTGGCGGCCAGGACCGGAAAATCGGCCGCCTCCGCCGCACGGCTGATTTGCGCGCCGAGGCCGACGGTGGCGAGCGTCTCGCCGCGAAAGCTCACCGCCTCGGACACGATGCTCGCGTTCCAGGCGCCGCCCGCGGCGGTGACCCAGCCGGTCACGAGATACGGGAAGACGGCAGGAGCCCAGAGCGTGCGGAAGGTCTGGGTGCGGGAGAGCCGATAGCTGCGGGCGGCCTCGCGCAAGTCGGCGGGAATGGCGGCCGCGCCCGCAATCACGTTGAAAAGCACGTACCACTGCGTCCCGAGGAGCATCAGCACGACGCTACCCCAGCCGAGGGTGACCCCGGCCGCGTGAAGCCCGGCCACCACCAGGGGAAACAGCATCGGGGCCGGAAAGGACGCCACGACCTGCACGACGGGTTGGAGCAGGCTCGAAAGCCGCGGGGAGAGCCCGATGGCGATGCCGGCGGGCAGGGTCCAAAGCGTCCCGAGCGCCACCGCCGTCAGCACACGCGCGAGTGTCGCGAAGGCCTGCGCGAAGATCGAAAGCCAGGCCCTTGCGCTCACGCCGGCGACGAGCCCCGAGAGACGCAGCGCCCCAATCCCGAGTCCGCAAAGGAGCGCCGCCCCGAGGAGCACGCGCAAACCCGTCACGAGCACGAGGTGCCGGCGCTCCTCTGCCGGCGAAGCCGCACGCCGAGGCGCCGCGGGAGCTCGCCTGAACGGGGCATAGGAGCGCGCCAGCCACCGATCGGCCACCGCGACAAGGCGAGAGCGCCGCAAAAGGTCCAACACGAGCGAGCGCCCCGTCTCGCGCTGCCCACCCTCCTCCATTCGGAACCGCTCCCCCCACACCACGAGCGGACGCCAGAGGATCCGGTCCAAGGCGACGATCACGAGGGTCATGGCCAGGATGGCGAGCAGCATCGCCTGAACGTCGCCCTTGGCCACCGCCACGCTCATGTAGGAGCCGAGACCCGGCAGCCGGTAGTCGCGGTCTCCCAGCACGAACGACTCACTGATCATGAGGAAAAACCAGCCCCCCGCCATGCTCATCATGCTGTTCCAGACCAGACCGGAGGTTGAGAACGGAAGATCGACAAAGCGCAGCCGCCGCCATTCCGAGAATCCGTACACCCGCGCCATCTCGTTCAGCTCCGGCGGGACGGAGCGCAGCGAGCTGTAGAAGCTGAAGGTCATGTTCCAGACTTGTCCTGTGAAGATCATCAGCACGGCGGCGAGCTCGAGGCCGACGTTGCTGCGCGGGAACAGCGCCACGAGGCCGAGCACGAGCCCGGGCATGAATCCCAGCACGGGGATGCTCTGCAGGATGTCGAGGATCGGCACCAGCACGCGCTCGGCCACGCGATCGCGCGCCGCCCAATAGCCGTAGAGGAGGGTAAAGCCGAGGGAAAGGACGTACGCCGTGAGCCCCCGGCTCAGGGAGTAAAGGGCATAGGCGGGCAGCGCTCGGACGGACAGGTCGATCTCGACGCTCGGGCGGTAGGCTGTTCTCCACTCCCGAGCGAAGTCGATGCTGAGGGCGAGCAGGCCCACCGCGCCGAGCGCCAGGAGCAGGTCCACAAACGCGGCGCCGTGGGGAGCGTCCTCGGGGATCGTGCTGCCGCCCCAAACACGGCCGTAGCGAGCTTGCATCGAGGCCCTCAGTCGCGCGTGCTTCGGTGCTCCGCGTACTCCACGAGGGCACGCAGCGCCTGCACGGCCCGGTGCGCGCTGGGATAGCAAATGCGTCCACCCTCCCGCACGGCGAGCGGCCCCGGGTTGCCGTAGGCGCGGTCCGTGTAGGCGAGCTCCGTTGCAACGAGGACGGGCTTGCGATGCCTTTCGGAAGCCGCCTTCGCGGCCTCGGCGTAGCGGCGGTCCTGCCGCTCGTGGAACTCGACGATCCGGTCAAGCCCGTAGCCGGGGTAGAACTCGCCGGAGCGAAAGACCTGGGCCTGGGCGGCCTGGATTCCGATGCCGAGGTAGATCACGGCATCGACCTCGGGGTGCGCACACAAAAGGTCCATCACCTCGGGAATCGTGTCGCGCGTCTCCCCCCCCGCGAGATCGATGGGGTTGTTGCGGCTCCAGCGTGCAGGCACGAGCCCGTCGATTCGCGTGCGCACATCCTCGGGGAGCGTCACGAGTTCGAGACCTGCCGCAGCGCAGGCGTCGGCTGCCAGCACTCCCCAGCCGCCCACCGAGGTAAACACGACGGTACGTCGACCCGGCGGAAGCGGCTGGGTCGCGAAGGTCGCCGCCCACTCGAAGGCGTGCTCCACGGTCGGTGCGCGGACGATGCCGAGCTGACGGGCGACACCGTCGAATACCCGGTCGTCGGTGGCGAGTGAGCCAGTGTGGCTCGCTGCAGCGCGCTGGCCCTCGGCCGCGACGCCGCCCTTCACGACGACGAGCGGCTTTTGCCGCGTGAGGGTCGACGCGGCACGCAGGAAGCGGCGGCCATCGCCTACGCCCTCGAGGTACGAGAGAACCACGTGGGTGTCGGGGTCGGCCGCGAAGTACTCGAGGTAGTCGGCGAGGGAGGTCTGGGCGGAGTTCCCGCACGAGATGGCCTTGCTGATGCCGATTCCCGTGAGCACGGCGTAGTTCAAGAGCGAGGAGACGAGATTTCCGCTCTGGCTCGCGACCGAGATCCGCCCGGGCGGCGGATAGGGAGCCACAATCTGGGCGCACATCGAGGGCGTCGTCGAGATAACGCCTTGGCCGTTGGGACCCGCTAGCACCATTCCGAGCTCGTCCGCGACCTGCGCGAGCTCGCGCTCCAGCACTCTTCCTTCGGGTCCTGCCTCCCCGTAGCCGGCGCTTGCCACGAAGGCGGCACGGACGCCGATCTTCGCGCAGGCGCGCAACACCGGAACGTTTACCGAGTTGGGCGTGCACACAAAGACGAGATCCGCGCGCCCTGAAGGAATTTCGGACACGTCGCGGTAGCTGGGCCGGCCGAGGATCTCGCTCCCTTCACGGTTAACCGGAAAGAGCTCTCCTTGGAAGCCGAAGCGGAGGAGGTTGTGGTATGCGACAAAACCAAACTTTCCCGGATGGTTCGAGACACCCGCGATAACGATTCCTCGGGGATAGAAGAGCGGGTGGAAACGCTCGCGCACGTCGACCTGCGCTCGCGGCGATGTTTGCACGAGAGACACAGGGCCGGGCTCGAGAACCACCAGAGCATCGACCGCGACGGGCTCGGCCCCGCGCACGATCAGCGGGTTGAGATCGACGCTGCGCACATCCGGCCGCTCAGCGGAAAGCCGCGAGAGACCGAGCAAGATGCAGGTGAGGGCGTGCTGGTCCACGGGCGGCTCGCCGCGGAAGGGGCGCAAGAGGAGCTCGCTCGCGTGAAGGCGCCGCACCATGGCCGCGGCCTCGGAAGGCGTAAGCGGCGCCGCCGCAAAGACGATATCCCGAATGACCTCGGTCAGGATCC
>DATFYN010000397.1:0-4554 GCA_035315025.1 Myxococcota bacterium
GCAGCAGCGTGACGACCTCATCCACCTGCTCGACGGGCGCGTACACAGCTACGAGAGCGAGGGGAATGCCTCGGGGCCCTGAACTGTGGCGCGGGCCCCCACTCGCGCGCGTCCCTCGGAGCGGGGGTAGCGGTCGAGCACGCACGGGGATTCGTTCGGTCGAAGGTGGGTCTCTCGTTCGAGCCGGCGCGATCGCGCGGGGGTTGATTTCCAGCACTCGGACCAAGAAGTCCGCTGTAGGCAAATGCGTCGCGTTAGAATCGCCGCCGCATGAAGCTGCTCTCCGTTTTGGGATGGATCGCTGTCGCGACGAGCGGCGCGGGCGCGCTCGCCAGGATCGCGGTGTCGCGAGGCGAGGCTCTCTCGAGCACGTGGTTCTTGGTGGCCGCCCTCGCCGTCTATGCCGTCGGCTACCGCTTCTATTCGGCCTTCCTCGCGGCGAAGGCCCTATCTCTGGACGACTCGCGCCCGACGCCCGCGCACCGGATGAGCGACGGCAAGGACTTCGTCGCGACCAATCGTTGGGTGGTGTTCGGGCATCACTTCGCGGCGATCGCGGGGCCCGGCCCCCTCGTGGGGCCGATCCTCGCCGCCCAGTTTGGGTACCTCCCCGGGACGCTGTACATCGTGATCGGGGTGGTGCTCGGCGGAGCGGTGCAAGACTTCACGATCCTCGTGGGCTCGATGCGCCGCGGCGGAAGGAGCCTCGGCCAGATCGTGCGCGAAGAGATCGGTCCCGTGGGCGGGGCGGCGGCACTCGTCGGGGTCCTCGCCATCATGGTGATCCTGATCGGAGTGCTCGGGCTCGTCGTCGTGAACGCCATGTTCGGTAGCCCTTGGGGCACCTTCACCGTCGCGTCGACCCTCCCCATCGCAGTCGCGATGGGGATCTACATGGTGCGTATCCGCCCCGGCCGAGTTCTCGAAGCCACGGTGGGTGGCGTTGCGCTCGTTTTGCTTGGGGTCGTGGCCGGCGGCTGGGTGCACAACCACGAGACACTGCGCACATTCTTCGATCTCGACAAGAGAACGATCGCCCTTGCGCTCATCGGCTACGGCTTCGTCGCAAGTGTATTGCCGGTGTGGCTGCTTCTCGCGCCTCGCGACTACCTCTCAGCTTTCGTGAAGATCGGGACTGTCTTCCTCCTCGCGGCCGGCCTGCTCTGGGTGCGGCCCGACGTGAAGCTTCCGGCGCTCACGCGTTTCATCGACGGCACAGGTCCCGTCTTTGCGGGCAAGCTCTTCCCCTTTTGCTTCATCACCATTGCCTGCGGTGCCATCTCGGGATTCCACGCGCTCATCGCGAGCGGCACAACGCCCAAGCTCCTCGACAAGGAGAGCGATGCGCGCCTGATCGGCTACGGCGCCATGCTGATGGAGAGCTTTGTGGCGGTGATGGCGCTCCTTTCTGTCGCTGTGATGGACCCGGGGGTCTACTTCGCCATCAACTCGCCCGCGGCGCTCATCGGGACCACCCCAGAGAGCGCAGCCATTGCCACCCGAGCCTGGGGTTTCGCGCTCGACCCGGCGCTGCTCGGGAGCCTCACCCGCGAGGTGGGTGAGCGCACGCTCCTCTCGCGGACGGGCGGTGCCCCGAGCCTCGCCGTCGGCATGGCCGAGATCTTTTCGAGTGCCCTAGGCGGCGAGGGCGTGAAGGCGCTCTGGTACCACTTCGCCATCATGTTCGAAGCGCTCTTCATTCTGACGACGCTCGACGCCGGAACGCGGGTGGGGCGCTTCATGGTGCAGGACCTCTTGGGCAACCTCTGGTCGCCCCTCGGCCGCACCTCGTCGCTTCCGGCGAATGTCCTCGCGTCGGGTCTGATCGTCGCGGGCTGGGGCTACTTTCTCTATCAAGGTGTCGTGGATCCCCTGGGCGGCATCAACTCGCTTTGGCCGCTCTTCGGGATCGCCAATCAGCTCTTGGCCGCGACGGCACTCGCTGCCGCAACCACGCTTTTCGTGAAGTCGGGCCGCGCGCGCTTTGGCATCTCGACGCTGCTGCCGCTCGGATGGCTGCTCTCTGTCACGATGACTGCGGGCTGGCAGAAGATCTTCGACGCCGATCGCCGCATCGGGTTCTTGGCGCAAGCCGACTACCTGACGGGCCAGCTCGCCGCGAACGCAGTCCCGCCAGAGAAGATCGCCGAAACACAGCACGTGATCCTCAACAACCGGCTCGATGCGGCTGTCACTGCCGTCTTCATGGCGCTCGTTGCCATCGTCGTCCTCGACGCGGCACGCGTCTGGTGGAAAACGCTTCGCGGACCGGGGCCGGAACCCATGCGCAGCGTAGAACCGCTGGGCGCATGAGGAACGCGCTCCAAAGGACGCTCGCCGCACTGCGGGCCTTCTTGGTCGGGTTTACTGGGATGCCGTCCGCTCGCCTGCTGGCGGAACCCACACATGGGTGCGATGGAGTGTGCGATCCTGCCAACGCGCAGCGCGCACTCGAGGTCCGGAGTAAGCGGCGGGGAGGCTGCTGCTAGCCGGCGGCGGAGAGCGATTCGCAAACCTTTGAAGAGACACGAACGCGCTGCGATCGAGAGGGCTTCGTGGGAGGGACGATGACCGACCCTTTGTTCGAATCCGCCAGCCAGCTCGCGGCGCGCATCCGGCGCCGCGAGCTCGGGAGCCGCGAGCTCCTCGATCTCTATCTCGGGCAGGTCGAAAAGCACAATCCTGCTCTCAACGCGATCGTGACCCTCGATGCCGAACGCGCCCGCGCCCGGGCCGCGCAGGCCGACGATGCCGCTGCACGCGGCGAGTGGTGGGGTCCGCTCCACGGCTTGCCGATCACGATCAAGGATACGCTCGAGACCGCGGGCCTGCGCACGACGGCCGGCTACCCGGTCTTGGCCGAGCACGTGCCCGCGACCGATGCGGACGTCGTAGAGCGCTGCCTCACGGCGGGGGCGGTGGTTTTTGACAAGACCAATACGCCGCTCCTCGCCGGCGACTGGCAGAGCTACAACCCCGTCTTCGGCACGACGAATAATCCGTGGGATATGACGCGCACACCCGGCGGCTCGTCGGGCGGCTCGGCCGCAGCCCTCGCTGCGGGGCTGACCGCCTTCGAGATTGGGAGCGACATCGCAGGCTCCATCCGTGTGCCCGCGCACTGGTGTGGCGTCTACGGCCACAAGCCGACGCATGGGATCGTGCCTGTGCGCGGCCACATTCCAGGTCCGCCCGGGTGTCTCGCTCTACCGGATCTGAGCGTCGTGGGCCCCCTCGCCCGCAGTGCCGCGGACCTCGATCTGCTTCTCGGCGTTGTGGCGGGGCCCCCACCGGGGCGCGCCGTCGGCTGGCGCCTTGCGCTTCCGCCGCCGCGGCACACCTCGCTCCGCGAGTTCCGGGTGGCCGCTTGGCTTGACGACCCGGACTTCCCCGTCGACGCGGAGGTGCGCCAAACGCTCGAAGGCGCGGCCTCGGCCCTGCGCAGTGCGGGCGTGCGGGTCGATGATGCCGCGCGCCCAGCCCTCGACCTCGCCGACGCTGTCCGCGTGTACGAGGCCCTGCTCTGGCCGATCCTCTTGGCGGGCTATCCGCCGGAGGTCTTCCAGCGCCTGGCCGCCCATGCGGCGACGCACCCCGACGACCCGAGTCCGCTTGGCCGGATGGCCCGGCATGGTACCAGCCGACACCGGGAATGGATCATCGCCAATGAGTTCCGGGAACAGCTCCGCGCGAAGTTGGCGGCGTTCTTTCGCGAATACGACGTGCTGCTCATGCCCGTGAACCAGGTTCCAGCGATCCGCCACGACCACACGGAGCCGATGATGGAGCGCGTCATCAAAGTGAACGGGCAAAGCGTCCCGTACTACGACCTCATGGGGTGGATCAGCCTCGCCACGCTGAGCCACCACCCGGCCATGTCCGCTCCCGTCGGCTGTACCCGGGAGGGCCTGCCCGTCGGAGTACAGATTGTCGGGCCCTACCTCGAGGACCGAACCTGCATCGGGTTCGCGGCGATGATGGCAGCGGTTCTCGAAGAACGCGGGCTTGTGTCGTCTCTTCGACGGGCCTGAAGGGGGATTTGCAAGTTCGGCAAGGCGTCCCCGCGTTCGTTCCCCAGACGAAGGGCTGCAGGGCCTGGCGATCGACCAAGGATCCAGAGCCAAGCCCCCCCGTCGCGCTCTAGCGTTCCTCGCGTAGGTCCTATGCGCCGCCTCGCGCTCCGACTCTCCTTTGTGCAATGGCGCACAGGCCGTCCTGTTCAATCTCGAGCGGCACATTCATCAGGTTGTAATAGTTCTCAAGCGCGTTCAGCCAGGTAAGCTCCACGACCTCGCGCTCGGAGAAGTGCTTGCGCACGGCCGCAAAGGTCGCGTCAGAGACGCGCCGATCCCTCGTCGCCTGCTCCACATAGGCCAGCGCCGTGCGCTCGCGGTCGTCATAGAGCGGGCTTGTACGCCAGTCGGGAAGCGACTGGAACTTCTCCAAGGAGATGTGTTCGAGGACTGCAGAAGCTTTCGCGATGTCCACGCAGAAAGAGCAGCCGTTTAGCATGGCCACCCAGGTCTTCACGAGATGACGCAGCGGAGCGTCGAG
>DATFYN010000398.1:0-4124 GCA_035315025.1 Myxococcota bacterium
TCGACGTAGAGCAGGTCGGGTTCGACGACCTGCTGGAGCGGGCTGATGCCATCACCGTTCACGTGCCAAAGACAAAAGACACGACGGGCATGCTCGGCCGCGACGCTTTCGCTAAAGCAAAAAAAGGGGTTCTGATCGTGAACGCAGCCCGAGGCGGCATCGTCGACGAGGCGGGACTGCTCGACGCCTTGAATGCGGGCCGAGTTGGTGGTGCGGCGCTCGATGTCTTCGAGAAGGAACCGCCGCCGAGCAACCACCCGGTCGTCATGCATCCCCGCGTCATCTGCACACCGCATCTTGGCGCATCGACCGAGCAGGCCCAGCTCAACGTCTCCGTCGCGATCGCCGAGCAGGTGCGCGACTACCTGCTCCAGGGACTCGTGCGCAACGCGGTGAACGTTCCCTCGGTTTCCGCGGAGGTGCTCGATCAGATTCGACCCTACGTGTTGCTCGGCGAGAAGCTCGGGCGATTCCAGGGTCAGCTGTGTCCGAGCGCGATCGATGAGATCGAAATCGAATATGCGGGCGAGGTCGCGGAGTTGCGGGTCGCTGCGATCACAATTGCCGTGCTCAAAGGCTTGCTCGAGTCTGTCTCCGACCGTGTGAATATGGTAAATGCGCCGCTCATCGCGCAGGAGCGCGGTATCAAGGTGGTGGAATCCAAAGCCAGCCGTCCGCGGGACTTTGCGAGCACGATTACCACCCGGGTTCGTAGTAGCGTAGACCGGTTGATCGCGGGAGCCATCTTTCACGGCGGTCAGCCCCGCATCGTGCGCATCGACGACTTCATGCTCGAAGTGATTCCCGACGGCCCGACCCTCCTACTCCACAATCACGATCGCCCCGGTGTGGTCGGCACTGTGGGAACGATCCTCGGGGAGGAGGGCATCAACATTGCCCGCATGCAGCTGGCTCTTGTCAGGGAGCGCGGCGAGGCCGCGATGCTCGTCAACGTGGACCAGTGTCCGGACGAGCGTGTGATGGAGAGGCTGCGGAACCTCCCAAATATGATCGCTGCGCAGCTCGTCGAGCTCTGACGATGACCACGGTAGTCGCCGTGGGCGCCCAGTGGGGCGACGAGGGCAAGGGCAAGATCGTCGATTGGCTGGCCCCGCGCGCCGACTTAGTGGTGCGCTTCCACGGAGGCAACAACGCCGGGCATACGCTCGTGGTCGACGGCCAGAAGACTGTGCTGCACGTCGTGCCGGCCGGCGTATTGCACCCGGGCACGGTTAACTTGATCGGTCCTGGAGTCGTAGTCGATCCCGAGGTGCTGATCTCAGAGCTGAATGCGCTTCAGGCGCGCGGCGTGCTGCGTGATCCGCAGCGAGTGCGCGTCTCGGGTCGCGCGCACGTCATTCTCGAATGGCACAAGGCCTTGGACAAGGCGCGCGAGGAAGCCGCAAAGGGCGGTGCCATCGGGACCACGGGTCGTGGGATTGGGCCCACCTATGAGGACAAGATCGCGCGGCGCGGAATCCGGGTGGCGGATCTGCTCGATCCGCCAAGCCTGCGCGAGGCGCTCGGACGATTGGCGAAAGTGAAGAACTTTGAGCTCACCGAGTACTACAAATGGAAGCCGATCGACGTCGACGCACTCTTTGCGTCGGCGGTCGAGTGGGGGCGCAAGCTCGAGCCCTATGTCGATCACACCGAGCGGCTGCTCGAACGTGCGCTGCGCGAGGGCAAGAGCGTGCTCTTCGAGGGCGCACAGGGCACCTTCCTCGACATCGACCACGGGACCTATCCCTTCGTCACGTCCTCAAACTGCGTCGCCGGTGCGGCATGCACGGGCGCTGGCGTCGGACCCACGCAGATCGACCGCGTCCTCGGCATCACGAAGGCCTATACGACACGCGTGGGCGGGGGACCGTTCCCCACCGAAGAGACCGGCGCCATCGGTGAGCGGCTGCGTGCGGCGGGAGATGAGTTCGGTGCTACGACGGGGCGGCCGCGCCGCTGCGGATGGCTCGACGCGGTGATGCTGCGCGAGGCCGTCACGGTGAACGGACTCACTGGCCTTGCCATGAACAAGATCGACATCCTTGCGGGGGTTGCGGAGGTACCGATCGCCACGGCCTACCGCATCGATGGCAAGGTAACCCGGGAGTTTCCGATGACCCTCGGCGAGCTCTCCCGGGCTGAGCCCGTCTACGAGCTGCAACCCGGATGGAGCGGGAACCTCTCGGGGGTGCGGCGCTTCGAAGACCTGCCCGATCCCGCACGGCGGTACGTCGAACGGGTCGAAGCGATGGTCGGCGTTCCCGTGGAGCTCCTGTCTGTCGGTCCTGGGCGTGACGAGACCATCGTGCGCAGCGATCCCTTTCGCGCCTAGTGCCGCGGGCGCACGACGGCCGTAAGGCGTCTCGACACCTGGAGCCCTCGGTGGTACCCACCTCGCCGGGGCCCCTAGCTCAGCTGGTTAGAGCACCTGCCTTTTAAGCAGAGGGTCCCGGGTTCGACTCCCGGGGGGCCCACCAGAAAATCTTAGACAATACAGACAGTTCGGTTCCCGCCGCCCCTTGCTGCACTGCTCAAAACATCCCTACTGTAGCCACGTTGTAGCCACGACAGCGGCTGCGCATCCGAAGTCCCCGCTCGGGCCAATAAGGGAAGGGAAGCCGGTGTCCATCACTGAGGCGGAGGTCCCTTTCGACAGGCTCGAGCAATCTCGACCTCCAGCTACGGGGTCAGGCGGTCCGAGAGGAGCATGAGCACCAAAGCTGTTTTTTGCCGCGATGCCGGACCTACTCGTGATGCCGCGCAGATTGCCCCATTCAGCCCGCCGCCGACGCCGACCGCACCGGCCTCCCCCTCCCGGGGGGTTGTCGACGCCGACAATCGCGCTTTTGCGTCACGATGGATTTTCAAACTCCCCCGGGGACGCGCGTCGTGAGATTCCCGTGACGGCTCACCGTGACGGCGGAGCGGACGAGGCCGCGACTCCGCCGCCAATCGACAGGAATCCCATCAAGATCGCCGGCTGACAAGGGCTGCGCGCTCGCCCGTTAGTAAGGAGGTCGACGAAGGCTCCAAAGTTCGGATTGGAGGACGAGTCGGCGGAGAAGGTCATCGCATGGCATGGCCATGCGGTGCCGGGATCGCGTCGAGCTTGCGACGCGCAACAGGACGACATTGGGCCTCGCCGCGGATTTACTTTCGTCACCCGTACCCTAGGCGCGGTCACTCTAGAACAGGGAGTGAGTTTGGGGGTCACGCGCGCCTCGGCCCGAGAATGTTCGTCCATTCACTTCTAAGGGGGTCCCATGATTCCCACCAGATCCCTTGCTCGCCACGTCCTCCCTCTCGCCCTGCTCATCATGATCGCACCGGTTGTCTCCCGGCCGGCGGCCGCCCACTCCATCTCTCTCTTCAACACCGGGGTCGATGCGAACGAAATTCCCCTATCGGGCGGCTCTTCCGATCCACACTGGTCGATCATCGCCGGCCCAGGCATCACGAATCCGGTCCCGGCCGTGGTCGTCAACAACCAGTTGAACTTCTTGGGAACCTACGTGCAGTCTCCGGACTCTCGGTGGGTTTGGGCCGATGCCAGCGGCGTTGCTGAGCTAAACTCGCCTTACACCTTCCAACTGAGTTTCGATCTGACCGGCTTCAACCCGACAACGGCGACAATCTCCGGCTCTTGGGGCGTCGATAACGACGGCTCGATCCTCCTTAACGGTTCCAATCCAGTGGGCTCTGGCGCATTGACTCTGGACGGCGGGGACGTGCTCAGCAATTTCACGTCTTTCCACAGCTTCCAGATCACCGGAGGCTTTGTCTCGGGGATCAACACCCTCGACTTCCTCGCGACGGACCTTGGTGCTGTCGGCGCGCTCAACGTGAATAGCTTAGTGGGAACAGTGTCAGAGGTCCCCGAGCCATCGACCCTGGTGATGGTCGCCATCGGGGCGATCGCCGTGGCAGGCTTCGCTCGGCGACCTCGCGGGGGATAATCCCGGACGCTGTTGAAACAAGGAAATGTGCTTATCCGGTTACCTCAGCCGTCAGTCGGGCGTAGGGGAGCGGCTCGCCACGGACGGCTCGGCGCAGGACGAAGAAGAAGAGCTCGCTCTCGCGTGCGCGGCGATCGAACCGGTAGCTGAACTCTTGGAGGTAGC
>DATFYN010000399.1:0-12793 GCA_035315025.1 Myxococcota bacterium
CTCCTTGGGCGCCGGCTAGAGCTTTCTTTGCGTCGTGGACTTAATCAGTCGACGTCTTCGGCTAGACGCACCTTCCGAAGGGCATCATCGAGACCCACCGAAGGAACACGGACCCGCGGAATGAGCTCTGCCCTTCAACTGGGCAAAGCAAGTCGCGTGCCACGACGACGAGCCGCCGTAGAGGTTTGCTGCTTCGTCGACGGTCTCCCGGCGCGCCGCCACTTGGTGTAGAAGGCGTCCGCCGCGCCGAGATTCAGGCACTTTTGTTGGCATACCGTCACCGCTTGAGCGGACTCGACTGGGAAGTTGCTTGGCCACAGCCAGCCGCAGATGACGGCGCGCTACGCGCCCCTTGCCGACGATCCAGTCCGCGAGGTCTCGGGGAAAGTTGGTGAGCGGAACGCGGCGCTCCTCGGTCGGGGCGACTCGGAGGGCCTCCGACCCGCGCGGAATTGAGCGGAGCACGCTGCGCGAGGGCCCCCGCTCTCTCCTTCGATACGTCTCCGCGACGCTCAAATGACTTTGGAGCGTTTCGATCTGCTGTCATCGCGCCACGAGGCACCCCGGGCAACGTGAATGGCAGCGCTCGAGATCCCTCTTGGCTCCGCTTCCGAAAGCCGACTCTCGTCAAAACCCACGGTAGGTAGAGGCCCACAAGGGCCGGACCGGCAGAGATTGTGGTGATGTGAATCGAACGGATGCGGGCCTGGATCAAAGATTTGCAAGCGTTACCACCTGGGATAACATCTATGGGTGCCGAAGATCAGGCGCGGGAACTACGTCTTCCTCGCGTGGAAGGGAGACCATAGTCCACGTCATGTTCACGTCTACCGGGACTCGCGGCTTGTGCTGAAGTGGGATCTCGAAAATGGTCGCGCGATGAAGGGCAGCCCCACCGCCCGTCTCTTGGAGGTCATCCGGGAGCTGGAACAGGAGGGTCTTCTGTGAAGATCCGACGCGTGCTCGCGAATAATCGACGCAAGGCATTTGAGATCACCGCATCGACGGGGAAAACCCTTCTGTTTCCCTACGCGAAGCTTGATATGCGTCCATCGCCCGGCGACAGGGTAGTTCGTGTCTTCGTGGATGCCGAACTTGGTCGCGAGGCGTTCACCTACAGACTCGAGTCGGACAGGGAGGGTTCAGTTCACATCGATCAGGTGCTCGAATACAACGAGGATCCGGCATACCTGCGAGAGCTACTCGTTTACAAGCTCACTCTTGAGGCGCAACGGAGAGTCGAGGCCAGCTCCGTGAGCAAGCGGGAGATCATTCGCAAGCTCCATACATCGGCTGCACAGTTCTACAGGCTTCTCGATCCGCGAAACACTCGGAAATCAATCGATCAATTGATTTCTCTTCTCCACACGCTCGATTGCGATGTCAAGCTGGTCATCCGCAGACGCCCCGCTGCTGCTTGACAAGCCGTATCCCCAGCGTTCGCCGGTCGATGGCCTGGAACTTGTAGGAATGGCCCTCGCTGACGGTCTTCCCGTATGGTGGTGCCCGCCAGGTGAGGACAACGAGTCGGGAAGGCGCCGGCGCTTCTAGTGCCCCGAGAGCGAATGGCTACGATCATCGCAAATGCAGGCCATTCATGTGACACAATTGATTGTGGTGTGACTTTTGGTGGGACCCCCACGTCTTTTTGTGGCTTTGGGTAGCTCCTACGGACCTTGCGATCGTTGGAATTTCGCGGACTTACGGCGCCGCCAATTAGGCTTAATTGATCGGGCCGGGCTTACACCGAGGGAGTCCTCACGATGCGCTCACCAAAAAGCCCGTGGGGAGTATATCACGCGCGCGATAGTTCTCTTTTTTTGTGAACTAATGCATATTTTATATACTAATGCCGCAGACCCGTCGGCCCGCCTCTAGCGGCATAGTTCTTGCGCATGATCAGAGCGATGCTGCGAATCAGAGACATCGTTGAAGTGAGCGGGGAAGGATGCATGGTGAGACCGCTCACCGGGGCGAAGCTCCTCCCGCCACTCATGGTGGCCCTGGATGACTGGACATACAGCATGTGGCGAGCGTCGAGGGCTGACGACTCGCGGAGCGAGCCTGGCAGAGGGCGAGCCTGGCCGATGGCGTCACAGGGTCGCTGAAGCATTGGCGATCTCTGCTGCGGGCACGCAGCAATGGACGTGAGGGCTTGGGATCGGTTGCAAGTCGGGAGACGCCGCCTTCGAGTGAGAGCTCGTCATCCGGTGGTAGTCGCCGCGCTTGTGGCGCTATGTCTTGTCCGGTCCGCGGCACGCGCCGACACCCCATCTAAAGCCGACGACGGCGGGAGCGTCGGCATCGTTGTACTGAACGAGCACGCGATCGGGAGCGCTTCTCTCGTGCAGCCCTACCTCGATCGTATCGTGGCCATCGCCGCGGCGCGGAACGACTGGACCGCTGCGCGTGGCCAATACTGCACCAGCCGCGAAGCCGCCGAGGCGTATATCCGCTCGCAAGCCCCTCACTACGGCATCCTTTCGCTCGCCGCGTTCCTCTCGATGCGGAAGAGCTACCAGCTCGAAGTGATCGGCAGTGCCGCGGTGTCCCTCGTGGGCGGTCAGCAGTACCACATCATCACGCAAACGGCGGTGGACCTGGACGGCTGCCGCGGGAAGCGGCTCGCGACCAATCACGCAGACGATCGGAAGTTCCTGGAGCGGGTGGTAGCTCGGAGCAGCTTCAAGCTTGCGGAGTTCACGCTCGTCGAGACGCCCCGGCCCCTCCTCACGATCAAGAAACTCCTCGCGGGGGAGGCCGAATGCGCGCTAATTGATGATGCGCAACTCGCTGAGCTCTCCCACATCCCGGGAACGGACGGGGTCCGGTCGATCTGGGACAGCCCGAAGCTGCCGCCCCTGGTCGTCGTCGCCTTCCCGGCTGCCCCCCGGACCGAGCGCAAGGAATTTCAGAAAAACCTCCCCTTCCTTTGCGAAGGCGAAGGGCAGGGCATCTGTGCGGAGGTGGGAATTGTCTCGATCCAGGCCGCGGACAGCAGCACCTACGCGGCGGTGGTCGCTGCGTACGGATCATGAGGGGGCCTTGGGTACGAGCGCGAATCCCAGCCCAAGTCCTCGGGGTATTCGCCGGTGCCACAACGCAGCCGCGGTATTCTGTCGCGCCGAGCCTCGTCGCTGCGGAGGGTGACGCACTCGCCCTAAACGACACTCTGGAGGCGCTGATCGACGAGGGAAGCGATACCGCCGCCGACCGCGAGTTTGCGAATGCGAGTCTGCTGCGGGCTCCGGACGGGGGGCGGCTGAACGCGCGATCCCGAGTTCCGCTGACGGTGCGGCCACGCGTCTTTTTGGG
Source organism: Myxococcota bacterium (assembly GCA_035315025.1). GTDB lineage: Bacteria > Myxococcota_A > UBA9160 > UBA9160 > UBA9160 > UBA9160. The sequence continues at coordinate 3,316 of DATFYN010000399.1, forward strand.
AACGCTCTATGTGATTGCGCCCGCGAGCCTTGTCTCTCACGGCAACTCAGAGACCGGGATCGAACTTCTAGAGGGGCCGGTGGCAGAGCACCCGGAGGGGCTCGAGAGCCACGTACCCTTCGCGGAAGCCTACCTGGCCCTCGGCGACACGAAGCCCGCGCTCCCACACCTGTGTCGCCGCCTTGTCGAGAAGAAGGAACCCCGGCGCACCGACCAGCTGCTCCTTAACCAGCGGGTGGCCAGCGCCGGCATGTCGGGTTGCCTCGAAGGCTCTCACGCGGGGTCCAGGGAGTGGGGATGGTAGACCGTCTACGTGGGTCCGGGCGGATCGGGCTTCGCGCGGAAGAGAATCCACAGCGCCCCTGGGAGCGCAGTAAAGTCCGCCAGCATCGACAACACGAATGCCGTGGCCGACAGGATCCCGAACTGGCGGATGGGCGGGAGCCCCGAGAGTGTGAACGCCAGGAATCCCGCTGCATTGATTAGGGTGGCGAAAAAGATGGCGCGGCCCGCGACGAGGAGCGTGTGGGTGAGCGCCTGCTCGACCGTTCCGCTGCGGCGCTTCTCGAGGAAGTGGTAGAAAAAGTGGATCTGGTCGTTCTCTGAGGTTCCTAGGATTGTCGAGGCGATCAGGATCGTCGCGACATTGAGCATCATGCCGGTGGCCCGCATCAACGCGAACATCACCAAGATCGCGAAGATCGACGGGATCATGGCCATGACCCGCGCTGGGCCATTGCGGAAGACCACCAAGAAGGCCGAGAAGATGACGACGACAGTGAGCACGAAGCTGTGGACCAGCGTGGGTACGAGGCTCTGCGCCATCTTCGCGTTGAGCGGTGTGAGACCGACCGTCGCAAGCTGGAGCTCGCCGAGAGCCGGACATTCCGCGATGGCCTCCTGCCAATGGCGGCGGATCGAGGCGTCGAGGCGCTGAAAGCCTTCGTGCTCCGTCACGCGACTCACCACCGTGAGCTGCGCCTGCCCCAACGTATGCGGCTCGACGAAGCGGCGGAGCAGCGGTTCCTTCAAGGCGAGAGCCTCGAGTTCCGTTGAAAGCGCCTCGCGCTCCGCCGGATCCTGCGGCCAGCCATCTCCCGCGCCGCCGATGTAGCGGATCATGCGGAGGACTGACGTTGGCCCGATGGCGGCACCGACATCGGGATCGGCCTCGAGGAGCTGCTGGAAACGATGCAGGCCAAAGAGGACCTCGGGCTCGGAAATCGAGCCGAGGCTGCCGCGCAGCCACACTTGCGTAATGGAAAGGCCGGGCAGGAGGGGCGTAAGGCGGCGGATGTCTCGATAGAGCTCCGTGTCGTGATCCATCATTTCCACAGGATCGGTGGTGATACGCATGGGCGAGAGCCGCCCAGGGACGCCGAAGAGCATCGCGGCCCCGGTGACCGAGAGCCCGAGTGCGGCACCGACCAGCGGCCAGCGAAATCGGTAGCTCCACCTCGGAAGCCCATGGGCCAAGCGCACGAACCAATCGTCTTCCGGGGGACGCTCGGGCCAGGTCGGAGTCGCCAGGACTTTCTGAAGCGCGGGGAAGAGCGTGAAGACGATCACCCACGTGAAAAAGAGCCCCGCCGCAACCCAAGTTCCCATCTCTCGGACGGGCCGGATGGGGGAGACGGTGAGCGCCCCGAAACCCGCGGCCGTGGCAAAGATCGACGCCGTGCAGGCGACGAACTTGTTGCCAAGAGCGAAGACTTGGTGTGTGTCGACCGAGCGGTTTGCCGGCCGCTGGACGAAGCGGGAATGGATGTAGACGAGCGTCGCCGTCGCCGTCACCAGGATGGTCATCGGCACCATCGGGGACACGATGGTCAGCATGCCGCCGCTTGCCCCGATGTAGCCCACGGAAGCGGCAAGGCACACGCCAAGGGTCAGGAGAAACGCGACAAGCGTGCGGAGGGAGCGATACAAGAAGAGGTTCAGCGCTATCACGAAGGCCGCGAAAATCACGAAGTAGCGCCAGGCCGTTCGCTGCGTCTGGTCAAGATAGACGTTTACATAGGGCTGGCCGAGACGGCGTACGCTGGCGAGCGGCGAGGGATTTGGATTTGCGCTCGCGATCGCGCGATCGATCTCGGCAAGGAGCGCCGCCCGCTGCTCGCTTCCCTTCGCATCGAGTACCAGCCCGATTGCGAGGAAGCCCTCGCCGACCAGCCCCTGGCGGCGAAAGAGGTCGGTGCCGCTGACAAACTGGCGGAAGCTTTTGGCCTGCTCTGGTGTGGGGGTAAAGCCCGCTCTCGCGCGCCGGAAGACAGACAGCGCCGAATTGACGCTCGTGCCCGGTACTGCCTCGACTGCGCGCTCGATGTGGTCAACCCGGTCGAGCACCTCAGGCGTGAAGGGATCGTCGGTCTGGACGAGCAGAAGCGCGTATTCACCTCCGCCGAACACCTGCTCAAACTCACGCAACGCTACATAGTCGAGATCGCGCGTCACGATCAGGCGGTCAATCGAATTGTCCTGTCCGACCTGGGCCGCGAGCCAGGCTGCGGGCAAGAGGACCAGCGCGTAGAGGGTGATCACCCACCAGCGCTTGGCGATCACGAAGCGAAAATAGCGGTCGAGCAGGGTGGAGGTGTGCGACGGCGGCGTTCCGGCTTGGCTCACGCGAGACTCCGACCGCCCGATAAGGTGGCATTAGCCGTGCCAGATAACCGCATGAATGTAGCCGAGGGTTGCATGAAGGAAGGGTGCAATGCGCGAAGTGCAGCCGGATCGCAAGGTCGGCGCTTCCAAAGCCTCAAAATCGTGGATCCACTGCCAGCCCGGTTGGCGACACGCGCGACGACACACGCGAACCAAAGCGCCTTTAACCAGCGACAGCCAGCTACCATACCCGCGCTGCCCCATCCGATCGAGTCAGCCCTGATCGTCTCGCTGGGCCGACATCTGGCCGCACAGGGGAAAAACGACATCTTCGAGGGCGAGACCGCCTGCGGGGGCGCTTTCAAGGCCCCCGAGCTCGACTGTCGGTCGTTGCTGGTCGGCGCGCGATACGGGCGCCAAGGCATTGAATGAAGACACTGGGCGTCACTAGGCGCACCCGATTGTCCCGCCCGGGCGGCCACGAAGATCCTCCCTCCTGCATCGTCACCGGTCCGTCCAGCCAAAGGCGCCGAGCGATCGTCAGATCTGTCGAAGCATCGTCAGGTGAACGCCCGTCGCCTTACACTGGACACGATCGCGCTGGCCAAACGCGGGCGTTCCTCGCAGCTAAGCGCAAAGATCGTGGCGACCGGCGCCGGCGGGCCCCTTTTCGGCGGAGGTCAAGACCACTTGGCGGAGCTTCGCGCGCCGGTAGCTTGCAGCCGCTGGCACGCCGCATGCATGATCCATTAGGGGCTCACGGCGCCCGGCGTGACCCGAGGCGACGACGTCGTTGTCGCGGTTGTCGGAGCCCGTCCGTCCGACACAATCGAGCGTTGGACCGAGCGCTGACAGGACGAGGATCAATCTAGGGAAAGGGTCAAATGGCGACCACGCCTGATACGGATGCCAGCGCGCTGGAGAGACCATGCCGCTTGAGTCGCTGAGAAAACGAGATGTGAAACCCTCGCTTGATCCGGCTTCTCCAATCCCGTCTTCGCTCAATCACATGCGGGCAACGACATTCACGCTCGAGGCGTCGGACGGCGTATCAATTGTTGTTCATCGCTGGCTGCCCGACAAGCCACTCAAGGGAGTGGTACAGATCGCACATGGATGGACGGAGCACGCTGCGCGGTATGCACGGGTGGCGGAGGCCTTATGTCGCGAGGCCTATGCAGTCTACGCCAATGACCATCGCGGGCACGGACGTACGGCACGGACGCCCGCCGAGTTGGGCTTCTTTGCAGAGGACGATGGCTGGAACAGATGCCTCGACGATTTGTGGCGGCTGAATCAACGAATCCGCGCGGACTATCCCCGCGTGCCTGTTGTAGTGTTTGGCCATTCGCTCGGATCGTTCATGATTCAACAGTTCATCAGCGAGCATGGCGACGCGATCGCTGGCGCAGTGCTGTCAGGGTCGAATGGCAAGCCGCTCGCTGTTGCACGGCTCGCACTTCTGCTCGCACGCTTCGAGCGCTTGCGCGTCGGGTCGCATGCTAGAAGCGCGCTCCTGCATGGTTTGGTCTTCGGGTCCTTCAATAGGCCGTTTGAACCGGCACGGACCCCGTTTGACTGGCTCTCGCGCGATCCGATCGAGGTCGACAAATTCCTCACTGACCCCTTGTGCGGCTTTAGGTCGACTGTACGGCTTTATATCGACGTACTCGTGGCGCTCATCGATGTGGCCAAGCCCTTGCGGCAGGCGCGGATCCCGAAGAAGCTTCCCATCTACATCTTCCGCGGTACCCGGGACCCCGTCGGGAACAATATGGGTCAGCTTCTCCAAGCTTATCGCGCCGCTGGACTCGAAGACGTGACCTATCACTTCTATCAAGATGGCCGCCACGAAAGTTTGAACGAAGTCAATCGCGACGAAGTAACGCGCGATCTCATCGCTTGGGTCGATGGGGTCGTCGTAAAATGGGAGTTGATCCAGTGATTTCGAGCCATGCGCGCCGGGAAGCCCGGTTCGAAGCTTCGCGGTGCAAGCCCGCAAGATGCGATGCGAGCCAAACGGGCTTGACGCGAGAAGCTCTGTGATCGGTGTGATCAAGGACATGGCGGTGTTCCTGGATCCCGAGCCGTCAAGGGTGCTTGCGTGTGGTCTCGCAGCGAGACTCGCCGAGCGCTGGCAGGCCCATCTCATTGCGGTCTTCGCGGTGCCGGAAATCTCTGTGAACCCCTGGATACGCGGCAAGGCGATCCCGGATGCGCTCGACCGGTATTTGGAGGCAGTGAAGCAGGAAGAGCAGGACGCCCGCGCTGACTTCGAGAAGATATGCGAAAGCCACGGCATCGCTGGCGAATGGCGATCGCAACGGATTGAGCCACCCGAGGACGTCATCGTCCATGCTCGCTATGCAGCGCTCTCCGTCGTGGTGCGCTCAGATGCGGAGGAGACACCGCTGGTAGGTCTTCCCGAACGGCTTGTCCTCGCATCCGGCCGCCCAACGCTCCTTGTCCCGCCGACGTTCGACCCGCAAGGGCTGGTCGGCCACCGCATCGTTCTCGCCTGGAACGCAAGCCAAGAGGCCGCCCGTGCAGTCTGGGATGCAATGCCGCTCCTCAGCGCTGCGGATGTGGTCGAGGTCCTGATCGTTGACCATGATCGATACCCGGACAGGTTTGGTGAGGAGCCTGGCGCAGATCTAGCGTGCCACCTCGCGCGTTACGGTGTCGAGGTCAATGTGCGGACGATCAGCTCAAAGGGAGGCGACGTTGGCACGCTGCTTCTGGACACCACGATGGAGCTTTCCGCCGATCTTCTGGTGCTCGGAGCGTATAGCCACGCGCGGTTCACCGAGGCGATCTTTGGAGGCGTGACGCGGCGGGTTCTGCGAGAGGCAAAAATGCCTACATTGATGTCGCGGTGAGACTTCCTGTAACCAGTTGGTTGGTAGTGCATCGGCGCCGAGGGGAGCTCTGGAGATGAGCATCCCGGACCCTCCTCCCTCTCTCCTCAAGCGTAAACTTGATCACGTACGCCTGCGTGAGCTCTTCTGCGATACCGTCAGGAAGGTGTCGCCGCTTGAGGGCGACCGCATTCGGATCGAGCTCGATGACCGGATGGCAGCGGACAAGCTGAATTTAGTCGATCGCTCGCCCCTCCACCTGACGCTGGAAGGGCCCGCGATCGCTGCCGGAGAGGTGACGGCCGTGCCTCCGCTATCGGTCGCGATGCTGATCGTCGGCTCGCGTGGCGATGTGCAGCCCTTCATCCCGATCGCCAAGAGGTTAACGCGCGATGGCCACCGCGTTCGCATCGCGACGCACGCGGTTTTCCGCGACTTCGTTGAGTCCCACGGAATCGAGTTCTTTCCGCTCGCCGGCGATCCGCGGGAGCTCATGGAATACATGGTGATGACAGGGGGACACCTGATTCCCCGGCATGTCCATCAGCTCCTGGAGCAGGTCCCACGCAAGCGCGCGGTCATGGCGGAGATCCTGGCATCGACGTGGGCGGCTTGCACCGAGCCCGATCCGGGGCGTCCTGGCGCGCAGACATTCATCGCCGACGCGGTGATCGCGAATCCGCCGAGCCAGGGCCATATCCACGTGGCCGAGGCGTTGGGTGCGCCGCTCCACATCATGTTCACGATGCCGTGGAGCCCAACCCGCGCGTTTCCCCACCCATTCGTCCACGTAGTTTCGGAAGCCCACTCGGCGTTGCGCAACCGCATCTCCTTCGAGGCCTTCGATCTCCTCACCTGGCTCGGGATCGGCGACCTCGTAAACGAATTCCGCGAGCAGACACTCGGCCTCGAGCGGGTGCATGGTGAGCATGGTGCGAGCATCCTCCACGAGCATGCTGTGCCGCATGCGTACCTCTGGTCGCCGAGCATCCTCGACAAGCCGGACGACTGGGGCCCCGAGATCGACGTCACGGGATTTGTGTTCCTCGATGAGGCGGCTCGCTTCGACCCGCCGGGTCCGCTCCGAGAGTTCCTCGGGGCGGGTGAGCCGCCCGTCTACGTTGGTTTTGGTTCGTGTCCGGCACCCGACCCTGTGGCGCTCACGGCGACGATCTTCGGAGGGCTCGCCCGAGCGGGTGTGCGAGGCCTCGTATCACGGGGCTGGGCGCATCTTGGGGCGGCTTCCGTGCCGCCGCAGGTCCATCTCGTGGACGAGCTCCCGCATGACTGGCTCTTTCCGCGCTGTGCTGCGGTCTGCCACCACGGGGGCGCCGGAACCACCGCAGCGGGGCTTCGCGGCGGTCTTCCCACCATTGTCGTGCCGTTCTTCGGCGATCAGTACTTCTGGGGGCGCATCGTGTCCGAAGCGGGCGCCGGGCCAACCCCCGTACCCATTGGGGCACTCACCGCCGAGACGCTGGCCGAAGCGATTAGGTTCGCGCTACGACCGGAAGTACTCGAGCACGCCGTAGCCCTCGGCCAAAAGGTGCGCACACAGCGAGGAGACGAGGATGGCGTGGCCTCCTTCTATCGACACCTGCCCCTCTTCACCATGCGTTGCAGCCTCGACGCGGCGCACCTAGCGCGGCGGCAGTGCGAGGAGTGTTGCCTCAATCTCTGTCTCGTCTGTGACGGCGTCGTGCACGAGGATGTTGCGCGAGCTGGGCACCGGCGTCATCCGTTTGCGCCTGTGTGCTGGGACGTGTCAAGGTCGCCCCCCCTGGAGCGACTGGAGCGCGCACTGATCGGCGAGCTCGGCACACACCCGGAAGAGTCGCAGCCTGAGGCCCCAAGCCGACACGACAGCGGTGTCGTCCTGCCCGAAGATTCCGTGGCCGCGAAGCTCTACGGTCGTCTCGCGCCAGTCTCAGCGGATGCTGCCACGCGCGCGAGAATTCTCCAACGTTTCGAGTTCGCGCGAGGTCGGACCCAATCAGCCGCGCACGGAAGTGGGGATTGATGGAAAGATCGATGGGGAAGAGCGTTTTGCTGCTCCTCGCCAGCATCCTGGGGGTGGTGGGCTTCGAGACGACAGCGGCCGACACCCCGAGCCTCGATCAGCTGGCGGCGGACCTCGGTCTTCCTTCGGACGCGGGCGCTCGCATCCGGAGTGGTGAGATTGTGAAGTCAGATCCGAGGGAGTCGTCCGATCGGGAGATCGCCGTCGGGCTTGCGTTCCTCGTTCAGCGGCGTCCAGCGGAAGTGCTCGAGGCGTTCCGAGAAGCGATAGACCTGAAGGCGGATCCCCAGCTCTCGGCCTCCGTCCCGATTCGGGGCCCGGGAGCACTCGGCGACTTCGATAGCCTCGCGCTGGAGCCCGACGGTGCGGTTGAGGCGAAGCGCTATATCACGGCGGGCCCGGGAGACACGCTCAACCTCTCTTCCAGGGAAATCCAGGAGTTCACGGCGTTGGCTGCGAGCGCTGACCCGAAAAGCGGGGTCGAAGCTCAGCTGAAGCAGCTTCTGCTCCACCGTTACCAAGCGTACCTCGCGAACGGGCTTGCCGGCATCCCCTCGTATGCACGCGCTGGTGGCGCCTGGGAACCGTCCGGCGATCTACGCCGTGCGAGCGAGGCGGCGCAGGTCCTCCAGCGGTATGCGCCCGCGCTGCAGCGGCTGCTCCTCTCGTATCCGCGAGGAAAGCCGATGGGCCTCGAGGAGAGCTTCTTCTGGCTGCGCTACGACCTTGACGGCCGTCCGAACTACACACTGCGCCATCGCCTGGCGATACCTATGGGAGACGGATTCGCCGTGGCCGATCGCGAGTTCTACGTAAGCCACGGCTATAACGCTTCCCAGGAGATCGCGGGCCTCGTGCCGGTTTCAGAGGGCACGGTGATTTTCTACCGAAGTCGCGTGTCGACGGATCAGGTGGCGGGTTTCGGATCGTCGATGAAGAGAAACTTAGGACGGAGCGTGATGGCCAGGCAGCTAACGGAGATCTTCGAGCGTTCGCGGCGGTCCTTACCACCTGACTAGCCGGCGGGTATCTGGCCGCATCATCAGCCCTGTCGCTCGAGCGAGTGCGGCCGCGCCAATCAGGCGCACTCAAGAAGCTTGGCACGACTGCGTATCCCCCGGTGGCTCCGCCCGATCTTCGGCCCCAAGCCCGGTTCCTCAATCGCAACGAGGCAGAACAGCGCGTCATGCCGGCGTAGTGCGCAGCTCGCCAACCTGGGCCGCCACGGAAGAGCCCTTGCGGCTGGGTACCCGGTTCGTGTTGAACCCCGCTGGTGCGGCGGAGCTCAGCTGACCGCAGGTTCGGCCGAGCCCTTCCCAGGCTTCCGCCCGGTGCTTCCCGAAGACGAGCCGAGTCCCCCTCCAGGCGATCATTCGTCAGATCTGTCGAGGCATCGTCACCCAATCGTCCGGCGCCCATCGAGTTCACTCGATTTCCACGCTGAGCTGATCCCAGTGCATCGTGGCACGGCGCTTGCGAAGAGCGGAACCCAGCGATGCTGCGAGTAACCTGCCTCGGGCCGCACTATATTGCCTCACTACTTGTGCCCACTATTGGGAGTGGCCGCTCCATCACCTTTCGAGCGCTGGTCGATCCGGCCGGCAGCTTCTTTGTCACCCGCGCCAAGCGCAATATGAATGCACGGCGTGTGTACTCTGCAGCGGTCGATCGCAGCAGCGGCTTGATCTGCGATCAGCGCATCGCGCTCAATAATTTCTATGCCGCCCACGACTACCCTGCACAGCTGCGTCGCATCCGTTATCGCGATCCCGAGACCGGCAAGAACTTGGTGTTTTTGACCAACCATGGTCTGCTGCCCGCACTCACCATCTGCGCGCTGTACAAGAGCCGCTGGCAGGTCGAGCTCTTCTTTAACTGGGTGAAGCAGCATCTCCGCATCAAGCGTTTCTACGGCACTTCCCCGAACGCCGTGAAAACTCAGGTCTGGATCGCCGTGTCGGTCTATGTCCTCGTGGCCATCGTCAAGAAGGAGCTG
>DATFYN010000400.1:0-3787 GCA_035315025.1 Myxococcota bacterium
CTTGGCGCGCGTCCGGAGCTCCGGTGCAGATGTTCGGGGGCTACTTCCACTGGACGGCGGTCGACAACGATGAGTGGCACCGCAGTTTCCGAGGCGGGGGCTTTGGTCTCATCGGCTTCGGTTCCAAGACAATGATGCGGACTCCGAAGCGCTCCGCCCTATGGCTCGGAGCAACGATCGAGCGCTGCGGCTTCGCGTCGCAGGGCGTGCCGTAGACTGCGGGGATGCCCAGGGGAGGGCGCCCCACGGCACCCGGAGGTGCCATTCGCCGCGGCGCGTGAGAAGATACTCGCTGCCGACGAGGCCGCCTTGCGCAGGGTCGGAACCGGCAGGAAAGAGGGGACGCCCATCCCCAGCGGCGGCGGCCGCTGTTTGCGAAGCGGGCCTCCGCTTCCCCCGCCTGATCGAAGAAGGCGATAGGTGTTGCGGTGCCTCTTTCGAGGAAAGGTTCGTACCATCGAAGATGGACGAGACGCGCGCAGCGCGCGGGGCTTTCGGTCTTTCTCCTTGCCAGCGGTGCGTTCTCACTCGGCTGCGGGATTCGAGAAGACGACGATGCGTATGATCGCGAGGTTCGTGCCCTCGAGGTTCGCATCGAGGGGGTGCCTTCGAACGCGGCCCTTGCAGCCGAGGTGGAAAAGCGCCTTTCTCGCGTCCGCAGGGACCCCGCGCGCGCGATTGGCGAGATCTCGCAGAAGCTCGATGCGCTCGGTCTTGTGCCGCTGCGCGTCCCCGGCCTCTTCTATCGCTCCCATGCCTGGACAGGCGCCGACCTCGCGGGGGTTTCGGCATGGCTTGGCCGAGAGGTTGTGTTGATCGAGACGGGCGAGGTGGACACGGTGAAGAGTAATGCGGTGTGCGTCAGCCGCGCGGTGGTCGAGGTGACTAGAGCCGGGCGTCGAGCCGTGCTTTTTTCGGCAAGCAAGGGAGGAGCAGACGTCCAAGCCGCGCTTGCAAACGACCCCGCTCTCGCACCCCGGGTCGCCGCCTGGATCGATCTGGTGGGGCTGCTCGAGGGAACGCCGCTCACCGACCCCGGCGTCGCAGACGCGGAACGCGCAGCACTTGGGTTGCCGGAGGCGACCGCCCAGAGCATCTCCCGCGGCGCGCTGGCTTTACACGGGGGCCTGCTTCCGCCCCGGGTGATCGCCGTCCACGTGGCAGGCTTCCCTACTGCGGGCACGATCACCAAGCCGGCGCGGCCTGGTTTTGAGCGGCTCCGAACGCTCGGACCGAATGATGGTTTCCTGCTTCTGGATGGATTCCTTCGCGCTCCCGGTAGGGTTCTCGTACTCCCGGCCGCGGACCACTACCTGAAGACCCCCGAGCTCGGACCGACGATGGTCGCGCTCTTGTCGGTCGTACTCGACGAAATCGCTGGGAACTCCAAAGGAACGCTTCAATAGGCGAGGGTAGGGGCCCCCGTCGAGCGGACGGCTTCGTAGCGGGGCGGCTTGCCCGTGCGCACGCGCGAACGCACCTCGTCGAGCGGGAGGGCGAGCAGCGCCTCCCAGTCCTCCCCGGGAAGCCAGGCCGCGCGCCGCCCGCGCCGGAAGGCCTCACGCAAAAGCCCCCGTGCGCCGGGCACATCGCCAAGACGCAGGTAGGCCACGGCCACGATGAATCCCACGCCGGGGTTCCAGGTTTGCGCGAAGGTGAAGGCCAGAAGGCTCGCTTCCCCAACGAGATCTCGCCCGTAGCCCGCGACGACATGCCAGAGGTCGTGCATGTCACGCAGCCGTTCCATGGTGCGCCGGTAATCCTCGCTGAGCTCTTCCACCTGCTCGCGTGCCTCCATGCTCGCCGCGACAAGACCATCCGCCGTGATTTGCTCTCGGGTCACAAAGTCGAGGTAGCTGCGGCCGAGAGAGCCCGGGGGCAAAGCAGCGAGAGCATCGCGCTGGCACAGGGTCTGGAGCAAATCGCGCCGCTCCTCGAGGATGCGCGTTCCGCTGGCCGTGGCGCGAAAACGCCGGAAGATTCGCTCCCCCGCTTTTCCGGAGAGAGCGTCCACGATCTTGAAGACCTGGCGTGTATCGTCCGGATCGCGCAGAAGCGCGCGAATCGCCTGCCAGGCATCGAGGGGGCGGATCCGTCGGCGGGGAGGCTTGGTCATGACATAGCCTTGTAAAGAAGTCGTCGCTCGTTTACTTACAATGCTGTAAGTAGCAGGGAGCCGATGCGCGTGTCAAGCCCCGTTTCTACGAGATCCCGCAAGGGCACCCGGCGAAGGCGGCCGGCAGAGGAGGCCCAGCGCGCCATCCTTGACGCCGCAGAGCAGCGGCTGCTTGCCGCCGGCCCCGACGCTCTGCGGCTTCAGGACGTCGCCGCCGACGTGGGCGTCTCGCACCCCGCGATCCTCCACCACTTCGGCAGTCGGGAGGGGCTGATGCAGGCGGTCACCGCGCGGGCGCTCGCCACGCTCGAGGCGGACCTCGTGCGGCGGCTCGCAGACCCCACCGATGACGTCGACGGCGCTGCGCTGCTCGATCGCGTCTTCGAAACCCTCGGCGACCGCGGTCATGCGCGTCTCGTCGCTTGGCTTGTCCTCACCGGGCTTGGCGATGTACCCCCCGCCGCAGGAGTTCGCGTCGTGCGTGCTGTGGCCGACCTCGTGCACGCACGGCGCATCGCGGCAGGGCGAGCGACGAAAGCGGACTTCGAAGACTCCCTCTTCACGATCATGCTGGCTGCGACCGCGCTCTTCGGAGATGCCATCGTAGGTCCGCAAGTGCGGGCCAGCGCCGGGCTCGCGCAGGATCGCGACGCGGACCAGCGTTTTCGCCTCTGGCTCGCCGAACTGCTCATACACCATCTCGATCGAGAATCGCCTGCGGAAGCGCATGCACGCGGCAAGAAGGCCCGAGCCTTGCGAACCGTGCGGCGGTAGAGGGCGATGTATCAGCGCGCCCCCTTCATCTGGAGCGAGCGCCAGCCTGTGCAGCCCGGCGGGCTCTTCAGCGTATTCCTCGGTGGAGCGCAGCGGAGAGACGATGGGCAGAATCGATTCTGCCTCTTTCGGCGGCGCTTTCAGCTGCTTTCGCTCCCTGCCGCGGCGACGCTCGCGCTCTTCGTCGATGGCCGTTACCAGCTCTACGTGAACGGCATCCGCGCAGGCCGTGGGCCGGCGCGTAGCGATCCGCACCACCCCCGCGTGGATCAGTACGAAGTGGGCCCTCTTCTGCACGTCGGGGAAAACGTGCTCGGGGTGCTGATTCACGTCTACGGAATCGATACCGCGTGGTACGAAACGGTCAAAGGAGGCTGGCAACCGGTATTCGGTGACGGAGCACTTTGGTGTGTGGTGCACTTCGACGGAGAACAGGCACCCGCCGACCTGAGCTCAGACACCCAGTGGCGCGCCCTCGAGTGTTTGGCTTGGGAGCGCCACGTGCCGCGCGTCAACTTCGGACTCGGATTCGTGGAGGTGCACGACGCCCGCGCCATGCCCCCGGGCTGGACCGCGCCGGGATTTGATGACGGCGCCTGGGACCGCGTGCGCGTCCTGAGCGTCGGTGGAGGTCCGCCCGACGCCCCGTTCGGAGGGCAGCGCGTGACGCCTTTTCCGACACTCCTCACCCGAGAGATCCCGCAGCTCGTCGAGACTCGCCTCGCGCCACAGCGTGTCGTGCAGGCATTCGGAGTCGCACCCCGGCCGGACCTGCCCATCCATCGCCGGATCTATGAGGAACCTCGCCTCGCGCTCCCGGAAGGCTCGATCCGGGATCCAGACGCGCTCCTTACGCCGGATGAGCGAGTGACGCTCGTGCGAACCCGGCCGGATCGC
>DATFYN010000401.1:0-8783 GCA_035315025.1 Myxococcota bacterium
CCGCGTAGCCGCAGGCGATCCCGAAGGTCCGCTGGCGCAGCAGCTCCTCGATCTCATGTCGGATCTTGCCCGGCTGACGCCGGTCGCAAAGGCATGCGGCCAGCCCCTGCGACAGGCCGAGCTGCTCGTCGACAGCCTTGAGCAGCAACGCACCGCCGTCCGAGCTGCTGTGCTCCTGGTCGAACTTCGCGACCACGGTCTGGCGAGAGAAGAGCTGCGGGAACAAGACAGACTGTGTGGTAGAGTCGGTGCTCACGAAGGCCTCTCGATGTGTGTGAAACTGGCGTTGCAACCTGTTTCTAGCGCATCCGGGGCCTTCGTACTTTCAACCTTCGTGAATAATCCGGGCTAAGAGCTGCTCTCCGTCACGCCAACTCCTTGCCTTCGAGCACGTCTTCCATCGATCGCACATCGTGAGCTCGGCATGCGCGCGGTGATGCCTGTGCTGCGCACAGTTCGTGTCCTGCGACGCGCGCACCGCGGACCCGCTGGAAGATCGTAACGAGCATGAGGATGCGGAGCAGAACAATAGACCCGCGGGGGGAACGCGCGTGATCGGGCTACACGCAAGATAAAGACCCACCGTAGTGTTCGCTGGCTTCCGGAATGATTCCGAGAACTTGCAACCGGAGTTTGTGACACGCGCGCTGGTTTTCTCCGGAGGGAAAACCAGATTCCCTCGCCACATCGCAAGCTTGCAACCGGATTCTTGCGGCTCTGCCCAAGAAACGCACAATCGCGTCGTGTCGAAGTGGCTAATGCTTTCGTGCCCGCTCGATCCTCGTTGGCTGCTCGTTCTCGTGGCAGTGAGCGGTGCGATCGCGCTCGTTGCAAGTGCATTCGACCTGCGAGTCAACAGCACGGTCTCGATGCCCATCGGGCTCTACCGCGAGGTTCCGCTGCTTCTCGAGCGCGATCCAGCCGAACTCAAGACCCTTCTTCGCGCGCTTGGCCGGTGGCCTCCAGCCGATCCGTCAAGACTGGTGATCGCGGAGCTCAATGCGCTTCGAGGATCGCCCGAGCGAAGCTCTGGAGGGTGAGTGTGGTGGAGAACCCCGAAAGTAAGCGCTCCAAGATGCGGCTTCGCCCCCGGCGGGTTCGGCGAGAGAGCCGGGCCCCCAGCGCACGCCGCCTGCGCGCGATTTCCGCTCGCTCTCGCAGAAGGCGCGGGATCCGACGCCTCCCGCCCGCTCGCGTGCCCTTCCTCGGCTTCTCCCCGTCCGTGCTGCAGCAGAGCATCGTCAAGGTCCGGTACGTGCAAAACCGCGGCGGGTCGGGATGGCGCGTCCACGGTCGGTACCTGGCCCGCGAAGGAGCCCAGCAGGAGGGAAAGCCAGGCCTTGGCTTCGACGCCCACGCACAAGAGATCCACATCCCGGATCGCCTCGGCGGGTGGCAACGGGCCGGAGATCCGCGCCTCTGGAAGCTCATCGTCTCGCCCGAAGCCGGTGAAAGACTGGACCTCCGGCAGCACGCACGCGAGCTCGTGGCGACGATGGAAGGCGACCTGGGCCTGCGCCTCGAGTGGGTGGCCATCGAGCACTTCGATACCGCGCATCCCCATGTCCACGTGGTGATCCGTGGCAAAAGCCAGGAGGGAATCCTCTTCCGGATGCCGCGGGAGTACGTGGGACATGGCATCCGCCTCCGGAGCCAGGAGCTCGCCACCCAAGTGCTCGGTCTCCGGCGCGAGCGCGACCGTGTCGCCGCCCGGGAGCGCGCCGTCGAGGCACGCCACTTCGGTGTTCTGGATCAGATGCTCGAGGGCCGGGCGGACCCGGAGAGGCGGATCGAGTTCGAGCCGAGAGTTCCGAGCTCGGAGGCCTCCCGCACGCTGCGCCTCCAGCTCCTGCGGCGGCTCGGCTTCTTGTCCGGCCTGGGCCTCGCCCGGCGTGTCGGCAAACACACCTTCGAGCTCTCAGAGCACCACCGCGCTGCCCTCGAGCAGATGCAGCTCGCCCGGGACCTCCAGCAGAGCATTACCCGCTACGGCGAGCCCCTCGTCGACCCCGATGCACCGCAGCTATTCACCGAGCTCGTCCCGGGCGTTGAGGTCCGCGGGAGTGTGGTCGGCGGAGTCGAGGACGAGGCCGGGGGGAGAGCGTTCCTGATCGTCGAGAGCACGGATGGCATCGTCCACTTCGTGCTGCAGACGCCGGAGATCGAGGAGTACCGCGACCGCGACGAACTCCTGCGCGGGGAGATCGTTACCCTCGGCGCCACCCATGCCCCGCCGGGAAACGAGCGAGCCGTTGTCGTCGAGGTGACCCAGCACGGCCGTTTGCCCGAGCTCGAGGCAGCCTCGGAGCCCTCGACCGTCCTTGACCTCGTCGCCGTGCAGACCGTGCGCGAGCACGGTGGAGCTCTCCCGCCGGATGGACCTGTCCACGGCTTTGGTCCGCGGCTGCGTGAGGCCATCGCAGGGCGGCTTCCCCTCCTGGAAGAGCGTGGGCTTGTGCAGGTCGCAGAGGAAGAGCGAGGTGACGAGCGCATCCGTCGCATGGTGGTTGCCTTGGACGCAGAAGAGAGGATCGAGCGAGCCATGAAGGAGCGAGACCGAGGGCTCACCCCCCTCTCGGAAGTCGAGCGCACCCAAGGAAAGCCCGTACTGCACGCGAAGCTTGAGCCCGGTCGCGCCTATCAGGGTCGGGTGGTCGCGATGGCGTCCGATGCCGACGGAAGAGCCTACGTCGTGCTGAACACGGATCCCACGCTGACTGCCGTGCCGGCGGAACAAAAGCTCCGGGTGGGCCAGGAGATCTACGCCCGCGCTGCAACCCAGGAGGTGGCCGGCGAGCGGCGTTGGATTCTCGCCTGGCAGCTCGACGATCTTGAGCAGGAGCGAAAACGCGACCGGGGCCGAGAACGGTGACCGCGCGCATGTCTTGATGCCGGCTGTGCTCGGCTTCGGTGCCTTGGCGCGCGTTCGAAGCCGCTGGGGCGCCATCAGGAGCTGCGGGTAGTCGCAACCTCAAATTCGTGCGGTCGATCCTTCGAAGCAAAGACTCGCCGTTCCAGGAGCCAGCGGCCACATTCAAGGCGATTCGTAAGTATTTCGCTTGAGAATGCTGTTGCAGGAATTACCTAGACGTGCGTTGTCGGGAGGGAAGCGCCAGACCACTCGGACGCCGTCCCCCGCGTGGCAGAGTCGGTTGGCTCTTGGATAGCTAAACATTTTTTTGACACTTGCCGCCTCCCACAGGTCACCTAGCTAACAAGGAGCGGGAAGCGATTCATGACGGTGGACTCCGGAGGTGATAGCTGAGCTGCACGCTCCATATATCAACCCAATCGCCAGGAGGTCTTCATGAACGCTTTCACACACTCGATGTTAGTTGCGCTGGTTAGCTCGACCGTGCTGACCGCTTATACCACTGCGCAGGCCGTTCCGCTGTCCATACCGATCCCGCCGGCTCCCTCCGCCGACACCGCGCTGCCCGGCACCACCGTAGCCGCCCGCCCCGAACTCGCCGGCGTCGTGCTGCAAGACCTGATCACGCCGTTCTCGTTCGATGGCATCACCGGCACCGTGCAGAACCGGGTGGTCAAGGAAAATGCCGCCGGTACGCTGGACTTCTATTGGAAGATCAACGTCGACTCGAGCGCCACCGGAGGCGGCATCACGGCATTCCGTCTGGGCGACTTCGGCTTTGCCAACATCACGGACGCGGACTGGCGTATCGATGGCCTCGGCACGGATGCGCCGGACACGGGCCGCTTGTTCAGCAATACGGCCGATCCCGGGGGCGCGATCAACTTCCTGTTCGACAAGCAACCGGTGTTGGACGGCCAGGCTTCGCGCTTCTTTTTCCTGCACACAGATGCAACCTCCTACGCGCGGACGGCCAGTTTTGACATGCTTTGCGGGCCCAGTAATTGCATCTCAGGGAGCACCTCGACCTTCGCTCCCGCCGTGCCGGAACCCTCGACGCTCTCGCTCGTGGTTGGAGGCCTGTTCGGTCTTCTGATCAAACGACGCATGAAGGCGTAAGCGCGTGGCCGCTTCCTCCGATACGCCCCGGCTCTGGTCGGGGCGTTGTCTTTCCTGGGGCGAGCATCCGTGAGCCTCGCCGCACGACAACGTCATGCGTGAGGCACTTCGCTCGGAGAGTGCGCCTCGGCGTAGGGCACGTAACCCCGCCGCCACGCCCGCCAGCGCAGTCCCGGGCCCAAAGGCGTGCGGGTCGAGCGGGATGTGCTCCGCGGCTTCGTCTCCGCGTCGCAGCAGGTTGAAGTGCTGGCGGCGAGAATCGTTTTTTTGGGGGATTCCAGACACTTTTGCGCCGCGGGTGCCACTTCCTCATTGAGGCGGGTCTTCTGAACTCCTCATTGAAGCGCGTCTTCTGAACTCCTCTGTTGCCGATGGTCGTCCGGCCAGTCTCGCATCCGATGCGTGTTTTGGGCACGAGCACCGGAACTCTTTGCCGGACGGGTCGGGGCCTCGGCCTCCTCAGCTTCGGCTTTACGGAGGAGTAAGCCACATGGGGAAGCTGTTTCTCGCAGGGGCGTGTGCTGTGTTACTCGCGGGTCCCGCGCACGCCGTCGCGATCGACTGGGTGCCGGTCGGGAAACCGGGCAACGCGGCCGACACCACCCCCAACCTCAATAACCCCAACGGCACCAACTGCTTCTCGGCCAACTGCGGCTCGGTCCCCTACACCTACTACATCTCGAAGTACGACACCACGAACGCGCAGTACGCGGAGTTCCTGAACGCGGTGGACCCGGGCGGGAGCAACTCGCTCACGCTCTGGAACGGGCTCATGCAAACTGACCTGAACAACGGCGGAATTAGCTTCGTCTCCGGCAACGCCTCAGGCTCGAAGTACGTGGTGAACTCGGGGTTCGCCGACAAGCCCGTGATCGACGTCAACTTCTACGCCGCGCTGCGCTTTGCGAACTGGCTCGACAACGGGCAGGGGAGCGGCAGCACGGAGACGGGGGCGTACACGCTGATGGGCGGCACCCCGAGCCCGAGCAACGGGCTCACGGTGACGCGCAACGCGGGGGCCACGATCTTCCTCCCGAGCGAGAACGAGTGGTACAAGGCCGCCTACTACAACCCGGCCACGAGTTCGTATTTCCAGTATCCAACCAGCAGCAATACGGTCCCCACTTGCGCAGCGCCCGGGGCGACCCCGAACACCGCGAACTGCATCCCCGGCGGCCCCATAAAGGTGACCAACGTGGGCGCGTACACCGGATCGGCGAGCCCCTACGGGACCTTCGACCAGGGCGGGAACGTCTTTCAGTGGAACGAGCAGATCGTGAGCGGCTCGAACCGGGAACTCCGGGCCGGGGGCTTTGACAACGAAGCCAACTCCCTCGCCGCGTCGAACCCGATCTACGTCCTTCCGCCGGTCGAGGCCGACTTCATCGGTTTTCGTGTCGCGAGTCTCGTCCCCGAGCCCGGTACGGGCCTACTCGTGATGCTGGGCGTGCTGGGCTTTGCCGCGAGAGCCCGTCGCCAGCGCGTGTAGACCGACTATCCTCGATGCCAACGATGCGCCCCGGCTTCGGTCGGGGCGTTGTCGTTTCTGCGACGGCCATGATCGGCCTCGCCTTCCGACACCGCGGTGCGCGAGGCGGTTCGTAGGATGGCGCGTCTCTCCGTGGGTTGGGAAACGGGCGTCCGAGTTCCTCCCTCAAGCACCCGTCCCTAGAGACAGACCAAGACTCTAGACCGAAGTTCCCCGCCCCTTCAGGGTCAATTCTCTCACGAAAGCGCTCAGTTGAGCTCGTTTTGCATGCAAGATTGTAGCCAGTAAAGATAGGAGAATATGCTTGACAAGGCGGCGTTGTACAGCTGGCGTTGTATAGCTAGATAGGTATGGCTTCCTCGGGGCCGGTCGTGCGTTTGGTAGCGAGTGGGACGCTTTGGAAAATGCGAGTCCGTGCGCTGCCGCCGCTTCTTCGCAGAGTGCGCCCGGGCTGGCGTTGCGTGGCGTGACCCCGGGAGCGCTACTCGTCGGCTTCCAGTTCTGCGAGGTCGAGCCGTCGTCTCGCGTGCCGGACGGTGAGAATCTCAACCTGACCTGGGGAGAACCGGTAGACGACTCGGTGGCTGTGATAGATGAGTTCCCGGATCTCTGCGCGGTGGACCTCCGGGACGATCCGGCCTCGAAGGGGGAAGCGCCCGAGGGGTTTGACCGCATCGAACAGGCCCTCGGCCCATCGGTATGCGGCAGCGGTATCCTTCTCCGCGATGTGCCGCGCCGCCTCCGCTGCTCGTTGAATGGCAAGCGGGGACCAGCGGACCCGAGCCTTCACGAGCCGCGCAGGCTGGACAGGACCTTGGACCGCGCCTTGGTGTGAGCGATGCCACGCCCGGCTGAAAGCTGATTCTCAGCCGTGTGGATGTCTCGAAGGAGCTCGAGCTCGTCGACGAGGGCCTCGTACTGGGAAACGTCGAGGAGCACGGCGGCCCCCCGGCCATGCTGCGTGAGGAAGATGGGCCGGCCCTTGCGGCGCACCTGCCGCACCGCAGCGGCTACGTTCGCCCGAAAATCGGAAAGCGAACGGATGTCTTGGCTGGGGCGAGTCTTGGCCATCGGTTCCTCGGTGATCGCGTACCGAGCTATGTACAGAATTTCCCGCTGCTGTCCAACGGAAACCAGCTCGGCGGCGGCTGCCCGTGTTGCTGACCCGCATCGATCGGCAGGGGGCCACGAGACAATCTGCCCACTCGCCGCCAGCCGACCCCGATGGTCGGATGCCCCGCGCGGCAGCCGGCCGCTCAGGAAACGTGCGTCTATTGACAACGCCCCGATGAGGAGTGGCTCGCCTGGGCTGGGCCACCGGAACCCGCGCGACCGAAGCCGACTCCATGAGCAAGGGCGACGACTGCCGACATGCGTACCCTGGACCTCATCGCATCTCCGTTACTGCGCTTCACCGGGCTCAGGCTCGTCAACCACGTTGAAGCCATCCACTGAGAGGTATCCCTTGCGCTTGAGAAACTCCGCCAAGGCGGCGTCCGATCCTGTTCGGCGCTTCACGGCGAACGCCGCATCCAGGTGCTGGGCTGCCACGTCGGCGGCGGTCTGTTCGTCCTCGAAGACAGCGTCTGGGTTCGCCAGCACGAAGTGGTAGAGCCACTCGTCGGGTCGCACTTGCTTCAGGCAGGAGATCGCCGCTGCGTACCCACCCTTGTCACCGTAGCTGCCCGCCTCGAAGCGGAACTTGCCGCCGGCGGCTGGCGACGTGTCGCCGGCGGCCTTGCCCAGGCAGCATCGCTTGAACTTTCGGCCGCTGCCGCACGGGCAGAGATTGTTCCGGCCGACTCTGCTCGGTCTCATTCGGAACTCCGCCTCGCGCTGCGGGCTGACGGGATCGACGGGAGGAAGGATAGGCGGGAAGTTCCGGGGGCTCAAGAGCTGCTCTCAATTCCGCGAGAGATGCCGGGAGGTTGGGCCGGTTGTGCTTTACCAAGACCCGTAATTCGGGCGAGGAATTTCACCAGGTCACCGCATTCAGCAGTAGCCGCGAGATTTTCGGGCAGGCTGGTGCGGAGAGCCTGGGCGACGCGGAGCTCGGAGGGCGGCTGCTCGGGGTGCATGGTGCGCAGCCAGCTCCGGAACCCCGCCCACACCGAGGCCCGATGTTCGATCGCGAGCAGCTGGAGCAGGCCCTGCGCAATGCAGCCGAGCTGCACGAAGCGGTGAAATGCGCGGATCTTGCGGCGCACACGCTCCTTGTAGACGCGGCTTCTTGCGGACGTCCTGCGTGCTTGCGCACCGCTTGCGGGGCGTCATCGTGCGCATCCAGAAGTGGTAGAAGTACGTGCCCATGACCTGAACGGCTTGGCCGAAGCCCACTTCGATCTTGAAGCGGTAGCCATAGAGGGTAATCACGTCGAGGGGATCGAGAGATCGGCCGTACGACGTTTCGTAGCCCGCTTCGAGATTTATCGAGTGCGTCTCGGTGCTTAGCAACGATCGCTCCCCGATGAGGCTGGCACTCGCGAGCTTTCCGCCCAGACGCGAGTTTCGGCTTCGCTCGGCGGCTGAGCAAGGGTACGGCGTCGGCACGAGCGTTCTTGAAATTTGTCTTCCTATAGGTCATTCTCGCCACTTCTCCCCGCTGCCCCGCCCGCGCATGACGATATCGCCTCAGCTGCTCCCGCGATGCCACCGCCGACGCGACCCGCACGCACGCCCAGCAACCCGCCCTCCTCAACAGCCTTTGAGAGATCACGAGCGGTGACGATCAACGACAAGAAACCAAACGACGAGCGTTCTGTCGGAGCCGGCGCGAAGGCTTCGCGACACGAGCGTGCTCGTCGCCGAACGTCAAACACGTTCACGTTGCGCATCGAGTATGCGCCCCACCGAACCATGGAGATTGGCGTTAGCTCCGCGGCCATCAAACCATCATATGTCGCACATCCCCTATCAATTGCCGAAGCAGACATCCAGCCAAACTGGTCACGCGAGTTTACGGTTGATGGAAAGCATACGCTCGAACAACTAAACACAATTATTCTCAATGTTCTCGGTTGGGACGGAGGGCACCTATACGAATTCAGAATCGCTGGCAGACTCTACGCTCACATGGTTTTCCTGGACGAGGACGACCTCTTCGTCGAGGCGGAGAACTCTTGTGTTTCCTGCGATATTCCCATTCGATGCCTCGGCTTTTCGGCCGGAGATAGCTTTGCGTACATATACTCTATGACCTCGGCGACTACCACGTTTTTCGTGTCATGGTGCTAGACATACGACCTGCGACCACCGCCGAAGCTGTACCAGCCCTACTTTCCTACCGGGGAAACAACATTATCC
>DATFYN010000402.1:0-2296 GCA_035315025.1 Myxococcota bacterium
CAGCGGCGAAACAGTTTGTCGAACGCCGTCTGGTCCCCGCCCCGGAAGGCCAGCATGAGCTGGACATCGGGGTCTTGGCCCGCGGCCGCGCCTCCCGGTCCAGGGACCGGGGGGTCACCGTCCTCCGCCATCGCCGTCCCCACACAACAAGGAGGAAACCCCTCGGGCGTCGCCGGGTTGCGCGGCCGCGGGCCCCTCGGGGTCACCCCTCACGGTGCCCGCAACGCCGCCAGGAACTTCGCGACCTCGGCGTTGAAGGCCTCGGGCTCCTCGATGTTCACGATGTGACCGGCCCGGGGGATCGTCGCCCGGCGTGCTCGCGGCAACTTGGCCGCCATCACCTCGGCAGCCTGCAGATAGGCCTCGTCCTCCTCGCCTACCACGACGAGGGCGGGCTGGGGGAGACTCGGGAGTTCATCGATCACGCTGGGCGCGGGACCGGCGACACAGCGGCCAAAGTGCGCAACGGCCCGTGCGTCCTGAGCTGCGATGGCGCGGGCGGCAGCCTGCGCGGCCGGGAGCTCGCGCCTGCGGCCGATCGCTGTCGCTGCCCCTCGGCTGTCGACAAAGGCTTGCATCCCCTCGGCCTCGAGCCGCAGGGCGATGCGCTCGACCTGCGCCGTCCAGCGGGCCTGGGCGTCGGACTTCTTGAAGCCGGGGCCGCTGTCGATCAGCACAAGGGCGCGGGTCCGGGCCGGGTGGGCGAGTGCGAAGTGAAGCGACACGAGGCCGCCGAGCGAGAGGCCCCCCAGGACCGCCGCCTGCCCGGGCGCCGCCCAGTCGAGCACGCACGCGAGGTCCGAGACGACGGTACGCATCGAGAGCGG
This sequence comes from Myxococcota bacterium, assembly GCA_035315025.1. Classification (GTDB taxonomy): domain Bacteria; phylum Myxococcota_A; class UBA9160; order UBA9160; family UBA9160; genus UBA9160. The sequence continues at coordinate 828 of DATFYN010000402.1, forward strand.
CGCGCTCTCGGGCGGGGACTCGGACCGGCCATGGCCCCTGTAGTCCCACAGAATGACGCGCGCTCCGGCGCGAATCAGGGGTTCGACCTGGGGACGGAAATTCTCATGGGTGGTGCAGTAGCCGCAGGAGAAGACCAACGGGATTCCCGCGCCGTGTGCTTCCGCGTAAAGACGCAAGCCATCGGCCGCAACGACCTCGGCCACTAGGCTGCGGGACCCGGCGACGTCTTGTCCTTGACCGCCTTCGCGGCGGCCGCGAGTTTCTTGCGCAGGGCGGTCGCCATCTGCTCGATCTGCTCTTGCATCTCTCCCCGGACCGCAAACTCGGGCACGAGCATCTTGGTCCGGCCCTCCATCTCGATCGTGACCCGGGTGGCCTGGCCGCGCGCCTCGAGCGTGACGCTTCCCGTGAGCTCCCTCCACACACGACCGTCGCACACCTTTTCGAATCGCACGCTCCCGTCGTGATCCACATCGAAGTGGAAGGTGGCCGTGCCTTCGCGTCCCAGGGCGCGGTAGCGCGTACGGGTGGTCCTGCGGTTGCCCTTTCGGGCGACGATCTCAGTCTCCTGGTCAGGGAAGAGCTCCACCAGCGTCGTGTCTTCGGCCAGCACCGCGGCCGCGTCGGCCCGGGAGCTCTTCACGTCGAACTGTTTCTCGAGATGCATGGGGAGCCCTCCTTAGCGGATCTCGACCGCGACGGGCGGCAAGAGGACCGGGCTTCCGGACGGAACGCTCGTGAGCCAGCCCACCACACGGCGCAGCGACGCGGGCAGCTCCGGGAGGAGAGGATCCGACGCCGCGGCGCGGACGGCCGCACCCTGGAGCGCCTCCCGAATCTGCACGGCCAAGGGCTCGGGTGCGGGGAAGGCAACCAGCATAACGTCCGCCCCGGGACGCAGGCCCACCTTCTCCTTGGCTTTCATCACCGCGGTGTGCAGACCCCCGAGCTCGTCCACGAGGCCTACCTCCCGCGCCTGGACGCCAGTCCACACCCTGCCGCGTCCGATCTCGTCCACCCGCTCGGCGCTCAGCTTTCGCCCCTCGGCCACACGGCTCACGAACAGGTCATAGACGGCCCTGACCTCGGTTTGCACAAGCGCCCGCGTATCGGGCTTTAGCGGCTGCGTCGAGAGCAACAAATCCGCATGCGCGCCCCGCGTGAGGGACGCGACACCGATTCCAAGCTTGTCGAGCAGGCCCCCCACAATCGGGCGCAGCACGAAAACGCCGATCGATCCCGTAAGCGTGGTGGGCTCGGCGACAATCGCATCCACTCCGCAGGCCGCGTAGTAACCGCCCGAAGCGGCGACGTCGGAGAAGGACGCAACGACCGGCTTGCCCTTGGCGCGCGCCTGCTGGGTCGCGCGCCAGACGATGTCCGAAGCGAGGGGCGAGCCGCCTGGGCTATCCACCCGGAAGATGATGGCGCGGATGCTCGGATCCTCGGCCGCGTCATGGAATGCGCG
>DATFYN010000403.1:0-17848 GCA_035315025.1 Myxococcota bacterium
GAGCGACAGCCATGGTTCGACGGACGCCTCGCCATGAGCGGTCCGAGCTACCTCGGCTACGTGCAGTGGGCAATCGCCGCCGATGCGGGTCTGTCCCTCCGAGCGATCTGTCCGCATATCACCGCGTCCAACCTCGCGGGCCACTGGTACCGCGGCAGTTCGTTCTCGCTCGAGAACGCCATCAGGTGGACCACGATGGTCTCGACGCAGGAGCGCACGCACTTCCCGCTGCTTCGGGCCCTGCTCGGCACGACCGAACGCAGGGTCCGCCGCCACATCGACCATCTTCCGATCGCGGAGCTCGACGAGAAGATCATCGGAAAACGTGTCCCGTTCTGGCGCGACTTCGTGGACCACGCTTCACTCGACGACCCGTTCTGGGTGCCCGCCGATCATTCTTGCCACGTCGCCGACGTGCGCGTCCCGGTGAACATGGTGTCGGGTTGGTACGACATTTTCCTCCCCCTCCAGCTCGCCGACTACCGAGCGCTTGTCGCAGCCGGAAACCCACCTCACCTACTGATTGGCCCCTGGGCGCACACCGATGGGGCCGGTATGGCGCAACGGGTCCGTGAGACGTTCGCGACGCTGCGCGCGCACCTCTGCGATGAGCCTGATGGACTGCGCAAAGCGCCGGTCCGGCTTCATGTGATGGGGGTCGACCGATGGCAGGACTTTGGGGGCTGGCCGCCGCCGGGATTCGCCCCGAGGCCGTGGCATCTCCATGCTGGCGGGCGGCTCGCGACGGCCCAGCCGGCTTCGTCGGTGCCGGATCGGTACCGCTACGACCCCGCCGACCCGACGCCAATCGTCGGCGGAACCCTTCTGGGCCGCGGCTCCGGTCGCCGGAACCAGAGTAAGGTCGAGGCCCGCAGCGACGTCCTCACGTATACGAGCGACCCGCTGCCCCGCGATCTCGACGTGATCGGCGACGTCGAAGCCCGGGTCTTCGTGTCTTCGAGCCTCGAGCATTTCGATGTATTTGTCCGCTTGTGCGATGTGGACGAGACCGGCCGCTCCACGAATGTGTGTGACGGGATCCAGCGCGTCGACCCGCGCCGCTGGCGGCGCCGGGACGACGGCGTCTTCGAGATCCGGGTGGCGCTCTGGCCCACCGCTCAACGCTTCCGCGCCCGCCATCGCATCCGGGTCCAGGTCTCGAGCGGCGCGCACCCCCGGTTCATCCGGAACCTCGGCACCGGTGACCCGATCGCGACGGCCACCGCCATGCGCGTGGCAGACCAGGCGGTCTACCACGACCCCGAACGGCCTTCGGCGCTGTTCCTGCCAGTTTTCGCTGTGAAGGCGATCGGGGTTGGGGAGTCACGGACGAGACCGACTTCCTCGTGCAGCCCTTGCCTACTCCACCGCTTCCGGCCGAAGGGACCCCAGCATGCCGAAGACGGTTCGCACGATCTTGTGGCCAAAGTTGAGCTATCTCAAAAATAACGAGTTTTGCGAAGGACAGGCTATCAAAGCTCACTCGGCGCTCGGGACCGAGGATCCAGAATGCGTCCGCGGCCGCCGGTCCCTCACAGCAGGATACGGATTGAGGCCGGTACCCGTCTCCTCGGACGCTTCGTAGGCGTCTCGAGACCCGACGAAGAGAGCCTTGGACACTGGATCGTCGAGAGGGTCGAAGGCCGCGTCCGCGCGGTGCCCGAGCCTGCCTGGCTCGCCGATTGGCGGTCCCAAAAGCTCGAGCCTGGCGACGTCGTGAGCCTTTTGGGGAGTGCTCCCGCAGCCGATGCGCCACGGCCGCCTCGAGGAAATCGAGGCGGCACCCACCGCCACGAGCCTTCTTTGACCTCGAGGTGGTGCGGGGCCTCACCAGGAGCGCGGCACCGCCCACACGGTCTCAGGAAGATTCTGCCCGTGGCTTTTCGGCGCGGTGGCAGGCGGCGCTCGAGCGAGAGCCCCTCGCGTGGTTGCGCGGCGACTCGGGCCATTCTAGGGCGTATCCCGCTTCGAGTTGGCTCTAAAGTCAAGCGCTCCCTTCGCGTGGGTCACAACTGTTCTGTATGGAGCCTCACATGCACGAACCGCTGAATGACAGCGAAGAGGATCGCCGTCGATAACCCGAACAAAAGCATCCCATCGGCTGCTTCCAGAGGTCCAAGCAGTCTCCACGGTGCCGACAGGATAATGTCACCGTACCCCAATGTCGTGTAGTTCGTCGCCGAGTGATAAAGCGCTGGAGAGAAATGAACGAATTCACCGCACAGCAGAAAGACGAGAGCCCAGACAACGGTCTCGATCAAATGAGCTCCAAATGCGATAAAGGCGGCTGCCGAGACGAGAATGACATCCACCGAAAAGTAAACGCCAGCGATTCCTTGCAGTCGCGCCCGACGAGCCAAATGGACAATTCCGATCGCCGCGATCGCATGAATGAGGATTGTGCAAAGGATCGTCGCTCCGCCAACGGTTAGCGGTAGGAGAACATCGATTTTATCGTCCGGGAGAGTCATGTGGGCCTCGGTTGCCGAACCATCATAAAGCAGCTACCTGCGCTCTCGGTGTCCTCCCTACCGGGTGCTGAATTTGTACGCCCGATCGAGATCTCATCGAGCGACAGCCCGTTGTGCTTCTTCCGGTGGAGGAGTGTTCCATCGCCTTAACTGCGTGGAGGAATTAAGCGCTCTCCACACCTCGCTACTTCTCTGCTTGACCCTATCCGAGAATCTTACGAACAGACGGTGCCGACAGGAATGTTTTTCGAAGCGTCTCCTCTCCAATCAGCGAATGCGCGAGTTCGAGAATTCTTGCACGACTCAGCGTACGCTGGTGTTGTGCCAGGTCTCTGTCGCCCATACGTTCACAAAGCTCGGCTGCAGTTGCGTGAACGCGCCATGCGGCCAGCGGGACCTCGAAACCCTCCATCGTTGACAACGCAGCTGTGATGCAATCTTTTGCTCGCATGAGGTCGGTCGCCGCGGCGACGCGGGCATTCGCTTCCCATGCCAGCGCCTGGCAGGTGCGCTCTGCTGTCGAGAGGGTGACGTTGAGGAACCGCTTGGCCTGCGTTTCTGCTTGGGCCAGGTCTCCCTTCGCGAGCCAAAGGTCCGTCAGGCCAGACTCAAGCCACATGCACCAGATCCAGTCAGCTATCATTATCTGGCGTTCCATGTCATCCTGCGCTGCGACCAATTGCTCCAGCGCACCCTCATAGTTCCCCAGAGCGGTTTCTGCCGAACCAGCCAAGGCTAAGCACAACCGACGCCAGGGTCTGGCCGCGGGATGCTGAAACGAGGGGAGGATCGAGTCACAGATCGCCAGGGCCCCAGCAAAGTCCATAGCGTAGAACCCAAGCCTGGTAGAGGCGCAATGTTTGCGCACGAAATTGGTCCCCATTCTTATCCACCATCGTGATTCGCGCCTTGATCTCTCGGAGCGCCTCGCCCCACTCTCCCACAAAGAGAAGACTCCAGGGCACGATGAACTGACTGTACCAATACGCAAGGCTGAGATAGGGATGTTCCTCGCCCTTGCGGCTCAAAATCGCAAGACTCTCGACCGTGCTCCGATGTGCCTCGCGGTATTCGGAAGAAACCCACTGGACGAAGCCGTAGTCGACCAAATGTCGCGCCAACACGATGGGGTCACCCGCCGCTCGAATCTCAGCGAGTGCCTTCCGGCACTCCTCCGCATCCCGAAGGTCCCAGCCGCAGACCCACAAGCGCCGGACAAAACAGCTGGCCCGCGTTGTTGCCTGCATGAGGGGATCTTCCTGCCGGGCGCTGAGCCGAAGCGCTCGTTCTACGACTCCGAGGCAACGCTCAGAACTGTTCCACGACAGGGGATATGCCATGTCGAGGAGCGCACGCACTTCCACATCAATCAGGCCATAGTGAGCCGCCCGTTGAACCAGTGCTTCGTAGGTGTCGATGGCTCGCCCGTCGAAAGAGACGATGTAAACCGTCGCCAACTTGGCCAGCACCTCAGTTTCGTTTACCGCGCGCTCCGCCTCGGGCAGGTTGCCCAGCAAGTCGAGAGCATGCCGCAGGAGAGCTGTGGTTTCCGGAAGTGCGTAACGGCGGCCGGCAGTTTCGGCGGCCAGTCGGAGGTACTTCATCGCCCGAGGCCAATCCGAGCCTTCTTCGAAATGATGAGCCAGCTCGGGCGCCACTTCGCCGAGACGCTCCGAGCACAGCGCCTCCAAGTGCTCTCCGATACGCTGGTGGAGCTTTGCCCTTCGTGCCTCCGCCTGACGGCGATAGAAAACCTCGCGGTAGAGCGCATGCACAAATTCGAAGCGCTGGAAGAGGGTCCCATCTGGAAGGTGCTGACATCCCGCCGGGCGCACAATGTGATGGCGGCGGGAAGAGATCCTCGAAAATCAGTACCAGTGGATTTCCCGAAGGGATCGCCTCCAGCGCTTCACCAATCTCGCGTAGCATGCGCTCTCGAGTGGCACCCACGATCTCACGTTGCAGCATTTCGCGTTGCTCGTGGCTCAGAAGTGCGGGGAACTGAATCAGCCAAGTAGGAGCTTGCGCGGCCAAGCACTGGATGACCGAGTCTCCTCCGGGACTACGGCATAACTGACCCAGGGCTTCCAGCATCGGGTAATAGGCTTCTTTGCCTCCATAGCCCTCGATGCATTGACCGCGCGCGATGCGAATGCCAAGTACTTCAGCGGTTACCTCGCGCTGGAATTCGTCGACCAACGCGGTTTTACCGATGCCTGGCTCCCCCGTGACGAAGACGATCTGCCGCTCGTTCTTCAAAGTTCTCCCAAGGCAATCGTGCAACTCGCCCAGCGCCCGACCTCTTCCGACCAGTCTGACTTGCGCGGGTCTCGCCGAAAAAGCTGGATCCGCCGAGCCACCTTCGCTCACAGCAGCGACGAACCGGTAGCCGCGCCGGTGCAGTGTCTCAATAAAGAGAGGCTTCTTCGGACCATCCCCCAGCGTGGTTCTGATCTCCAGAATGTGCTTTTTCACGGCCTGCGGCTGGACATGAGTATCGGGCCACACCGCCTCAATAAGCTCATCCTGTGTCACGAGCCGCTCCGCGTGCTCCACCAGATATCGCAGGACTGCGAACGACTTGGGCCTCAACAGAATGCGCTCGTCGTCTCCCGTATCCCTGCGGCGCCAAAGACACTGGTTGACAGTGTCAAGGCGGAACGGGGGAAACGTCTTCATGATTGCCCTGTCCGCCAGAGTCCCGGAATACCGAAACGGAATGGGAACCACTTTTGGACCGAAGTAGCACCGCAAAATAACGACTGCAAACTCGAATCCCCTTAGTCTTCAGGCGATGCCAGGATGTAGGCATTGCTCACGACTTGCTTCCGGAGCGGAGCTTCTTATTACGCCTACCTAGGAGGGCATCAGATGGATCCATTCGTTGCATTCTACATGCGCTCACCCAGCGGTGTTGAAGTTGAGTTCGGCCAGCGGTCGACTTCGCGCAACACGACCCTTTCAGCGCCGAACTCTCCGGACACAAGCTGTTGGCAAGGGGTTGGACTCCGGGAGTTCAGGGTCTCATGCCGGTCGGTCAGTGACGTCCGGTCCTGCGGCCCCTGAGGTGCGCGGTTGAGTGCGGCGCTGTCCCGGGCCTTCACCGAGGGCCGGACAGTCCTCTTTGGTGAGGCGGACTTGACGCAGGAGCTCGCCGACGCGGCGGAGCCGCTCCGCCGGGTGGGCGTTCGCTCTGCTGCGTCCCGCTGCGGGCGCACGACCGCACGCTCGGTGTCCTCAGCATCGGGGGTCTTCAGCCGGAGGTGTTCGATGCGGTGGCGGTCGGGTTGATCGAGGAGTTGGCCCATAAGGTCGCGATTGCGGTCGAGAATGCGTTGGATGGTCGGGAGGTCACCCAGCTCAGCAAGGAACGCGACTACCTGAAGAGTGAGATCCGGAACGAGCGCCATTTTGAGGCGATCGTGGGGGAGAGCCAAGCACTCCGCGAGGTTCTCGAGCAGGTGGAGGTCGTGGCACCGACCGACTCGACGGTGCTCATCCTCGGGGAGACCGGAACGGGCAAGGAGCTGATCGCGCGCGCCATTCACGATCGCAGCGGCCGCCGGGAGGGGACCTTCGTGAAGGTGAACTGCGCAGCGATTCCGACGGGCCTGCTCGAGAGCGAGCTCTTTGGTCACGAGAAGGGTGCCTTTACGGGGGCGATCGGGCGGAGGACGGGTCGGTTCGAGGTGGCGAACGGCGGTACGCTATTTCTCGACGAGGTCGGCGACATCCCACTCGAGCTCCAGCCGAAGCTGCTGCGGGTCCTCCAGGAGCAGGAGTTCGAGCGGGTTGGCGGCTCGAAGACGATGAGGGTGGACGTGCGGGTGGTCGCGGCGACCAACCGGGATCTGGCCGGGATGGTGAAGGAGCAGCGCTTCCGCGACGACCTCTACTATCGCTTGAACGTCTTCCCGATCGAGGTTCCGCCGCTACGGGAGCGGGCCGAGGACATCCCGGCGCTGGTACGCTACGTGCATCGGTTCGCCCGGCGGATGAACCGGCACATCGAGGTCATCCCGTGCGAGGCGCTCGAGGCCATGGAGCGCTACGCGTGGCCGGGCAACGTGCGCGAGCTCGCGAACCTGATCGAGCGGGCGACCATTCTCTCTCCGGGGCCGACGCTCAGGGTTCCCCTCGGAGAACTTATTCAGGACCCCCCGGCTGAACCCGCACCGGGGGAGGGCGTGACGACACTCGAGGGACTCGAGCGGGCGCACATCCTGAGCGCTCTAAACCAAGTGAACTGGGTGGTCGGCGGTCCGCGCGGCGCCGCCGCCCGGCTCGGGATGAACCGCACGACGCTGCACTCGTGGATGAAGCGGTTCGGGATCACCCTGCCCACCTCACCGCCCCCCGCAGCGGTCAGCGAGCGGACCTCCTTGGACCGCCCGTCGGTCAACCCGTGCTGAGAGGTGTTAGAGCGGCTTCAAGGCGATGGTTGGTCAGATCTGTCGAGGCGTCGTCACGCGATCTTGGCGAGTGCACCGTTGAGGCCGGTTCCGAAGGCGTTTCTTCTCATCGGGGCGCTCCGTAGCCCTCCGGCACGGCACTTGCGAAGGGCACGACACAACCCATGCTGCGGATTACTGAGATCCTAGAGACGAGACCGGAAGGTGGTGCCGCTTGGGCCCTGAAGCTCGAGGGCTACGTTCAGGGCGAATGGGTCAAGGAACTGCGGCGTGCCTGGCGAAGCGTCGGCCTCGCCAAAGCCGGAGAACCGATCCGCGTCGTGCTTGCAGACATTGGTTTCGTCGACCCAGACGGCAAAGCGTTGCTCACAGAGATGCATCGCGAAGGTGTCGATATTATTGCAACCGACGCCCTGACTGCCGCAATCCGTGACGAGATTGTTGCTGCCGCGGATCGGAGCATTGAACGAATCAAGGAGTGAGTGCGTAGAAGCCAGTAGCCTCATGTTGAATGCGCGCGTAGCGCCCAACGCTGGGTGAGCCCGTCTCCGTTGAGAACCGATCACCAGCGGCCCCCCGCTTCTGAACGTGCAGACCGCTGGCACGTGCCATGCAAGTTGTCCTCAGCGCCAGGCTGAGTACCCGCAGGCGATGCCCCTGCCAGATCAGCCTTGTCGCCGGAACCTTCACCCGCGCGGCTAGGCCTCGCCAGCGAGGATCCGAGTGGGCACCAAAAGGCGGCGCCAGAACTCCTCGAACTACACCCACAGCCGTTCGCTTGTCGGGGCGGCAGCACGCAGCGGTGAGGAGCGACGCAACGCTCCCTATTTCGTCTCACCGCCGCAGGTCGCTCTTAGTCTCGTGGCGTCCATCTCCTCTCGCTGGCCCGCCTGGCGAATTAGGCGGTGTCGCCCGGACTCGAGACGGACCCTGGCCAACTCGGACCCAACCGCACTCGAGTCGGACTCGGATGGAGGGATCCAGTCTGCGAGGGGGGAGGGTGCTGGCTCGAGGTCTCCTGAGATGATTTATCGCTCACTGGAAACCTGTGCCATCGATGTTCGGAAAGTACCGGGATGCAATTGCGCCATTGCTGTACAGACTCCATACCCGGTAGGCCATTACAGACCCGCGGTTGGAGTCCCCAATGCCGATCGGGGTGCCGGCGCACGGATCGGCGCCAAAGACCTACGTCAGGGCATGCGTGGAATTCGGGACTTCGCCACCGTCTCGGAGACTAGACTGCCAAGCAGTGTTCTCTGGGTTAATCTTGCCAGCTCCAGCGGAGGGGCCGTGCCGCAGTGCATCGCTCGCCGAGTGTACGTGCCTGCGCTCGTCGTGGCGTTTTCGGTATCGCTCGCGGCGGGGGCGCTTTCTGATGACGAGCTCCGCTGGGAGCGCGCTGCACCGTCATCCCCCGACGCCCCTTGGACTCCCCCGGACCTCGCCGATTATGCTCGCGCCCTGCAGTTGCCAAAGTCTCCCGCCCTCGAAACGGGGCGGGCCTACGATCTTCCGGCGCTGATCGATGTCGCGGAGCGAGCGAACCCAAAGACACACATCGCATGGGAAAGGGCACGGCAGGCAGCGCTCGCGGCAGGTCTCGTAGAGAGCGAGTACTACCCAATGCTGGCCCTCGTGGCGAGTATGGGGGCGCAAAGCCGGGTGATCCCCGCCCCGACGACGTTGGTTTCCGATGGCTTCTTTCGGCTGGACTATGGAGACGTGACACCGATCCTTTCGCTTCGCTGGCTGATCTTCGACTTTGGTCGAAGGAGCGCCGCCCTCGACGCCGCGACCGAACAGCTGTTGGCTGCGGACTTGGGCTTCAACGCGACGCACCAAGAGGTCGTGTTTCGGGTCCAGCGCAGTTTTTATGATCTCGTGAGCGTCCGCAGTCGGATCGGGGTAGCGGAGAAGTCGCTGGATGCCGCCCGCGAGGTGGAGGCGGCGGCCAATGCACGCCTCGAGCACGGTTTGGCCACCCTCCCTCAAGCATCGCTTGCGCGGCAGCAAGCAATCCAGGCCGCGTGGGAGCTCGAAGATGCCCAAGCGCGCGAGCGGGATGCTCAGGTTGCGCTGGCACAGAGCATTGGCACCGTGCCGACGACACCGATAGAAGTCGTCGATCTCTCGAGTATCGCGCTGCCGACAGCGCTTGAGCCCGCCGTGGATGGCGTGATCGACCGCGCGCTGCGACAGCGGCCGGATCTGATCGCGAAGGTCGCCATGCTGCGTGCACGGGAAGCGGAGGTGCGCCAAGCCCGCGCTGAGTTCCTACCCAAGCTCTCCCTGGATTCTGACGTCGGCTGGCGGTTCGCACAGTCTCGCTTTACGACATCCCCGGGCAGCGGCCCGTTGGCCGGCATCAACACGCCACGCACGGGATATAGCGACCCTTCTTACGGGGCACAGTTGACGCTCACCTGGCCGCTCTTCGAGGGCTTCGCGCGCATTCGCCGACTGGAGCTGGCCCGATCCGAGGTTCGGGCAGCCGAGCACGACCTTGTGGACGCGCGGGACGAGGCCATCCAGGAGGTCTGGAAGGCCTATACCGACGCCTCTATGGCGCTGCGCAAACTCGCCGTCGCTGCCGCACTCGTCAAGGCGTCGCAGGCGACCTACGACGCGACGCTAGGCTCATATCAAGTTGGGCGTGGGACGCTGGTCGACCTGCTGGCGGCTCGCCGCGAGCTGAGCCGGGCGCAGTACGTTGAGGTCGAGACCAAGACGCAGGTCCTCACCGCCTCGGCCGCGCTCGCATTCGGGAGCGGTGACCTTGGCCTCGAGTTGCAGCAGAAGAGCACGAAACCCTAGCGGAGGTGGGCATGAAGCCGTGGGCTTGTGGGGCAGGCATGCTGCTCGTCGGCTGTAACGCCGCTCCCTCGATCTCGTTCGTGGGCTCGTTCTTCCCGGCCTGGATCCTGTGCGCTGTCATTGGAGGTGCGCTCGCGGGGCTCGCGCACGTGGCGCTTGTGCGCGCTGGGATTGATCAGTTCCTCGCGCCCCGCGGTCTTGCCTATGCCAGCCTCGCTCTGTCGTTCGCGCTCGGCACGTGGCTGCTCTTCTTCGGAGCGTAAATGGAACGCGAGACGCTCGGACGCCTCCTCGGAAGGACGAGTGTGGTCCTCGCGGTGGTCCTCGTCCTCGTGACGTTCTGGCGGACGACCGAGAACCCGCGCACCGACGACGCCACGGTGCGAGCAAACTACGTCGGAATCGCAGCCGAGGTCGGAGGCCGCATCGTCGAGATCCATGTCCGTGATGAACAGGCGGTGGAGAAGGGAGACCTCCTTGTCCTCATCGATCCGAGTTCCTACGAGATCGCTCTCGCACGGGCGCAGGCGACGCTGGCGGTTACGCGCAGGGACGTTTCCTCCTATGAGCAAAGTGCTGCTGCCGCCGGTGCCGCCGTCGAGCGCGCCGAGGCGCAGCTGCTCACTGCCGAGGATCACCTGCGACGCATCGAGCCTCTTCTCGCGCGCCAGTTCGTGACCGCCGAAGAAGTGGACCAAGCACGTCGGTCGCGCGACGCAGCAGCTGCGGCAGTGGCTGAAGCCCGCGCGCAGCAGGCGAGGGCGAACGACGCGATCGGAAACGTCGGCGACATGAACGCTCGCATCCGTGCGGCGGAGGAGGCCGTGCACGCTGCGGAGCTCGACCTGTTTCACTGCCGCGTCGTGGCGCCTTTCTCGGGCAAGGTGGTGAACCTAACCATCTCGGAAGGCGCATTCGCCCGCCCGGGTGTCGAGCTCTTCACCCTGGTGGACACGCGAACGTGGTGGGTCGTGGCGAACTTTCGAGAGACGGAGCTGCCACACATTCCGGACGGTGCTGCGGCCGACGTTTTCCTCCACTCGCGCCCCGCTCGGCGCTACCGCGGCACGGTGGTCGGGCTCGGCTGGGCGGTCCTCCCGGAGAACGGCTCGAGCGCGGCGGGCCTGCCCCGGGTCGAGCGCGCCCTCGACTGGGTGCGACTTGCAGCGCGATTCCCCGTGCGCATTCGAGTCGATGACCCCGACGACGCGTTCCATCTCGGAGCCTCGGCGATCGTGACGGTGCATGGCAGCGCCAAGCGCGGTTCGGGGACGCCGTGAGCGCAGGCTCCGTCCCCGCTGAGGTTCGGCTCGCCGCATCGGGCTCCGAGACGTGGCTCCACTTCCTGCGCCGCGAGTTGGCGCCGACTCCCGATCGAGCGCAAGCGACGCTGCGCCTGGTGATTGCTTGCGTGGTCGTGACCTTCTTCATCCTCACCCACCGCATCCCCGAAGGCGCGCTCGTGTTGCTCGTCATGTACTTCATGGCACAAGAGGACACGGGAACGACGCTCCTCGCCTCGGTGTTAGGCGCGGTCGGCAGCACGATCGGCTGCGGCGTGGCGCTCCTCGCCTTGATGGTGGCGATGGACATTCCTTGGCTGCGGGTTGGACTCTTCTTCGTGGTGTTTGCGGCCGGCCTCTACCTGACGCGCACACTCGTGCTCGGTCTCATCGCGCTGCCGATGGGCCTTGGCGCGGCCTTTCTGATCGCCGTTCCTGACGTCTTTCATTTTTATCAGCCCGAAGACGCGCTGGATTTTCTGCTTTGGACTTGGTGGTGCTTGATCCTCGCGATCGCGACGAACCTCGCCGTGCAGTGGTGGCTTTCTCCGGGCGACCCGCTTCGCCTCCTCGACCGGGAGGTTGCCCAGAGGCTCAGTGCGGCGGAGTCGGTCGTTCGCCTGCGCCTTGGTGAGACCGTCACTCCCACGAGCGAGCGCGCGGCGGAGAAGCTGGCACTCGCCGGGCTCGCGCGGCCTGAGAAGCTGCTGAAGATCGCGCGACTCCGGCATCCAGGACTCGGGGTACGTGGGGACGAACTCTCTGCGATGGTCAGCTTCGCGCAAAGGCTCGTCGACGCGGCCGCCATCCTGGCCACCCTTCCTCGGGCGCCCTTAGGTCGTGAGCTCGAGCTTCGGCTGCAGCATTTGGCAGAGGGGTGCACGCGCCTGCGCGCGGCCGCGGAGGCTGGGATTCGTGCGGAGGCACCGCCTCCGGCGATCCACCCCGCAGCAGACCCTCCTCTGGCGGAATCGCTCGGTCCGCTCGCGGAAATGGAGCGCGCGCTCGCGGGAATCCGCGAAGCATGGCCCCACCGCTCGGCGGTTCTCGCTCCGGCCGACGAGCGGGGTCGCGAGTCTGGGCTTCGTCTTTTCGTCCCGGACGCCTTCACGAACCCAGCGTACATCCGATTCGCGCTAAAGGGCGCGCTTGCAGGACTCATCTGTTATGTCCTCTTAGAAGCTACCGATTGGCCCGGGATCTATACGGCGATCATCACGTGTTACGTCGTTCCGCTCTCGAGCCTCGGCGCGACCGTCCAGAAGGCCGCGCTGCGCTTCGCCGGTGCCGCTGCCGGCGGCCTCCTCGGGATGATCGCGGTGGGAGCGGTGTTCCCATACCTGGAAGACGTCGGCGGGTTCTGGGTCGTGCTCGCGGCCGGGACCGCAGTCGCCGGCTGGCTGGCATTCGGAAGCGCCCGCATTGCCTATGCCGGGATTCAGCTTGGCTTTGCGTTCTACAAGTGCGTACTACAGGGATATGGTCCGATGACCTCGTTCGAGGTGGCACGGGACAGGCTGATTGGGATTGCTCTAGGTCTGACAGTCTTGTGGGTGATTGAGACGGAGCTCTGGCCGGTGCGCGCGAACGATCAACTCTGCGCCGCGTTTGCGACGACGTTGCGTTGCCTCGCAAGACTCGTCCCCCGTGCGGGCTCCGTTGATGAGGCACGCGGTCCTTCCCTTGATTCGATACGCCTCGACGTTCAGGGCCAGCTCAGCAAAGTCGAGACGCTTCTCGAGGAGTCTCGCTTCGAGCCGGGAGCCACCCAGCGCGACGTTGTGCAACGCTCCCTTCCGGATGTGCAGGGAGTCTTTCTCGCCCTCCTCTCCTTGGCACGGGAGCGATATGCGCGCCGCCAAAACGCGGTGACGGATTCATTCCGGACGGCCGAAGCCCTCCTTGACGCAGAGATGGTCAAGGCACTCGAAGCCGCCGCCGAGCGCGTGGGAGGCCGTCCGTGCCCCCCGCAGCCGAACCTCACCAGTGCAGTTGCGCGGCTCGAACGCGCCGTCGACGAACGTGCTTCTGGAGAGCTGGCAATCTACCGCCAGCTCGTGTCTCATCTCGGCCGATTCTGCTGAGATCCCATGGGCCGGGCGCGGCCGACATCCAAGGTTTTCGCGTCGTTCTCCCGAGAAGGTCCTCAGCTCTGAATTCATCGACGATCTTCACTGCACCCGCAGCAGCATGGAGAGGGTCTCCAAGAACAGCCCTTCGCCCGTTTTGCCGACCGCACCCGCACCGCCGCGATGGCCGGAATCCATTGCCCCGTTTCGCGGGCCTCGCTTTCCTAAGTGCTCGTGAACACGTGGCAGCGCATCGACTTGGGGACCCACGCTTGGCGAGAGAATGGGCACGCGCCCGCTCACGATGGACGCCCAGTTCAAACTCAGGGTGGCATCCGCATGGCGTTCAGGTGTTGTCCTTTGATTGCGCGTGTGCTTTGCAAACGTGCTGGTAACCTGTAAGATTATTCTTTATCGATGAGGGCTTTCGCTTTCTCGTCCTCTTTCCGACGATCAGGTGACCAGGGGGCCTTACGCCCACGATCCACCCAGAGCCCGGGTGAGCAGTCCCTGGACATCCACAAGCGGCCGAAGCTGTAGAACCGATCCATACCTCGCGCGGATACGAGGCAGAAAACTTCGTGGCGAGACGTAGTGCAGACCTCGTCAGAAATGTCGCCTTTTCAGCGCAGCGCTGATCTGGGCGCTGGGTAGCTGCGCCACACCCGCCTTGGGCGGCGGCGCAAGGACATTCCAGCTAGCCAGGATCGCACCCGCGCGCTGGCACAAAGTCTGCAATGCAATTCTCTTCGGAAGGAATCCCTCGATGCAGTTCCACGTACTCTCCTTCGAAGGCCCGGATGGGTACTCCCGGGCCGGAGGAATCGCGAGCCGCATCGAAGGCCTGACGCAGGCGCTGGCTGGACTCGGGTTCGAGACCCACCTCTGGTTTGTCGGCGATCCCTCGCTTCCCGGGCATGAGTCCCACGGTCAGCTCCACCTCCACCGCTGGTGCCAGTGGATCAGCCGCTACCACCCCGGGGGTGTCTATGACGGCGAGGGAGGCAAAGAGAGCGACTTCGCCTCGTCGCTCCCGCCCTACCTGCTGAACGAGGTGCTGAAGCCTCACCTCCAAGGCCGCCACGCTGTCGTCCTCGCCGAGGAGTGGCATACGGCGAACGCGGTTCTTCACCTTGATCGGCTCCTGCGCCAAGAAGGGCTCCGCGAGCGCGCGAGCATCCTGTGGAATGCCAACAATATGTTTGGCTTTGAGCGGATCGATTGGGTCCGGCTCGCCCAAGCCTCGGTCATCACGACCGTGAGCCGCTACATGAAGCACTCGATGTGGAATGTCGGCGTCGATCCCATCGTCATTCCAAACGGCCTCTCCGCAGACGCTTTCCTGCCACCGGATCGGGCCGCAGTCACCGAGATGCAGCGCCGGCTGCGGGGGCGGACGGTGATCGCCAAGGTCGCCCGCTTCGATCCCGACAAGCGCTGGCTCGGCACGCTCGAGATCGTGAGCGAGCTCAAGCGGCAGGGGCACCGGCCGCTGCTGATCGCCCGCGGCGGCGTCGAAGCACACGGGCAGGAGGTACTCGCGGCGGCGCGCGCATTGGGACTGCGGGTCGAGGACCGAAATGGCAAAGACACCGGCGTGAGCGGGCTGCTCGGGAGGCTGGAGAGCACCGAGGGCACGGACATCGTGAACTTGAAGGCCCCGCTCGATCCCGAGAGCCGCCGAGTGCTGTTCCGCGGCGCCGACAGCGTGCTCGCGAACAGCGGCCACGAGCCCTTTGGCTTGGTCGGCCTTGAGACCATGGCCGCGGGCGGGATTGCGTGCACCGGGATCTCGGGTGAGGACTATGCGGTCCCCGGCCGCAATGCCCTTGTGCTCCAGACTCAAGACCCGCGGGAGTTCGTCGGCCAGTTCCAGCGACTCAAGGCCCGCCCCGCGCAGGCAGAGTCTATTCGCCGCGCGGGTCGCGCGACTGCCAAGCAATACGCCTGGCCCGAGATCATCGAGCGCCTCTTCTTGCCCCGGCTCGATCTCTTGTGGTTCTGCGCGGAATGACGCTTCGACGGGGTGGTGAAAAGTCATGCGGAAGCAGATCGAAGGCAATGATCACGGGTCAGTGACCCGGAAGTGGGGTTCAGCGCCATGAGTACGCTCGCGAGAACATCCGAGGCAGTTCGCTCCAACGAAAGGATCTCTGCATACGGTACGGCTCGCTCGACGGTCAAGGGGACCCCGCTCAGCCCCGACGAGCTCCGCAAGCTCGACGCCTATTGGCGTGCCAGCCTCTACCTGTGCCTCGGGATGCTGTATCTCAAAGAGAATCCCTTGCTCCGGGAACCGCTGAAGCTAGAGCACACGAAGGCGCGGCTGCTCGGCCACTGGGGCTCGGACGCCGGCCAGTCCTTTACCTACACCCACTTCAACCGCCTGATCCAAAAGTACGACCTGAATGCCATCTTTATTTCGGGGCCCGGCCACGGCGCACCCGCGGTCCTCTCCCAGGCCTATCTCGAGGGCACCTACTCAGAGATCTACCCGGACAAGAGTGAAGACGTAGCGGGGATGCAGCGCTTCTTCAAGCAGTTCTCCTTCCCGGGTGGCATCGGCAGCCATGCCACTCCGGAAACGCCGGGCAGCATCCACGAAGGCGGCGAGCTCGGCTACTCCATCTCGCACGCCTACGGGACGGTCTATGACAATCCAGACCTGATCACGCTTGTCATGGTTGGCGACGGCGAGGCCGAGACAGGTCCTCTGGCTACCAGTTGGCATAGCAACAAGTTCCTCAATCCAATTACCGACGGGGCCGTGCTGCCGGTCTTGCATCTCAACGGCTACAAAATCAACAACCCGACTGTCTTAGCCCGCATCAGTCACGAGGAGCTCGAGGCCCTGTTCGTTGGGTACGGATACACCCCGTACTTCGTGGAGGGCAGTGATCCGCAAACCATGCACCAGGCGATGGCTGAGACCCTGGAGCATTGCGTCCTGGCAATTCGCAAGATCCAGGAAGAGGCACGCCAGACGGGCGAGGCAGTCCGGCCGCGTTGGCCGATGGTCGTCCTGCGAAGCCCCAAGGGTTGGACCGCTCCGCGGCAGGTCGACGGGCACTACCTGGAAGGCTTCTGGCGGGCGCACCAGATCCCGATCACGGACATTGCCACCAACCCGAATCACCTGAAGCTGCTTGAAACCTGGATGCGCAGCTACAAGCCCGAAGAACTCTTCGATGAAACCGGTCGGCTCATCCCCGAGTTAAAGGCGTTGGCCCCCAAGGGACCGCGGCGCATGAGCGCGAACCCAATCGCCAACGGCGGCCTCCTGCGCAAGCCCCTCGACATGCCCGACTTCCGCAAATCTGCGGTCGAGGTCAAGAAACCCGGAGCGACGCTCGCGGGGAACGTCCCCACCCTTGGCAATTTTCTGCGGGAAGTCATGCGCCGGAACATGGAAAAGTTCCGCGTCTTTGGGCCGGACGAGACGCAATCCAACCGACTCGAGGCGCTCTATGAGGTCGCCAAGAAGGTCTGGATGGGGGAGTACTTCCAAGAAGACTCCGACGGCGGTGAGCTTATGCCAAACGGCCGCGTGATGGAGATACTGAGCGAGCACACCGTCGAAGGGTGGCTCGAGGGGTACCTTCTCAGCGGCCGGCATGGCCTCCTGAACAGCTACGAGCCCTTCATCCATGTCATCGACTCGATGTTTAACCAGCACGCGAAGTGGCTTGAAAAGTGCAATGAGCTGCCCTGGCGTGCCAAAGTGTCGTCCCTCAACCTGCTGATCACCGCACTCGTATGGCGGCAAGACCACAATGGGTTCACGCATCAGGACCCAGGATTCCTCGACGTGGCCGTCAACAAGAGCCCGAACGTGGTCCGGATCTACCTCCCGCCGGATGCCAACTGCCTGCTTTCGGTCGCCGATCACTGCTTGCGGAGCATCAACTACGTGAACGTGATTGTGGCGGACAAGCAGGTGCATCTGCAGTACCTGAACATGGAGGCGGCGATCGCGCACTGCAAGAAGGGCGCCGGCATCTGGGATTGGGCAAGCAACGACCAGGGCGCCGAGCCTGACGTCATCATGGCGAGTTGTGGCGATTTACCGACGATGGAGTCTTTGGCCGCCACGGCTCTCCTTCGTC
The DNA here is from genome assembly GCA_035315025.1 of Myxococcota bacterium. Taxonomy (GTDB): domain Bacteria; phylum Myxococcota_A; class UBA9160; order UBA9160; family UBA9160; genus UBA9160. The sequence continues at coordinate 17,159 of DATFYN010000403.1, forward strand.
AGCACTTGCCCGACGTGAAGGTGCGGTTCGTAAATGTGGTGGATCTCTTCAAGCTGCTGCCGAACACGGAGCACCCGCACGGATTGACAGACCGGGAGTTCGAAGCGCTCTTCACCTGCGAAAAGCCGGTTGTCTTCAACTTTCACTCCTATCCGTGGTTGATCCATCGCCTCACCTACCGCCGGCCCGGCCAGCACCACATTCACGTGCGCGGCTACAAGGAAAAGGGCAATATCAATACACCCCTTGAGCTGGCCATCCGAAATCAAACAGACCGCTTCAGCCTAGCCATCGATGCCATCGACCGGATGCCTCGTTTCCGCGTGACGGGAGCCGGCGCTCGCGAGGCCCTGCTGAACGAGCAGATCGCCTGCGAAAACTACGCCTACGAGTTCGGCGTGGATCGTCCGGATGCCATGAACTGGCAGTGGCCGTTCTGAGAGCCAGCGCGAGCGAAAGACGGTGATGTGGGAGACATGTCATGAGTGAAACGCTGCCTGTCGCTTACCTGGCCCGGCACGGTGAGACGGCTTGGACCCTATCGGGCCAGCACACGGGCCTCACCGATCTCCCGCTGACCGAGCGCGGCGAGCGCAATGCGCAACGTCTGGGAGAGCGGCTGGGGGGCCTCAAGCCAGTACGCGTGTTCACCAGCCCTCTGCAGCGGGTGAGGCGGACCTGCGAGCTGGC
>DATFYN010000404.1:0-2067 GCA_035315025.1 Myxococcota bacterium
TCCGATCGATCACGCGCCCCACTCTCTGGCTTAGCGATCCAGAAGGAAATGGGAGGTTGGCCGCCGCCCAGTCGCGGGGCTTGGCGGGTCGTGACCGCACCGTGCTCGCTCTGCCCCCGCTGCTCCGTTCGTCGATCTTCCAGCGGAGATCGCGGCCCGCCTATCCGTTCGCGGTTTCTTGAAAACGGGGAGCGACGGGTCTTTGACAGCGGACACGCGGGTGTGTGACGTGCGCCCGAAGGGCGCAGCGGTCACATCAGGCGATCGGAGAGCTGGGTGGCGCGCGAGGGGCGTGGCTGTGGCAAGGGGGCTGCGCCGGCAGGACGGCGGCGAGTTCCGATAGGACCAAAACCACCTCGCTGCACAGCGGGATAGAGAGAGACGGCGGCGAACCACATTGGGCCCGGAGCTGGGAGATGAAGTGGCAGAGGACGCATGTGGCCGGGTCGTGCTGCCCGCCGCTATTTCCGCCAGTCGAGTGCTCACCGAGAAGCGCTGGGACGTGGTGGTGCACAACGACCGCCCCGGCTTGGGTCCAACAGGCAATCAGCAGGGCGCACGCGAGCCAGCGTCCGGCGCTCCGTCGCGGGTTCATTGTGGGCATCTCAGACATCGAAACTGCGCCGCGAGACCGCATCGCGCAAGGGGGTCTACCGGATCGCAAGTGAAGGACCGTAAAGGTGCGGCGTGGCCGAGGCGCTTTCGACTGGACACCTTCCGCGGCCATGGATGCCACTGCCCGAACGTCGCTTCGTGTCTTTGTCCGCGAGCTCCGCGCGATCGCTGCGCCCTACTGGAGAGGCGACGATCGCTGGAAGGGGCTAGGCCTGCTTGCCGTCATCGTCTCGCTGAACCTCGGGATGGTCGGCCTGAACGTGCTACTCAATCTCTGGCGAGCAGCCTTCTACAACGCGATCCAGAACAAGGACCTGCCGGCATTCTGGCGCCAGCTTGCGATCTTCGGTGGGCTCGCCGCGGCCTTCATCGCCGCCGCCGTCTACCAGCTCTATCTGAACCAGATGCTCCAGATCCGCTGGCGGCGCTGGCTCACCGAGCACAGTCTCGATCGCTGGCTACAGAGCCGCGCTTACTACAAAATGCAGCTCGTCGACAGTGGCACCGACAACCCGGACCAGCGCATCACGGAGGACATCAAGGCGTTCGTCATGCTGACCTTGCGCCTCGGCCTCGGCCTGTTGCGCGAGTCTGTGAACCTCGTCTCGTTCGTGACGATCCTATACGGCCTCTCCGGTGTGCTCGAGTTCCGCCTCGGCGGTCGCGACTGGTCGATCGCGGGCTACATGGTTTACGTCGCACTGGTGTACGCGCTGTTTGGCACGTGGCTCACGGCGAAGATCGGTCGCCCGCTCGTGGGGCTGAACTTCCACCAGCAGCGCTTCGAGGCCGACTTCCGTTTTGGTCTGGTTCGCTTCCGCGAAAACTCCGAGGGGGTAGCGCTCTACCGCGGTGAGCCCGACGAGCGTCGTCGCTTCCTCGGACAGTTCGGCGCCGTGGTCGAGAACTGGTGGCAGATCATGAAGGCGCAAAAGCGCCTCACCTGGTTCACCTCGGGCTACGGCCAAGCGGCGGTCGTGTTTCCGTACATCATGGCAGCGCCGCGGTACTTTTCGGGCGCAATCCAGCTCGGCGGCCTCATGCAGACGGCCTCCGCCTTCAGCGAGGTGCAGAGCTCTCTCAGCTACTTCGTGGATGCCTACATCGACATTGCAGAGTGGCGCGCGGTCGTGGAACGGCTCGCGGGCTTCCGCCAGGCCACCCAGCGTGCCCACGATCTCGAGGATAGCCGCACGGGCATCCGCCGGGCCGAGGGCGAGGCATCGAGTCTTTCGCTCGACGGTCTCACGCTCGAGCTGCCCGACGGCCGACACCTCCTTGACGGTGCGCACGCATCGCTGCGGGCCGGCGAGTCCGTGCTCATCTCCGGCCCGTCGGGCGCGGGCAAGAGCACGCTTTTCCGCGCGATCGCTGGGATCTGGCCTTTCGGTCGTGGTCGCATCGCGCTTCCCGCTGCCGCCCGCACGCTCTTCCTCCCGCAGAAACCGTATC
>DATFYN010000405.1:0-6362 GCA_035315025.1 Myxococcota bacterium
GAACCGGGCTTGGTCGACATCCATTCCGCTGTCGAAAAGGCGGTCGCGTTGGGAGGTCTTGGCAAAGGACAAGCGGCGCTTGTTGCGCACACTCCGGCTCCCCTCCCCCGCGTCCTCGCCTCTGAGAGTGACATCACCCACATCGTTCTCCACTTGATCCTGAACGCGAGACAGATGGGCGGAGAGGATGTGCGGATCGAAATCGAGCTCCGTCCTTCGGAGGGCGGAGTCGCGGTACGCGTCGCGGACCAAGGCCCGGGCATCTCCGATCGCGATCTCCCGCGCGTGTTCGAGCCATTCTATACAACGCGGCGACCGAGCTCCAATCTCGGTCTCGGGCTGAGCCTGTGCTGGGAACTCGCGCGACGCCATGGTGGTCGCCTCGACGCCGAGAATCGACCGGAGGGCGGAGCAGTGTTTACTCTTTGGCTGCCGGGTGAGCCGCAGAGCTAACGGCGGCGATGGAATGGGCAAGCCAATTCGGGGGATTCGGCCCTTTTCGATTGCGACACGCCAGGGCGTTGCTTCCCTGATCTGGAAGTTGCTTTGGAGGCCACCTCGAGGCTTCAGGTCGACCTTCGACCGCCCGACGCCTCTCTATCGGCTTTGATCGGAGCGCGCTCGGCGCTCACCCCAATAGCCCGCCATCAGTTCCTTCGCCCAGCGCGGCTCTCGCAGCGGGCCGCGCGGCGCAAAGCCAGACATGTAGGGCTTGATATCCAGTACCGGCGACCCTTCGATCGCGTCAAGGCCCTCCACGCGGATCGTAAGGCCCTCCACCGCCAACAATCGACAGATGGTGACCCCGAGGCGATTGGGGCGGTTCTTCCCGCGTTGCGCAAAGATGCCGACGAGTGGCCAATCCGGCCGGCCCCGAGGTCGGCGCGCCCCGATCTCCTCCCTTTCCGCCGCGGCGCCATGGAAATAGTAGACAACTTCAATGTGTGAAAATGCGTCGAGACCCAAGAGCGCATCGGGCTCGAACCGATTCGGGTCGAGCACGATGCTCGCTGCGACCTCGTCCCACCCGTCGTCAATCGCTTCCACACGGCCGCTCCGCACAATGCCGATTGGCTGAAGGGTCACGAGATCCATGCTGTCTCCCAGAGTGTTCTGCAGCAGGAGGCGTCGGCGATTCGCTTCCGGAGGTCAAGCGGCGACCCCCCCCCCGCGGCGCTGCTCCCCGGGGAGAGAGCGTACAAGCGCCCCGCTAGTCAGGATCGCAGGGGAGCTCCCTCCGTCTTGTGCGCGCCCGGCTCCCGTCCGAAGGAACCGCTCACGCCGAGTCCTCAACGGAGAGGCTCCGCCGATTGTGCCGGCCCTGGCCGCGCCTCTCTTGCGCCGAGGACGGGCTCCTGCGCTCGCGTAACCAACTTCTCTTCTGCCATGTATTGATCACAGGGACCGCAGCAACGCATGAGGTAGCCGGCGCCGCGAGTTCGCCAAGCGAATCCTTCCCACCGGAATCCAAACGCTGAAGGTGGGCCCGGGCGCCGGTTTCTCTGCTGCGATCGATGCCCAGGACCTCAACGCTTTGGGCTCCCGGGCATACGCCAGCCCCCTCGCGCGGATGGCGTGTCCGGGACTTCTTGCGAGTGCCGGCGTCGGAGAGTGTCCCAGCGAGCTCCCCTACAGATCGCTGCCCGACGCCGGCCTCCCACAGTCCGCCCCCCACGGATCGGGGGCGGGCCGTGCTCGCCGACCGCTAGATGCGGATTGAACCGGCGCGAATCAACTCTGCAAGCTGTCCGCGTTGCTCGGCGTCGAGGAGTGCGTGCAGTTCCTCGAGGGCCTTCGCAACCGCCTCCTCGACCCGCCAGGCGGCCGCCGCTCGGCGTTCACCCGCGGCACTGACCTGCGTTCTACCGAACTCGCCCGCCTCCAGGGCATCGGCGAGTTCCGCAGCCGCCCTTCGCTGGTCGAGGGAGGCCTGAGCCCGTTCGAGCTTCAGTCTCTCGAGAATCCGCGCGAGGGACGTGGTCTGCTCGGCCGAGAGTTCAAGCCGCCAGGAGAGAAATCGCAGCGGCCTTCGCACGCCCAATCCAACGCCACCGAAGACGTCGTCGTCATCGAAGCGCCGGCTTGCGAATCGCTGGGTTCGACCGAACTCTTCCTGACCCCATTCGGGCTTCCATCGGGGCGAGGGGCCGCAACCTGCGTAGGCGAAAGCAGAAGGGCCGGCGTGACGGTGCCAATGCCGAGAGAAGAATGAATGCATCCGAGGACTCCTCTCGCGGGGGCTCTTGCGCTCCCCGCGGAGCTTCGGCGCGGGCCCGATGCCACGCGCCGGCCGGCCGAAGGCCGACGATTTCAAGATGCATCGCGAGGCCACTTTCTGCAAGAACGGCTCACAGGCCTGCGAAGGAAACGGACCTGTGCCTGTTCGTCACCGATCGCCTCGTGATCTACCGCGGGCGCGTGCATGGGTGCGTTTGCGCATCTTCGCCATCCTTGATCTGCGGGTGGTGAGCGTCACCTCCAGGAGATTAGGATCCGTCCGCGCGACGCAGAGGAGCCTCCTTGATGGGTGTAGAGCTTGACGTTCGCTCGCCTGCCTTTCGTGCGAATCCTACCCGTTCTACGAGCTGACTGAGGGCAGAGGAGCCGGTCTCGCGCCACGAGGAGCGTGGGGTTCGTTTGTGGCTGCTCACGCGCTGGGCGGATGTCGCGGGAGTGCTGAGGCATCCGCGCGCCTCGTGGATCGCCCCTTTCAGCCTCGACCCACGCCGCTTCCGCCGGGGTTAGGGCCGAGACGCTCCATCCGTTGGCCCGCGCTTTGCGCGCACGCTCACACGAGGCTGTTTCGCGACCCGCCGGACCATACGCGCCTTCGCGGTCTTGTGAACAAGGCTTTCACTCCCCGCGTGGTGGAGCGTCTGCGACCCCGGATCGAAGCCGTGGTGGAGGAGCTCCTGGGCGCCTGCGCCGATGACGGCGGAATGGATCTGATCGCCGATCTCCTTGGAATCCCCCTTGAGGACTACAAGGAGCTCAAACGCTGGAGCGACGATCTCGCTCTCATGCTCGACGGGTCGATCGCCGCACCGGTAGCGCCGCGCGCCGTGACGAGCGCCAGTGAATTCGTGGACTACCTGCGAAAGGTGATGGCACAGCGCCGCGCGCAGCCGGGAGACGATCTGCTCTCCGAGATGCTCGCGGTGCAGGAGAAGGACGATTCGCTTACCGAAGACGAGATCTTAGGGACAAGCGTTCTGCTCCTCGGCGCCGGGCACGAGGCGACGACGAACCTCATTGGAAACGGCGGCCTCGCCCTGGCGCCACCCGAGCGAGCTCGCTCGGCTTCGGCGGGGAGCTCGAGCGCCTGGCCAACGCTGTGGAGGAATGCCTGCGTTTCGACTCGCCGGTACAGGCCGCTTCCCGGGTACTGGCTGAAGACGCCGAAATTGGAGGCCACCGCATTCCCAAGGGCGAGGAAATCGGGCTTCTCCTCGGGCCCGCGAACCGCGATCCCGCCGTCTTTCTCAACCCCTGACGCGGGTCGCGAAGAGTGGCGACCCGGCTTCCTGTCCCGTGGCGTGGAGTACCTAGCCCTGCGCTTCTAGCTCATCGCGGGGGTAGCACGCGCTTCTCCGTGCCCGACTGCGCGGGCGAGGAGCAGCCCGTGGCATTAGACGCGGTCAGCGTCCCCGCCGGAATCGAACTCCGGGGTGAACGCTTCGGCCTTGAAGCCACCGAACACCGCAAACATGTAATGCTGGAAGAAGCATCCTACGTCTTGAAACCCTGCCTCCCGCAACCAGACGAGCTGGTCCTCGAGCGTGTCTGTCCGATCGAACCGCATACGCTCTTGTGCGGCGGCGAGATCCGTTTGAGAGACCCCGCGTTCTTGCACCTGTGCAAGCCATGCCGCCGCGTTGATCCGCTCAAGGCGCGGGGTGGAACCGCGGACTTGGTCTGCGTTGAGAAAGACGCCGCCTGGCCGAAGCGCTCGATGAATCCGAGCGAAGAGGTGCTGCTTCACAGCGGCCTCTAGGTGATGAATTGCAAGCGCTGACACGACCGCATCGAAAGGACCTGGGAACTCTGCCCGCGCCAGATCAGAGATCGAGAAACGCGCCCGCCCTTCCTCGGCTGGCCGGGAGAGACGTTCGCGGGCCTGCACGAGCATCGCCCCTGCCACGTCTACGAGCGTAAGGTCGGCGCTCGGGTGTGCCGCGAGGATCCTGGCGGCGAGGAGGCCGGTGCCTGCGCCGAGGTCAAGGACTCGCGGTGCGTCGCCGCTGGCGAATGGGAGGCGCTCCACCACCGTTTGATAGAAGTCGTCGAAGCACGGGACGAGCTGTCGGCGCGTGCGGTCGTAGTCGCTCGCCGCCGTGTCGAATGCGACTTGCACTGCGGTCCGGAGGGGCGGGGGATTGGGCGAGCCGAGGGCCATTGTCCCCCGAAGCGTATCACCGAAGGGAGGAGGCGCTCCTGCGCGACCGCTGCGATGGGGAAAAGCGGCGCGCTATGGCCATCCGTTGCGCAGCGCCGGTTCTCGAGCGGATGAAGATGGCTCCCCTCCCTATTGAACCGTGGCTTGCTGCCCCAGGGCCTCTCCGTTCATGGGAAGGCGAGCCACACTCTGCGCCCGCAGGCATCGTGCCGGCATCCCTATCGCATTTGCCACGTGGCATGTTCGATGCACTAACCGCTTCCCGATAACCCGCGGCAAGGCCGCACAAAGACGGGGAAGAGAGATGACCCAGAACAAGAAGAAGACAGGTGAGGTCCGCTCCGAGATGAGAAAGCTCGTCCAGTTGGTGCAAAGGGAAATTGATGGCGGAGCAAGCTCGGTGGAGGAGATCCACAAAGCGATCGCGAACCTGCCCCTCGATGTACTCGAGCGACTGGATCTCTTTGAGGACGCGGTGAGAGGCGCCCGCAAAGTCCAAGAGGCAAGGATCGGCGCGATGTACGACCTGATCCGCAAGGTCAACGAAGAAGTGGCCAAGATCGCCAAAGAACTCCTCGCAGGTCAGCTCCCGCACCGGCGGGTGCAGCCGACCGGATCGAAGAAGGCAGTGCACGCGCACGCGCGTTGAGCCGCCTTCTGGACGCTCCTGTGAGAAGCGCGCGTCGAGACTCGATCGGGCTCAGGCACGGGTGCTGTCGTCTCAGCATTCGCGGGGATTTGTGAGCGCGCGCCACTCGTGCGGGGCCGCTCCGGTGATCGACGGTTCCCGCGTCCCAGGCGTTTGGCTACCCTTCGGTTCGTCCGCCGTGGATGCGACTCACGCTCCGAGCTAGAGGAGGGGGAATGGACCAGTCCGAGATCAGGCTGCATGGTCACCGTGTCAGCTTTCGCCGCGCGGGCAGTGGGCCACTGCTCGTCCTGATCCATGGAATTGCAGGGAGGTCCTCGACCTGGGAAGAAGTGGCCTGGGGCCTGCGCCAGCGGTACACGATCGTGGCTCCCGACCTTCTCGGCCACGGCGACAGCTCGAAACCGCCCGGCGACTACTCTCTTGGCGGGTACGCGAACATGCTGCGGGACCTGCTCGGTGCGCTTGGGTTCGAACGAGGAACCCTCGTCGGACACTCCCTCGGCGGCGGGATCGCGATGCAGTTCGCCTATCAGTTTCCCGACCGGTGCGAGCGCCTCGTCCTCGTGTCAAGCGGCGGCTTGGGACGCGAGGTCCATCCCCTCCTCCGCTCGGCGATTCTCCCGGGTGCGGGGATCGTGCTGCCCTGGCTCTGCGCGGAGGGCACACGCAACGTGGTCGCGCAGGCCACCCGGTGGCTCGGACGGCTTGGACTCCGCGCCGGTGCCGATCTCGAAGGGGTGTGGCAGGGATTCGCCTCCCTCGGCGACGCCGACGCTCGTCGGGCTTTTCTCGCGACCGTACGCAGCATCCTCGATGCAGGCGGTCAGCGGGTCAGTGCGAGCGACCGACTGTATCTCGCCGAGGAGCTGCCGACCCTTATCGTGTGGGGAAAGCGAGACCCTCTCATCCCCGTCCGGCATGCCTATGCGGCGCACGAGCAGATTGCTGGCAGCCGGCTCGAGGTGTTCCCGAACGCAGGTCATTTCCCCTACAGAGACGACATGCGGCGCTTCGTGGAGGTTCTCCTCGATTTCTGTGCGACCACTCGACCCGCTCAGCTCAGTGAAGCCGCCCTGCGCGAGCGGCTGCGCACGGGCGCGACACCCAAGGCGCCGTCGGAGGCGAGAGCGCCTACGAGCCGCGGCAGCCTCGTGGACGACGTGAGCGCCGGGGGGCTCTCGGGTTAGTTCCGCCCCCGCCGTTCGGCGGATCATTCAGGGGTGAAACTGGGTGCTGCGTCTGGCATGTAGGCGGAGGCGAGGCCTCGGCAGTCATGCCCCGTCAAGCATTGGAGCCTGTGTGCCCCAGGGTTAG
>DATFYN010000406.1:0-11682 GCA_035315025.1 Myxococcota bacterium
CACGCTCTGGCGGCGGGATCCGCAAGCGCAGCCGCCGCCGCGACGGCGCCTCCACCACGATTCGCTCGACCTTTTCCAATGCCTTGAGCCGGCTCTGAACTTGTCGCGCCTTGGAGGCCTTGTATCGAAAGCGTTCGATGAAGCGCTCCACCTGCGCGATCTCGCGGTCCTGCGATGCCCTTCGGGCGAGGAGCTGGGTGCGCCGCTCCTCGCGCTGAGCGAGGTAGCGGTCATAGCTCCCCTCGTAAAGCGTGCAGCGTCCGCCTTCGAGCTCAAGCACTCGCGACACATGTCGACGAAGGAAGGTGCGGTCGTGAGAAATCACGATGACGCCGCCCCGGAAGCCGGCCAACGTTTCCTCGAACCATTGGATCGAAGGCAGGTCAAGGTGGTTCGTCGGCTCGTCGAGGAGCAAAATGTCCGGCGCCGAGAGCAGGAGTTTTGCGAGCTCGACGCGCATCAGCCAGCCGCCACTAAAGGAGCGAAGAGGACGCCCACGGTCATCGGGCTCAAAGCCAAGGCCCGCGAGCACTCGCTCGACCCGTGCCTCGCGCTCGAAACCTCCGCCCAGCTCAAATGCCGCACGCGCGCGGTCGTAGCGCGCGGCGACCTCGGTGGAGACCTCGCCGCTGCCGGCGCGTGCGATCTCGGCCTCGAGGTCGCGGAGTTCCCGCTCCAGCGCGTCGAGCCTTGCCAAGACCGACGCAACCTCCTCGCGCACCGGACGATCAAGCGTCGGATCGATCTCCTGGCGCAGCATGCCCACCCGGACCCCGCGCGAAACGGCTACGCGTCCGGCATCGGGTGCCTCATCCTCCGCCGCAATGCGTAGAAGCGTCGTCTTCCCGGCGCCGTTCGGGCCCACCAGGCCGATGCGGTCGCCCGCGCGCACGTCGAGGTCCACACCGGAGAAGAGCGTGCGCCCGGCGAAGCCCTTGGAGATGCCGTCGAGGCGAAGCAGCACGGGCGAAATCTACCGAGGTCGCGCCTAGAGCGCCTCCACGAGCGCGTCGATCTCGGCCTCGCTGTTGTAGAAGTGCGGCGATGCCCGAACGCCGCCGCGCCGGGCCACCACGAAGATCCGGCGCGCGCGCAGGCGCGCCGCGGTGCGTCTCGGTTCTTCGGAAGGCCACTCGAAGGACACGATCCCCGACCGCTCGCCAGGCCCACGGGGGCTGCGAACGAGCGCTCCGCGGCGCTCTAGGCCGACCACGAGGCGATCGGTGAGCGCAAGGATCCGCTCGGCGATCGCCTCGATTCCGAGCTCGAGCAGAAGGTCGATGGCGGCGCCGATGGCAAAGATCCCGGGTGCGTTGGGCGTCCCCTCCTCGAAGCGGCTCGCGGTGGGCTTGAGATCGAGATGGTAGCGGTCGTAGTCGTGATCGTCGGTCACGCTGTGCCAGCCGATCACCCGCGGTGCCAGGCAATCGAGCACCCGCCGCGCGCAGAAGAAGATGCCGCAGCCTTCAACCGAGAGGAGCCACTTGTGGCCATCGGCGGAGAGGAAATCGATCCCACAAGCCTCTACGTCGAGCGGAAGACAGCCAAGGCTCTGAATCGCATCGACACAGAAGAGCACGCCACGCTCGCGGCACAACCGCCCGAGCGCCGGCAGATTCTGGCGGAACCCGCTCCCGAACTCGACGGAAGATAGTGCGAGGAGCCGCACCGAAGGAGCTCGCAGCGCGTCCTCGACCCGGTCGAGGGGCAGTCGGCCGGACTGCCCGCGCAGCATGACCGTCTCGACGCCGCGATCCCGGAGCGACCACCACGGGTAGACATTCGAGGGGTACTCAAGGTCGCACGTCACGACCCGATCGCCCGGGCGCCAGTCAAGTCCCGCAGCGACGAGGCCGAGCCCCTCGGTCGTGTTCTTGACGAAAGCGATCTCCTCGGGTTTTCCCCCGATCAGGGCCGCGGCACGCCCTCGTACGCGTTCGATCTCGGCTTCGTAGAATTTCTCGTACGCAAAGGCACCGCGATGCACAGCTTCGGCCGCGAAACGCTGGAGCGCTTCCTCGACACGGGTCGAGATCGGCGCGACGCCCGCATGGTTCAGGTACACGAGCTCCTTGATCACAGGGAAGAAGCTCCGGGTGCGCTCCCAGCTCACCGGCAATTCTCGTGCAACAGACCCGATTCAATCTCGCGCCCCTGCCTTCCGATGAGGAGGTGGAGACCGAAGAGGGCCCGCCAGGAGAGTGCGGGGTGCGGGAGGCCGGCATGCAAGCGCAACGGCTGCTCGACTGCGGAGAGCGCGGCATCCACCTGCTCTTTGACACCCCCCTGATCGCCGAGGCTTTCGAGCAGGATGCGAAAAGCCTTCGCCGGATCGTGGATGAGCATCTCGCGGAGATCCAGTCTGCGGTGCAGCATGTGCTCGAGCTTCCCTCGCCCGACATCGCGCGCGAATTCATCTCCTGCCTGCCGCGCACCTTGCAACACGTGCTTGTGCTGCTCTACTTCGAGCTCCTCGACGACCGGCTGCGCAAGCGCGAGACACGCCACTAACGGGAGCTCCGCTTCGGGGCAGCGCCATCGATCCGCATTCCCGCCAAAGCGAAGATTGCGCCCGCTAGCACGTAGCCGATTCCCCGAGGCACATCGCCCGTCGCGACAGCGAAGAGCAGGCCGGCGATCCCGAGGGCCGCGGCGAAGCCGTACGCTGCGAGGAGACAGCGCGCTCGAGTCTGCGGTTGAACGCGCCGCGCTGCGAGCTGACGTGCCGCAATGGCTCCAACGGCCAGAACGATCACCACCGTCGTGATCAGGGAATCCGTCGCGCTTTGCAGCGGCCGCGGCTTGCCGGACGTCATCGCGAGGACCCCAAGGCCACAGGCGCCAAGCACGATCAGCACCGAACGCCGCGCGTTCGCCAAGGATCGCTCGGTGGCCTCGGGTAAAGGGGCGGGCCGGATCATCCCGCGCTCCACGACGACCATCCCCTGGCGGGCAGTCTCTCGCGCCGGGGGAGCGCCACGCCCTCGGCCGCGCGCGCCCTCTCTACCAGTTCGTCGACGGACCCGCGGGTCGGCACCCGGACGCGTTCTCCCGCTTTCGTGCGCAGCAATAGGTAGCCTTGGCGCAGGGCGAAGTCGAAGAGCGAGGGGCGCCGCCAGCCGATCTCCCAGGCGCTTGCCGCGCCAAGCCCTCGCGCCAGGTTTTCGATGGCATCGCGGGGCTCATTCTTGCAGACTGCAACCCGCGATGAGGCTATCCCTCCAGGTGCAATACGCCGTCTGCGGAGTGTTCGACCTCGCGTACAACGGGCAAGGCGACCCGGTCCAAATCCGGGTGATCAGCGAGCGTCAGGGCATTCCCGCCCGCTACCTCGAACAGATCTTCCAGCGCCTTCGCCGCGCCCGGCTCGTTCAGAGCAAGCGCGGGCCTGGAGGAGGCTACACGCTTGCGCGACGCCCAGCCGAGATCACCCTGCGGGACATTGTGGAGGCCATAGAAGGTCCACTCGACGGCCGAGGGGCGAGGACGCGCCGGCGCATCGGTGGGGACAGGCGCTCTCCTACATCGTACCGGCCATCCTTCTTGTGGCCGATCCTTTCGGAGAGCATCGCGGACGTCCTCGCGCGCACGAACCTGGAGGCGATGTGCCGCGAGGCGCAGCGCTCCAGCGTGCGCCGTGCGCACTCCGACTTCCACATGTACTTCATCTGAGGCCACTTTCGTAAGTATCCGACTTTATTAGACATTTTCTTGTGTTTTGAGGTCCAGCGACAAGCCAGCGACAAATCCCACTTCTCTGGCCTCATCAGCGGTACGAGTGCCGCGCCCTGGTCGTGAACGTATCGCGCCGTGTTCTGCGTCGACGTGTGGCCTAGGAGCTGCTGCACATCCGTCAGCGCCGCACCGCCTCGCCTGAAAAGCGTCGCCGTTGTATGTCGCGTGGCCTGCCGCAGCGGGACGTAGCGGGAGCCGATCGATTGCGTCTGTCCTTCGCCAATACTCGTACTTGTTGAAATCGCTCAGCATTCCGGCCTGAGGCGAGAGGCTACCCGACAATCGACTCACCTCGCCCCTTGAACGGACCGCAACCCCCGCGCCAGCATCGTCTCCCATGAAAGCCTTGCGTCTCGTCCTCACTGTCCTGTTCAACAGCCTTCGGGCGCTGGGCCGCTCGCGCTCCGACCTCCTGCTCGAGAACGTGGCGCTGCGTCAGCAGATCAACGCCCTGATCCAGGCGAAGCCTCTTCCCCGACTCCAGCCGGAAGAGCGCATGCTCTGGGTGGCACTGCGGCGGACGTGGAACCGCTGGCAGGATGCCCTCCTCGTCGTCCAGCCAGAGACCGTCGTGGCTTGGCATCGGAAGGCCTTCCAGCGCTACTGGACCGCTCTCTCGCGAGCGCCGGGACGGCCGCGACTGGCCCCGGATGTTCGCGAGCTCATCGTGCAGATGGCGTCCGAGAACGCGACCTGGGGCGCGCCCAGCATCCACGGGGAGCTCGCCAAGCTCGGCTTCAGCGTCTCCGAGCGGACCGTGTCGCGGTATCTGCCGCGGATCCGGCCGGGCAGGGGAGTGCTCCGAGAGTGGGGGACGTTCCTTCGGAATCACCGCGAGGTGCTGGCAGCGATGGACTTCTTCATGGTGCCTACCGTGACGTGGTTCCTGATCCGCCACGGGCGCCGGAAGATCGTCCACTTCGATATCACGGAGCACCCGACCGCACCCTGGGTGGTGCAGCAACTTCGCGAATCGTTCCCGTACGACAGCGCACCGTCCTATCTGGTGTTCGACCGAGATTCGATCTTCTCGCAAAGTGTGATCTCGACGATTCAGGCCATGGGCATCGAGCCGAAGCGGATCGCAGCGCGGAGTCCCTGGCAGAACGGCGTCGCAGAGCGCTGGATCGGGAGCTGCCGGAGGGAGCTATTGGATCGCGTCGTGATCCTGAATGAGCGCCATCTCCGGCGCCTCCTTCGGGATTACCTCGATTACTATGCGCGCGATCGCTGCCATCTCGCGCTGGACAAGGACGCTCCGGACACGCGCTCGGTGCAACCGCGGCCGAGTGCCCGAGCCCGAGTCGTCGCGCATCGCCGGCTGGGCGGCCTCCATCACCGCTACGCCTGGCGAGAAGCCACGTAAAGAGGGCCAGAGCGCCTCCGCTCCGGACTCGCCTTCGTGGCACGTCTCTCTCGAGAGGCAGGGCACCTGCGTCTGTGTCGCGCTCAATGGCGGCCTTCCTCGAACCCGATCTCAAGAGAGGGTGATCACCCCGGCCGGACAAGGAGTCTGAGTCGCTTCCAGGCGAGCGCACCGGGCCCGATCGATAATGGCGAGCCACCGGTATCGGCTGCCGTTAGGAATCGCCGGCGGCGCTTCCAAGGACCGATGACATTTTCAGCAGGGACAGCGCACTGAGGGCAGCGAGCGATCGACGTGGGAGAGGGCTCGTCGCTGGGGTAGAATGCCAGCATGAACCTGCCGCGATTCATGCGCCGGGTGAACCGTGTCGTCACCAACCCCTTGATGCGGACCTTCGCGTGGCTGGTTCCCCCGCTTGCGGTGGTGCACCACGTCGGGCGCAAGAGCGGCCGACCCTACCGCACGCCGGTGTTGGCCTTCCCCTCGGCAAAGGGCTTCGCGATCCCAATGACCTACGGCCGCGACGTCGACTGGGCGCGCAACCTGCTCGCTGCCCACGAGGGCGAGATCGAGCAGCGGGGGCGGCGCGTGGCCTTACGGAGCCCGCGGATCGTCGCCTTCGGCGCCGCCGAGACGCACCTGCCCGCCACGCTGCGCCCCGTCTTCCGCGCTATGGACCTGCCCGGCTACTTCCTGCTCGACCGAAAGGGTGACGAGGGCAAGCGAGCCGCCCGCCGGAAGGCATAGCGCTGGCAGTCACTCGCTCCGCTCCGTTGACCGCGCGTATCCACGAGGTGGGAAGACCTTGGAAGTCCGACACGTCATGATCCACGGCCACGCGGTCGGCTACCGCATGGCGGGCTGCGGCCCGGTCATCCTGCTCATCCACGGCATGGCGGGCAGCTCGCGCACCTGGCTTGAGGTGATGCCGCTGCTCGCGCGCGACTACACCGTGATCGCGCCCGACCTTCTGGGACACGGGGAGTCCGCGAAGCCGATCTCTGACTACTCGCTCGGTGCCTACGCGAGCGGCCTACGCGACCTGCTTGTCGGCGCACTCGGCATCGAGAGCGCGACGCTGGTCGGTCAGTCGCTCGGCGGCGGAATCGCGATGCAGCTCGCGTACCAGCACCCCGAGCTGTGCGAGCGGCTGGTGCTGGTCGGCAGCGGGGGGCTCGGCCGCGAGGTCAGCCCCGTGCTGCGCGCAATGGCGCTGCCCGGTGCCGAGTACCTGATGCCGGTGCTCTTCCCCCGCTTCGCGCGCCGCGTCGGCGAGAGGGTGATCGCTTTCTTCCGCGATCGCGGCGTGCGCGCGCCGCACATCGCCGAGGTTTGGAGCGCCTACGCGTCGCTCACCGAGACGCCCAACCGCCACGCCTTCGTCCGCACCGTGCGCGCGGTGATCGACCCGGGCGGCCAAACCGTGAGCGCGCGCGACCGCCTCTACCTCGCCGAGGCTGTCCCCACGCTGATCGTGTGGGGCGACCGCGACGACATCATCCCGGTTGCGCACGCGCACGCCGCGCACGAGCTCCTGCCGAGGAGCCGGCTTGAGATCTTCGAGGGCGCGGGACACTTCCTGCACGTCGAACAGCCGCTCCGCTTCGCGGATCTGCTACGCGACTTCGTGGAGCACAGCGAGCCGGCGCAACGCGACGTCACGTCGTTTCGCGAGATGCTGCTGGCGCGCGTTAGCTGACCCTCGCCAGTAGCTACCGCAGCTCCACACCCGACCGTGGTTCCACCGTGGAAGGCGTTCTTGAGCGGGTCTCAGAAGCGGGACCGGCTGCCGCCAGAAACGACGCGAGCCCGAATTGTACCCCCTGGGGACACCACGGAGTTTCACAGTCTATTTGTGAGCGAGGTATACGCGGCGAGTTGGCCGTGGCAGGGGTGAGGCACGGGGGGGGTGGGCGCCCTCCCGGTCGCAGCACGTCGGGTGTTGTCCGTCGCCGAGGGGTCGGACGCCCGGGTCCAGGTCAGCACGCAACCGCAGCTGGAGCCGGATAGAGCCGGGAGCCGCCACGGTTGCAGCCTGGTGCCGCTCCTCGCATGCCCTCGCAATGCACGAGACGCAACCTCGCGTCACTTCTTGGGGCGTTTTGGCGAAGGACAGGACATCTGCACCGGGGTCAGCCCGGTCGCAACCCGCCCGCCCGGGCGCCGGGACGAGCGTCAGAACCAGACCGGCAACCCTTCCGCCGGACGAGTACTCGTACGGATTTTGCCCGTTCGGCTTGGCAATCTGCTGCGCCGGTCTCTAGAGGTGCCTCAGGAACTCCTCGCGCGTGAGCCCGGCCTCCTTGACGATCTTCGCAAGAAGGCTCGGCTTGATCGTCCCTGGGTGGAAGGGAATCACGATCGCGCGCGGCTGATTCGGATGCTTGTAGATGTGGTGTGATCCCTTGATACGATCCAAAACAAAGCCCGCACGCTCGAGCGCGCGGGCAATTTCTCTTGGCCGAAGAACCGGGAACCGGCTCATGCCGACGAGAGCTTCGCTTCCACCGTCTCGATGAAGGTGCCGCTCTCTTCGACAGGGATCTCCTCTCCGTGCGTAGTGAGGGTTTCGAGGTAGCCCTCGATCGCCTCGACGATCATGGCACGTGCCTCTTCGATCGTCTCGCCCTGGGTGAAGCACCCGGGCAACGCCGGAACGGAAACAACGTATCCGCCTTCTTCGGCAGTTTCGAAGACGGCGGTGTAGCGGAGCCGCTTTGCTTCCACTGTCTCTTTCTTTGTGGTGCGATCGCGCTTCATATTTCCTTCAGTCTACCCCAGGAAGCGAATCGTGTGAAGCAACCGTCGCGTTCTCGCGAGCGCGCGGAGCTCGCAACACGGATCGCTTCTCACCACAAGCTTAAACCCGCTTCCGCAACGGCAGTATGTTGCTCGATCCCTGCTGTCCGTTCCGAAAACTCGAGCAACTGCGTAAACATCGAGCTTTTCCGGGGGCCAGGTGCGGCGATGATCACCCGAGCGGATACATGATTACGCCGCCCACACCCATTCAGGCTGCAAGCGCGTGATCCCTCGAGTCGGCAATCGTACGGAGCACCCCCGCGATTTGAACCCCCGGACGCAGACGGTGCAAATTCTCGGCATGAGGACACTCCCGAATTTGCCTTTATGTGTGGCCGACTCTGGATGTCGCGTGCTCTATTCCCGCCCTGGAGGAGCTGCCAGCGCCTGCTGCTGTCAGCGACAAGCCAGCGACACGTACAACGCCTGTAAGCCCGCGATTCCGCTCAGGTGTGCTCACGTACTTCATTTGACCGGCCCCCTGTCGCTCACTTCGACGGAGGCGGGGCTTCGTTCGCTGGGGAGGGGACACCACTGCCCGTCGTGGGCCCGACTCCCCGTTCGTCGCATAGGACGGTGCCGCGCTCAGCCGCGCGCTTTTTCATTTCTTCGTGGTTCGCCCGGCGGAAGGCCGCGCGCTCCGCGTCGCTTTGCAGACTCCGCATCTTCTCGCGGTGCTCGGCGACCTCGGCGGGCGTCATGAGATCGCGCCCCTGCAGACACGAAGGCGGTGCGGGAGCCGGCGGAGCCTGCTCCGCCGCGGCTTGCAGGGCGATGCACAACGAGACCCACGCGCCGATGCGTGCTCTGTGCCAGAGACCACGTCCCATCGATTCGCTCTCCCACCAGAGTCGTTCACCCCCAGCGTTCTATCGGGGGCCTCGGCCGGAAGCTTGCAAGAATGGAAGCCTACCGCGATCCCGCACGAGACGCCGTTCCCTCCCGGGCAACTGAACTTCGCTTCTGAACTCATCGTTCATGACCCAGGCGTTTGGCGCCCCCCGCGGCCGGGTCAGCCCGCCCAGAGAAAGACCCGTGTCTTGGCACGTCCGCAGGGCTTGGTATGGCTCCGAGTCACGCGCTCTAGGATGGATTCTCCTTCTCTTGCGCACAGGCCAGGCAGGATGTCGTTCCGGGGAGGGCGTGCAGCCGTGCGAGTGGGATGTCACTCCCGCACACGTCGCAGAGCGTGAGCACACCTTCTGCCGCGTGCGCCAGGGCGCGATCGATTGCCGAGAGCCGACGCGCTGCGAGCTCGCGCAGGCGATCCGTGAGGCCGATCTCGTGTTCCTCCTCGCTCCGTTCCTCTTCGTCGATCCCGTCCTCCCGCACGCGCACGGCAAGCTCCCGCTCGCTGCGCACCCATGACTCGAGTTGGCGCTCGATCCGGGTGCGCTCATCCTTAAGCTCTGCCAAAAGGCCACTTAGTTCGTCCTCTCGCGTCTCGTCCTCGCGTGCCCGCTTGGCCCACAGCGAATTCGCGAGTGCGCGCAAGGCGTCTGTGCTCGAAAGCATCCCCACGATCCGGCGCTGGCCGTCCACGACGGGAAGGCAACCGATGCGCTTGTCCGCCATGCGTTGCGCGGCGTCTTCGAGCGGACTCTCCGGATGAGCCACCTCGGGGAAGTGGGTCATGAGCTCGCCCACGGCGTAGTCTCGGACGAGTTCGCGATCGCGAACCCTTACCCCGGAGCGCAGACTCACAGGGATGGGCAATGCGGCACGCAGGTCGTTGATTGAGATCACCCCGACTACGCGCCCCGCCTCCACCACGGGTAGGTGTCGGATCCCCCGCTCGACCATGGATTCGAGAGCCGCGAGTGCCGATGCCCCGGGATCGATCGACACGGGGTTTGGCGTCATCCAAGTTTTGACAAGCCCTTTCATACCTAGGCCTCCTCTTCTCTCGGGGGGAGCAAGAGATGTGCCGCGCTTTCCAGCCTCCCCTCCTCCCCTCCGCGCGTTGCGCCACAGAACGGGGGGCAACCCTGGGACCTCCCGCCACAGTATGCGACGCGCAGGCTGCTGCCCGGTCCTTACGTGGCGGTACGCCCCTTGCAGTTAGTCAAGTTGAAGACCGGCCTGGGACCTGGTTGGAGCGAATGATGGCTGCTTCGCACGCGAAAGGAATCATCTACGGGCCAGTCTCGTCCTCGCAGTTCGGGCGCTCCCTCGGCGTCGATCCTCTGCCCCCGCCGTACCGGGTGTGCACGTACGACTGCGTGTACTGCGCGTTTCGGCACCTGCCTCCAGGGCTGCGCGGCACACGCTGGCCCACACCCGGTGAGGTCGGGTCTGCCCTTGCGAATGCGCTGCCCGAAGCGGGTCAGCTCGACTCCATCACTCTCTCGGGTCATGGCGAGCCGACGCTCCATCCGCGTTTTGGCTCGCTCGTGGCTGAGGTGCTTTCCGCTGCGCGTCACGCCCGGCCAGGCGTGCCGGTACGCATCGTGACGAATGGCAGTATGGTGTGTCATGAAGATGTGCGGCGCGCGCTCGATCTCCTCGACGAGAGGATTGTGAAGCTGGATGCGGGGGCCGAGCGGGTATGCCGCCCCGACGCATGCCATCCCCTCGGAGCGGTGATCGCAGCCCTCCCGCGCTTGCGTGATATGACAATCCAGTCCTGCTTCATCGAGGGTGTCGTCGAGAACACAGATGCTGATTCTGTTCAAGAATGGGTGGATCTTATCGGCGAACTGCAGCCGCAGGCCGTCCAGATCTACACACCGTCGTGGCTCGGCGGTGAAGCTGACGTCGTTCCGGCGCCCGGGTGGCGCCTTGATGAAATCGCGGCACAGCTTGAGGAACAGTCGGGAATACATCCATCGGTGTATAATGAGATCAGTCAAAGCCCCTAAGGAGGAAATGATGGCCAAGGCAACACGTGCAACCATTCGCAAGAACGCTCGACGTCGGGTCGCCCCGGCGCGCGGCCCGGCAACCGCACTCGCGCGACTCTCGGCCGAGCTTCAGCCTACGCTGCGACAGTTTACGCGGCGGCTACGGCCCGGGCTTTTGCGCCTAGAGCGGCAGGTGGAAGTCGCCGAGGCGCGCACGCGACGGGAGGCAGCCCGGCTGTTGCGTCGCGCGAGCGAAGAGCTAGGCCGACTCGAGGCCAAGGGCGAGCGCCGCTGGCAGCACCTCACAGAGCGCGCGCGGCGCGATGCCGTGCGTTGGCTCCATCGGGTCGAGCGGGCGATTGAGAAGCCGGGACCGCGGCGTGGACGGACTCGCGCTCGAGCCTCGCGCACAAAGCTGGACATTGCCGCCGGCATTTAACGCCGGCCGCACATCCTCCCCAGTCTGGCAGCGGGGCGAGTCGGCTAGGCGGCCCGCCCGCGCTATGGGCGGGGCGCATTTTGAGTTCGGCGTTGGGCCCGAGGGCGGGCGGAGTGCCTGTGTCCGTGTCAGGCTGGCCTAGACCCATCGGGAGTCCCCCCGGCTCTGCCGGGGAGGCAGTCGAAGTTTGACAGTTCCGGGATGAGAAACTCCCCCTCGTGAGCCGCTCAAAGCATCGCGAGAGGGAGTCTTGTGACGAACTACAGGAAGCTACAGCACAGCGAATGGGAGTGTAAGTACCAAGTCGTCTTCATTCCGAAGTACCGACGGAAGGTAATCTTCGGGACGCTGCGTCAGCATCTCGGAGAGGTATTTCGGCGGTTGGCTCGACAGTTGCCCCCCGTAGGGGGGCGCAAGGGGCCGCGAAGCGTCCCCGTCCAGCCGCTTTGAGCGGCTCACATTGATGCCCCCGGCTTTGCCGGGGGAGCAGTCACCCA
>DATFYN010000407.1:0-16453 GCA_035315025.1 Myxococcota bacterium
ACGAGGATGCGGACCAGAAGAAGAGACCCGCGGGGGGAGCGCGTGATCGGGAAGCCCAGCAAGATTGCGACGGATGGTGAAGACGAATTCCCTTGTGGGGCACGTACTTCGCGTCGGAATTCTTGCATAAGCGCAGTTTTGTGACGGATGGTTCGCGGGATTCGCTTTCGGTGCCGCAGACTTCGCGTCGGAATCGGAGTTAAAACACGCATCCGCTGCCGGCAGAGGACGTCGGAGCGATCCTCCCCTCGCGTCTCAGCCAAGGCGTTCACGGCTCCGCGGTTGGGGGGCCGCGCCCTCCCACAACGCCCGTACACCGCACCCTCGATGGCGCCTCTCAGGGCAATCTCGCCGCTCTGAGAACCATCCCTGAGCCGAGAGCAAGACTTCTCACGCCGGCCATTCTGGACGCCGCTCCGAAACGGCGTGCCCCACGCGGAACTACCGATCGATCGCAAGCTGGAGTGCTGCGGCGAAGATCCGAACGAAAGTGATTGTGTGCATTCAGGAATCGGAGAATCAAGGCGGTGTCAGCTTGTAGCCCATGTCGAACCCTCCGGCTCCAACTCAGCGACGTGTCTAGCGATCCTGGTTTTCCCTCCGGAGAAAACCGCGCCGCGTGTCACAACATCCGGTTGGACATCCACGTGATCGCTCGGGAATCCCGAGAACCCTACGGTGGGTCTTCATCTTGCGCGTCGCATTTGCTCCGCGATTGTGAAAGCTGTGCAGAGATCGTGTCCTCGAGCTGATTGCGCTCGGTTATCACCAGGACGCAACGTCAGCCTGCATCGGGGACATCTCGCCGCGCTGGCCGCCGCGCGAGAAAGCGACCGCGCCTGAGGCGCGCTGGTGAGCTTCGCGCCAGGCCGGACCGCTCGGTCTCACTACGTGGAGCCGCCGCGATCTGGCTCTTCGCCAAAGCAATTGACCCGCCGGTCAACGCCTCCGCGTGGGTATCGGACGGGCTCCGCAGAGGTGCGGGCAATGTGTCTCCGACGCGGCTCGCGCATGGTCTTCTGCCTGCAAGAATTGTCGCCGCGCAGGCGTCGCGACGGCGGCTCAGCACCTGGTCGGTGGGCCAAGGGATCACAGAATCTGGCGAGGGATTTCGCCGCCGCCGCGAGGCAGAGCGTTGCGCTCCCCGCTGCCAAGCTCATGGTGAACAGTCATCCGATCTGCGCGAATGCTCCTCGCGCTACGGAGTCGAACCGGTCCGTCCCTGGGGCACTTACCCTGCAGTGAGGGACCCGGGGCCCCGGCCGCATCTGCCTCCTCGGGCCCGATTGCCGAGTGAGTTTGACAGCCGCCTGTGGTGGACCGACGGCAGAAATCCAGGCAGTCTCCGGTAGCTGCGGATCTTGCCGGTCCACAGGCCGACAGGGGCGCCGAACAGGGTCAAGGGAGAGCTGGTGTCGGCAATGGTCTTGGTGACTTCGGTCATGGGATTTGCGGTGAAGGTTGTGGATCAGGCGCGTCCGAGCAACGCCAGCACCAGAAATACCACGCCGAAGGGCAGCAAAGCCAGGCTGGCGTAGTGCTCCGGGGGCCGATGTCGTGCGCCGCGCTGCCAGACCCACCAGCGCAGAACGAGCAGGCTGCGCTCCAGCAGGATCAGCAGCAGCAGCAAAGGCGCCAGCATCTGGTAGTGGAAGGCGACGGCCAGGATCAGCAGGCCCCAGGAGATCTGCGTGGCTCCCAGCCAGCCAAAGACGCCAATCACCAGTTCGCGCTGCTCACCCAGTTCCAATCCAGCGATCGACTCGGCACCGCCGTCGCGGAAGAAATGGTGGATCAAGCCGGGTACCAGCGTCAGCACCCCACACAGGCCCAGGAACACCAGCGACGACACGTGCCCCACATAGCCGGCCTGGAACAGGGCACCCGGCAGCCCGCTCACCGCTTCACGTCCAAGAAGCGGGTGATGCGCTCCACCAACCACTGCGGCTCGTCTTCCTGGATGAAGTGCTTGGCCGTCGGCATCACGTCATGGGCCTGGCCGGCGGCACCGGGGATATGCCGCTGCATGCGCTTGTCGGCGCCACGGGCCACGACGTCCTTGGCGCCGAAGAGGGTGAGGAAGGGTTTGTCGAAAGTCTTCAGCTTGGCCCATGCCGCCCGGTTCTGCGGCGCGCCGGGGTTCTCCGGCGACACGGCGATCAGGACCGGGAACTTGGCCAACCCCTTCTCGTAAGCCGGTGTTGGGTACGGCGCGCGGTAGGCACGATAGGCGGCATCGCTGATGGGCTTGGCAAAGCCGCGCTTGAACAAGAACCACGGAAATCGCGTGGCGCGGCCCATCAGGTTGGTCCACAGCTTCAGGAACCAGTTCGAGCGGTCGCCCAGCGGGATGCCGCTGTTGGAGATGACCACGCGGTCGAAGCGCTCAGGAAAATTGGCCACCAGGTGCAGACCGAGGGTGCCGCCCCAGTCCTGGCAGTACAGCGTGGTGTGCTGCGTGTCCATCGCCAGCAGCCACTTCGACATCCAGTCGATGTGGCGCGCCAGCGTGTAGTCGTCCTTCGACGCCGGCTTGTCGGAGCGGCCATGGCCGACCAGGTCCACCGCGATCACGCGCCGCCCGGTCGCGGCCAGCGGTCCGATCATGTGGCGGTGCAGGTAGGACCAGCTCGGGTTGCCGTGCATCAGCAGGATCGGCTCGCCATCGGCCGGGCCCTGCTCGGCATGGGCAATGCGAATGGGCGTGCCGTCATCGGCCGTGATCGTCGTGTAGTGCGGCTCGTAGGGCCACTCGGGCAGGCCTTCGAATTGCACATCCGGCGTACGCAGGATCTTCATGCGACTCAGATCAGCAATGAAGCCAGATGAGCGAGCGCCGCCACGAGGGCCAGCACCAGAGCTACTATGCCGCGGGGCCTTAGCACCATTTCAGAAATCACCTGCGTCGGAAAGGAAAAGGTTTGATCGATGGCGGCAATCTTGAACGGGTACCTGCGTTGGAAACGCTCGTCAAATGTCAACCGCATCGCGTCGCGGCGACTGCGGTAGCGCATCATTCCGACGGCCGTCCAGCCAGGGTCGGGCGGCGTGTTCCAGGAGTCCACATAGCCCGCCACCTTGCGTGATTGGAGCATCGGGGGCCCGCCGTTGAGCAACAAGGTCAACAGGAAGGGTCGAAAGTATTGCTGGATCAGCGACATTGAAGTTGCCATCTCGCCAGTCACCGGATGCGCAACCGGTTGGGCATTGAGCCGGATCAGATTGCACATCACAAATTCCTCGCCATCGTCCTTTTCCAGAAAGGCTCGCAATACCTTGTTGTCGGTATGGTCCGGGGGATGACTGGGCGAGTCGCATGAAGTGCTCGACTTCATCCTTGCTCAATGGGCCGCGCCAGTTGTCGTACCAAAGTCGAAAAACGATATACAGGCCAGCCGCCACCAGCCAGACCCACCAGGCGCCGTGTGTTGCCGAGGTACTCATAAGTCGATCAGCAGTTTGCCCTGTTTTTCACCCGTGAAAAGCATTTGAAAAGCTTTCGGAAAGGAATCGATGCCGTGCAGGACATGTTCGCGCACCTTGAGTTTTCCGTTGCTTTGCCATGTCATGAGCGAGACAAGAGCCTCGGGTATGCGCTCCAGATAATCCCGCATGGTGAAGCCCTGCATGGTGGCGCTCTGGGCAATGATCTGCAGGTAGTTGGCCGGGCCGCGCGCATGCTCGATATCGGTGTACTGCGAGATCCCGCCACACACCACGATGCGTGCATGGCGATTGATCTGCATCAGCACCGCGTCCAGAATGTCTCCGCCGACATTGTCGAAGTAGACGTCCACGCCGTCTGGTGCGGCCAGCTTTAACGCCTCAGCCACGAACTCGCCTTTGTAGTCAATGGCGGCGTCGACCCCGAGCTCATTGCGCAGATAGCCGCATTTGGCAGGCCCACCGGCGATGCCTATGACCCTGCAACCTTGGATTTTGGCAATCTGGCAAACGATGGAGCCAACCGCGCCAGCGGCTGCCGAGACGACAATCGTCTGTCCCGCTTTGGGCTTGCCTATATCCAGCAGTCCAAAGTACGCAGTGAACGCTGTCATGCCGGCGCTGCTGAGGTAACTGCGGGCCGGAGCAAACGACAGATCCACTTTGCGCATCTGCCGCCCGTCCAGCAACGCCTCGGTCTGCACGCCGGTAAATCCG
Source organism: Myxococcota bacterium (assembly GCA_035315025.1). GTDB lineage: Bacteria > Myxococcota_A > UBA9160 > UBA9160 > UBA9160 > UBA9160. Next base: position 4,162 of record DATFYN010000407.1, read on the forward strand.
GTCACGTGGTCGCCGACCTTGAAATACTTGCTGGCCGTCTCAAGCACTTCACCCAGGCCAAATGCCCGCATCGCCTCGCCGGGTTGCACCGGCGCTATGTAGCTGCGCTTGGGCGTGATCCAACCGCGCATACCAGGGTCTACCGAGAGATGCTTGATCTTGACCCGGATCTCGCCCGGTTGCAGAGCCGGCAGCGGATCATGGCTTACCAGCCAGATGTCATCGGTGACCCGACCGGTCGGGTAGGCACGCAGGCGAATCTGCGTCGGAGCATGGGGTGTACTGTATTCATTGGTCGATTGAATCGTATATATTGGCACGAATAGTGTCATTATAGGAACAAGAAATAGTTCAGGTCAACAGGAAATTGCTGCTGCCCCGGCGGAACTGGCATGAAGAACTTTAGCGTGATGTACTTGCATGCTGCCCAGCCGACTGGCCGGCAATTTTGGGGGAAACCCTGGATTGACCCGCAGTACAAGTGGCATCTATGGTGCCATCACATCAAATGAACAATTCACAGAATGGTGTGGCAAGACAGAGTAGTGGCGCGAACATTCAACGGCTGCTCTCACAGCCGAGATGTGGACGATGACCGATGACGCTCCCCCAGAGCCCGCATGTGGAAGCCAGTCGGGTGTGTTGTACGCATTTGTATTGTTCACCATTCGGTGCGCGGCGCGATATTTTTGTTAGTGCAGCAGTTCAAGTGGACTGGCGATATCGGTGGCCTCGAGCGCGCAACGAAACACCGCTTGCCCGCCCTTCGTCACCGCCCCGAAGATTCACATCGAGCGGCCGTGACAAGAATGCCAGCGGTAGAGAACTACATGCGACTCAGTAATATGAGCGTTCTGTTGTCAAGTTGTACAACTGCGCGCGCACCCATCTAGCGCTCCCGAAGGACTCTCGGGAGCAGCGGCGCGTGCCCGAGAGAGAACTCGGACGCGTGATCGCGATCCCGGAGGTTCGGGGACTCCACCATCGATACGAGCGAGTCGTAGCGTGAAGCGCGATTGGGTGATCGGAAAGGCCAACCGGAACGCCGGAATCCCTCCCGGTGGCGCGGGTGGACGGACGCAGACAATATTGGCATGAAGTGTGTCAGTATATTCGGACCAGCCGCCGCGGCAGGTGGGAGGATGGACATTGAAATGGCTTAAATGGCCGGCTGGGATTTTGGTTCTGCTCGCGGTATCCGCCGCCGCCTTCCGGATATTTGCGCCGGTGCAGATGGTGCTCACCATCGCGATGATCAACAAGGCGATGCACCGTGCCGCCGAGAACCATCCCGTCGCATGGGATCAAGGCTCCGCCACCCCGGCGTCCCCCGCCGATCAGCGCAAGCCCAATATTGTCGTCATCCTCGCCGACGATCTCGGCTTCAACGACATCACCGCCCAAGGCGGCGGTGTCGCCAACGGCGCTGTGCCCACCCCGAATATCGACAGCATTGCCAAGGACGGCGCCGGTCTCGCCAATGGCTATGCCGGCAACGCCACGTGCGCGCCCTCCCGCGCCGCCATCATGACCGGCCGCTACGGCACACGCTTCGGCTTCGAATTCACCCCCGCCCCCGTCGGCTTCGCCCGGATCCTCGCGAAGATGGCCACGGCCGCCGAACCAAAGCACCCGGCTGTCTTCAACATCGATGTGCTGGAAAACATCCCGCCGCTGGACACCCAGGCCCTACCGCCCACCGAAATCACCATCGCGGCGATGCTCAAGCAGCAGGGCTATCACACCATTCATTTCGGTAAATGGCATCTCGGCGGCATCAAGGGCTCCCGCCCCGAAGACGTCGGTTTTGACGAAAGCCTAGGCTTCATCGCCGGCGCTTCGATGTACCTACCGGAAGACGATCCTGATGTCGTCAACATGAAGCAAGACTGGGACCCCATCGACCTGTTCCACTGGTACGGCTTGCCGGTCGGGGTGCAATTCAACGGCTCGCCTTGGTTCAAGCCCGCCAGCTACATGACCGATTATCTCGCGGATGAGGCGGTCCAAGCCATCCACGCCAACCGCAACCGGCCCTTCTTCATCTACTTCGCGCCCAATGCCGTACACGTGCCGCTCCAGGCCACGCGCGAAGACTACGATGCGCTCCCGCAAATCGCGGATCCGCGCCTGCGCGTCTACGGCGCGATGGTGCGCGCGCTTGATCGCGGGGTAGGTAAGCTGCTGGGCGCCCTCAAGGATGAGGGGCTTGAGCGCAACACGCTGGTCATCTTCACCAGCGACAATGGCGGCGCCGGGTACATCGGTCTACCCGAGATCAACAAGCCCTATCGCGGCTGGAAGGCGACGTTCTTTGAAGGCGGCATGCACGTGCCTTATTTTCTGCGGTGGCCGGCGCGTATTCAACCGGGCACGCAATTTACCAGCCCCGCAGCCCACGTGGACATCTTTGCCACCGCCGCCGCAGCAGCCGGCGCCGCACTCCCCACAGATCGCGTCATGGACGGGGTTGATCTCCTGCCATACATCACCGGTCAGAAAACCAGCGCCCCACACCAGAACCTGTTCTGGCGCTCTGGCGCATACGCTGTGGTGCTGCAGGACGGCTGGAAGCTCCAGCGCGACGTCTTCCCCACCCCGGGGAAACCCGTGCATCTGTGGCTTTACAATCTGAACGCTGACCCGACCGAGCAGCACAATCTTGTCGAAAGCGAACCGGAGAAACTGAAGGAACTTCTGAGTGTGATGGACGCGCTTGATCATCAGCAGGCCAAGCCGCTGTGGCCCTCGCTACTCGCTGGCGCGATCGCGGTCGATCACACTTCCAAGGACTCGATGCAGGACAACGACGAGATCATCTATTGGTACAACTAGAATCGGGCCTGACGCGATCTTCGCGAGGGAGTCGCGTACAGGGGCGGTCCTCGACGGGCCCCCGACGGGACGGGAAGCCAAGCCCTTGAATCTGCGCCGCGCGATCGCCTGGGAAGAAGGATTCCGGACTCGTCCTCGAGTCGCGCCGAAGGAGAAGCCATGACGGATACCGCTCTCGTTCTCGAGGTGAAGAAGTCCGACTGGAAGCAGACGCGCTTCGTGGAGGAGCCCATCCCCGCGTTGGCGGCGGGCCAGGTCCTCTTCCGCGTCGATCGCTTCGCTCTCACCGCGAACAACATCTCCTATGCGCTCTCCGGCGACGGGCTGGGCTACTGGCGCTTCTTTCCCTGCGCCCAGGGCTGGGGCCGCATCCCGGTGATGGGCTTCGCGAACGTGATCCTGTCCACCCACAGCGACGTCAAGGAGGGCACGCGCTGCTTCGGCTTCTATCCGATGGGGCGCTACCTCGTGATTCAGCCCGGGGCAGTCTCGGCAGCACAGATCATGGACGCGGCACCCCACCGGGCAGGCCTCGCTCCGGCGTATGCGCAGTACCTTCCCAGCACCGCAGACGCGATCTACCAGGAGCGTCGCGAGGACCAGCTCCTTCTCCTGCGGGGTCTCTTCATGACGTCCTTCCTCGCGGACGACTTTCTCGCAGAGAAGGACTATTACGGCGCGCGCGCGGTATTGATCTCGAGCGCGTCGAGCAAGACGTCGATCGCGTTGGCCTACCAGGTGAAGCAGGCGGGGCGCGCGCGCACGATCGGCCTCACGTCGCCCAAGAACGCCGAGTTCGTTCGCGGGCTCGGCTTCTACGACGAGGTGGTCCTCTACGACGAGATCGCAGCCCTTCCGAACGACCAGGCGATCGTGTTCGTGGACATGGCCGGGGACGGCGCCGTGACCGCGGCCGTGCATCACCACTTCGGCGACGCGCTCAAGTACGACTGCGCGATCGGCGCCACACACTGGTCGGCCGAACGCACCCGCAAGGGGCTGCCTGGACCGACGCCTACGTTCTTCTTCGCGCCCGGACAGATCGTGAAGCGCACGAAGGAATGGGGGCCGCAGGGCCTCGCCGAGCGTATTGGCCAGGCCTGGACGAAGTACTGCGATTCGAGCGACGCGTGGCTCCGCGTGGTGCGAAGCAGCGGACGAGACGCGGTGGAGCGCGTCTACCAAGATGTGCTCGCGGGGCGCACGCATCCCGCAGACGGCCACATCCTCTCGCTGTAGGACGCCTCCCGTGGTTGCCTGGCGCCTCTCCGATTGCGAGACCTAGGCGCGGGTCGAAGAGGGGTCGGCGCCGCCTCACGAGAGGGACTTGCCCCGCCGGGGAACGCGCAGCGAGAGCGAGAGCGCTGCGACCAAGAGCGGCAGCGTGACGAGCGTGGCATACGCCTCGGGCGGGTGGTGTCCACCACGCGGCGCCTTGAGCACCGACAGGTTCAGCGCGATCAGGCCGCGCTCAAGCATGAGCAGCACGAGGAGTGGCGGCACGAGGCTCCGGTAGCGCAGCGATGCGACGACGAGCGTGATGCCCCAGACGATCTGTGTAGCGCCCGCCCAGGCGAATACGCCGATGATGGCGGCGCCGTTCCCCGAGAGATCCATGCCAGCGATCACACCGGCGCCGCCGTCCGGCAAGAAGCTATGGATGAGCCCCGGTCCAATCGTGAAGATGCCGACGAGCGTAAGAAAATGTGCGGCCAACGGGGCTCCCGTGTAGTCGCCGTTTGTGGAAGGAGGTAGCAGGGACATGAAGGGCTCCTCTCCTCGAGTGGAGGCGGTCAGCGGAGGGTCAAGTGGAGTAGCGCTGCCGCGAGGGCGAGGACGAGCCCCACCCAGAGGCGCGGGCCCAGCAAGAAGCTCGTACCCGGTGCCGTCGGGAACGAGAACGTCACTGGGATGGCAGCGGCCTTGAAAGGGTGCGCCGCAGTGAAGCGCGGATCCACCGCAAGCGCAGCCATGTCCCGCCGGCTGCGGTAGCGCATGACGCCGACGAAGCTCCAACCGGGATCGGCGGGAACATTCCAGGCATCCACATATCCACCGACCTTCGCGGCTTGGAGGACGGGGTGGCCGCCGTGACGGACGAGCGTCGGCAGGAAGCCGCGGATGTATTCGCGGAGCAGCACCCCGGCGCGGGTGGGTACTCCGGTCCGCGGGTGCGCCACCTCACCGGGAGCGAGGCGCACGAGGTTCAGCATCCAGAACTCGCGACCGTCGTCGCTCTCGAGGAAGCGGCGCACCGTCTCGAGGTCGTTGAACTCTGCCCCGGGCGTATCACGCATCGCGGCGAGGAAATGTTCGATCTCATCTGCCCGCAGCGGGCCGCGCCAGTTGTCGTACCAGAGCCGGAACGCTGCGTAGAGAAGCCCCGCAGCGAGCCAGATCCAAAGCGCGCTCACCTTGACCCTCCTTGCCGCGCTCCGGGCGCGGCCCCGCGCTGGCTCACGTCTCGTACCGAAAGGGCGGCATGTTTTCTGCCGCCGCCTGGCCGAGCTGGCTCGAGAGGCGCGGTCCGGAATCGAGCGGCTTGGAAGCATCCCTCGCTTATACCCGGTTCGTCAGCACGTTTCTTCCGCAATCCGCTGAACGATTCGGTTGGCGACCGCCTCACCATGCGTGTTCTGCAGGAAGTGACCCGCGTCGATCGGGTCGAAGCTCGCGTTCATTCGGCCTGCCCAGGTTCGGCCCCACGCCTCGGTGAACACGTCGTCGGCGCAGCCCCAGATGAAGTGCACCGGTTTGGGCCAGGCGAGCAGTGCCCGGTAGCAGTGGGTCTGCGCGGCGCCGTTGCCGTTGTCATAGCTGTCGAACGGAATCGACAGCGGGAATCGGCGCAAACCGTTGAAGGCTTCGTCGGGGAGACCGCGATGAGGCGCAGAGAAGCCCTCGTAGACCTCCGCGGCCCGACCCGAGAACCGCGGAATCTGGCCCCGGGTGAGCGCGGGCAAGATCACGTCCGGTCCGGCGAGCCCGGCGCTGGCAACCATCAGCAACGCGACGTCGGGTCGCTGTCGATGGAACAAGCCGCCTTCATGCCAGTTCCGGTTCCAGGTGCGGATCGCGTTCGTGTACTCGTACTCCGGATGATGCAACCACGTGTTCATGACGATCAGGCGGTCGAACCGCTCGGGCATCAAGACCGCCTGCGCCAGCCCGATCGGACCGCCCCAGTCCTGACAGACCAGCGTCACGCACTTCAGGTCCAACGCCGTGATCAACGACGTCATGATCTCGACGTGCCGGGCGATCGTGTACCAGTGAACGTCCGAGGGCTTGTCCGATCGTCCGAAGCCCATGTGGTCCGGCGCGATGCAGCGGTAGCCAGCGGCAACCAGCGCGGGAATCATGTCCCGGTACAGATAGGCCCACGTGGGCATGCCGTGTAGCAACAGCATGACGGGCCCCTCGGCGGGACCGGCGTCGACGTAGTGCATTCTCAGGTCCTGCCAGGCGTGGTAACGGGGCGGATGGTCGAAGTCCTTCAAGTTCGCGAAGTTCTCGTCCGGCGTTCGGATGAAGTGCGTCACTGTGAATCCTCCGATCGAGCGCGCGACTCACAAGCGATCGAGCACGGGAACGGTGATCGACGCTTGCGTATCGGCGAGCTGCTTGTCGCCGACGATGTCGCGGTAGAAGCAGCTGCGCATCATGTCGGCGAAGTACTTCCCGCGGCTCGTAACGCCCTATGCAAGGCGCACCGCGATCTCCTTGGGCACCACGAGAACCGGATTCCAGATGCTAAGTGCACTGTAGGTGGGAGGCCGGAGAATCTCGATCTCGCGGGTGCGTGCGAGCAGTTCCTCGAAGAGGATCGCGATTTCTCGACGCGCCAGATTCGCGCCGAGGCAGAAGTGCACCCCGCCCCCTCCGAAGGCCACGTGCGGATTCGGCGCCCGGCCGATGTCGAAGCGGAAGGGCTCGTGGAAGACATCCTCGTCGCGGTTCGCCGATGGATACCAGAGCGTGATCCGCTCTCCCTTGGCGATGGGCACGCCCCGGATCTTTGCGTCCCGAGTCGCTCGCCGCGCGAAGTACGAGACCGGGGAGGACCAGCGCAAGATCTCCTCGACTGCGGACCGCATCGCGTCCGGGTCGCGGCGCAGTCTCTCCATCTGGTCGGGGTGCTCGAGGAGCGCGAGCAGGCCGAGCGCAATGGCGTTGCGGGTGGTCTCGCTGCCCGCGAGCGTGAGCAGCAGGAAGAAAAGATCGAGCTCGATCTGGCTCAATCGGGATCGCTCGCCCTCCCCGGTATCGATCTCGATGGTCGAGAGGATCGTCCAGATGTCGTCCTGGGGACTCTCGCGCTTTTGCTGTCCGAGCTTTTGCGCGTACTGGAACATTCGGGCCTGGATCGCAAGTTGCTGCGGCTTGGACAGGCCGCGCTCGGGGTCCCCCGCCTGGAGGAAGTCCGTGGTCAGGTCGAAGAGCCACAGGCGGTCTTCGACGGGGATGCCGATGATGTCCGCGATCATGTGCATGGGGAGCTGGTAGGCAACGTCCTGGACGAAGTTGCAGGTTCCCCGCTCCAGCGCCCGATTGACGATCGACACCGCCCAGCGGCGGGCCTGCTCCTCGAGCCGCCCGACCATCCGCGGGGTGAATCCTGCGCTGATGAGCTGGCGCTGCCGGAGGTGATCGCGGCCGTCCATGCTGACCAGCATCCGGCCGCGCATCTGCGGGGTGGACGCCAGTGAAGGTCCGTCCAGTGCGCTGAAGAGTTCGGTGTCGCGGTTTGCGGCTTGGACGTCGGCGTGCTTCGAGAGCACCCAAAACCCCTCGTCCTCGCTCTCGGTGACGCCTTCGGGAAAGGCCTGCCAAAAGACCGGAGCCTTGCGGCGAAGCGTCGAGAACAGCTCGTGAGGGAAGCCGTGCCGGAAGCACCCGACCGCGGTGAGGTCGATTGCGGAGAGATTGCGGCCCGGTACGTGGGATGAAGGGTCGGCCATATGGGGCAGCTCCGGGTAGGAGGACGGCAGCTCGGGCAGTTTGTCAGAAACTGAAAAATGGTTCAATATTAGGCGGTGCCGAAGAAAGCCCTTCAGGATCGATCAGCGGCGCCCGCAAGGCGAGCACGAAGGCGCGCGGGCTATGCAAAGTCGCGTGCGACGCGCGCACGGATCCTCGCGGCTGCGCTCGCGGAGGCGAGCCGCGCGGGCTTGCACAAGGCCTCCGTGGCTGGGATCGCTGCGCGTGCGGGCGTCGCGATTGGCAACCTCCACTACCATTTCGGCTCGCGGCGCGCGCTTTTGCGCGAGCTGATGGGCGCGCTGGTTTCCGACCTCATGACGCGCCTTCACACCATCGACGCCGACGACGCCTCGGACTTCTTCGAGCGTCAGCGGGCCGGCCTTCTCGCCTACCTGGAATACCTGCGTGCGAATCCCGCCCACGTGCGGCTCGCGGACGAGATCAAGCTACACGACCCCGCACTCTACCGGCGCGCGGTCGCGGGCTGGGTCGAGCGCATGGCGGAGCGGATCCGCGCGGGCATCGCGCAGGGAACCCTGCGTCCAATGGACGAGGCTGAGATCACGGCGCAGGCGCACTTTCTGTTGGGTGCTCGGCACTTCATCGAGCAGATGATGGAGAACGCCGAAAGCATGCGACCTGAGGCCGTGGTGGACGCCTACCTCGCCCTGCTGCGTGAAGGGCTTGGCCGTCGCGTGCTGCACCCCTCGCCGATAGGGAAGCGGCGATGAAGCCCGCGAACGACCACCTGGGCTTCGACGCACCGGCCCCGCTGGGGCACCCGGGCCGCGCCAACCTGCCCGAAGAGCGTGACGGTCCGCTACCAGGCCTGCGACGACGCGACCTGCCTGATGCCCCGGATCGACCGCTTCCGGCTCGAGGTCGGCCTCGAGTCAGTCGACATGCCGAACCTGTCCTTCCACGGCGAAACCGGCCAGTGGAAGTCCACCATGGACGGCGCGCCGCATCTACGCCGGTCGCTGCTGCGGCAGCTGCGCCGCCACGCGATCGGCGCCCTCCGCTCTATAGTCCAGCAGATCCGGCTTCGGCTCCGGGGAGAGCGGCGCCGACGCCCGTAGACAGATCTCGATCACCCATCGAGGAGAGCAGCGCGATGGCCCTCGAGATTCCCCGGCCGATCCTCGACCAGATCGCGAAGATCCCCGAGGCGCAGTGGATGCCCCGCGCCGTGGCCTCTACCTCGAGGATCGAGCGTGTGCTGCGCACCCCCGACACCCGCTTCGAGGGGCTGCCGGGCTACCCCTTCGCGCCGCACTACCTCGAGACGCCCGAGCGCTACGGCCAGTCGCTCCGCATCCACTACGTGGACGAGGGTCCGCGCGACGCCGCGGAGACCCTGCTCTGCCTGCACGGTGAGCCGACCTGGAGCTACCTGTACCGCCACATGATCCCGATCCTGGCCGACGCGGGCATCCGGGTGATCGCGCCGGACCTGGTGGGCTTCGGCCGCTCGGACAAGCCTGCCGAGCGCAGGGACTACACCTTCGAGCGACACGTGCGCTGGATAAGCGACCTCGTCGAGGGCCTCGGGCTGCGAGACGTCACGCTCTTCGGGCAGGACTGGGGCGGCCTGGTCGGACTCCGCGTGCTCGCTCGCCTGCCCGATCGCTTCGCTCGCGTGGTCATCTCGAACAGCACGCTGCCCGGTCCCGACTTCCCCGAGGCCAGCCCGAACGAACCGGGCACCGCGACCGAAGCCTTCCTGATCTGGCTGCGCGTGCGGCTGATCTTGCCGAGCTGGGCCCAGATGATTGCCGGCGCGATGCGCACGAAGACGCTCTCGGAGGCGGAGGCCGCGGCCTACGACGCGCCGTACCCGGACGAGAGCTACGAGGCCGGCTCGCGCGAGTTCCCAGGGCTGGCGCCGCTCTGGCGCGGGTATCCCTCCACGGCCGAGTGCGCCGCCGCCTGGAACGACGTGCTGAGCAAGTGGGAGAAGCCCTTCCTGACCGCGTGGGGCAACGCCGACGACGTCTTTCCGTTGCCGGATTCGCCGCGCCGCCTCACCGAGCGGATCCCGGGCTGCAAGGGACAGGCGCACACGACTTTCCCTTCCGGGCACTTCACCCAGGAGGAGCAGGGACCCCTGCTCGCGAAGATCGTGCGGGACTTCATGCAGGCGAACCCCTTGCCGCGTAGGGCCGTGATGCCGGGCTTCGAGAAACCGCTGCGCGTGTACGGCGCCTCCATCTCGTACTACACCGGCAAGCTCGAGGGCTATCTCCGGTACAAGGAGATCCCCTACGAGCTCGTGACGCTCGGCCCACGGCTGATGCGGCGCGTTCGCGAGCAGACCGGCGCCGCGCAGATGCCCGCGGTCGAGCTTCCCGACGGGCGGTTCATGACGGACACCACGCCGATGATCGCCTGGCTCGAGCTGCGGCATCCCGAGCCCCCGGTGATTCCCCGGGATCCGCTCCTCGCCTTCGCGAGCCGGCTGGTGGAGGACTACGCCGAGGAGTGGCTGTGGCGGCCGGCGATGCACTACCGCTGGAGCTACCGGACCGATCGCCTCCACCTCTCCCGTAAGATCGTGGACGAGCTGATGCCGGACGTTCCGCTGCCGGGCTTCGTGAAACGCGAGCTGATCCGCCGGCGCCAGCATGGCGGCTATGTCCGGCGGGACGGGGTGTCCCGCGAGACCTGGGACCACGTGGAATCGATCTACTTGAAATCACTCGATCAGCTCGAGACGATCTTCCGCTCGCGTGCCTATCTTCTCGGCGAGCTTCCGACGCTGGCCGACTTCGGTTTCTTCGCGCCTATGTTCCGGCACTTCGCCCAGGACCCGACCGCCTCCGACCTGATGCGCGAGCGGGCACCGGGCGTTTATGAGTGGCAGGCGCGCCTGTGGAACGCGCGGGGCAGCCGCATGCGAGGTGCGCTGCTCTCCGCCGTCCCCGACGATTGGTCGCCGATCCTGGGCGAGATTGGCGAAGCCTATCTGCCGTTCCTGAACGCGAACGCAGAGGCCTGGAAGACCGGTCAGCGGCGCTTCGACGCGGAGATCCAGGGTGTCCGTTACCGGCGCATGCCCGTCTCCCAGTACCGGGTCTGGTGCCTCGAGCAGCTGCGCGCCCACTTCCAGGCACTACCCGACGGTGCGCGCGCCGAGGCGCGCGCGCTGCTCGAGAAGCACGGCTGCTGGCGGCCACTCTTCCTCGTCGAGGCGACGGACTCCCGCTACGACCCGGAAGGCCGGGTGCCCTTCCGTGGTCGCAAGGTGCACTACCACAACGCCGGCTAGCGCCCCACCTCGACCCGGCGTCGGTCTAGTGGAGGTACGGGCGCAGCGCGAGAGCGGGCGAGCAGGAGGGCGCAACGCCGCAGGCGGGCGGCGCTTCACGACTTCCAGAGCGCCTTGGTCGGCGGAACGCGCCGAAGGATGTCAGGTGATATGGACACGCTCTCAGCCCGCGCATTTCAGGGGAATGCCGCCCTACGTGCGACCCGGTTGTATCGCCCCCGCGATTTGAACCGCCGTGTTCGCCGCCTTCTGTCGGACTCTGGCACGGAGTTCGCGTAGACCCCGCCCCTCCCAGCCTCGCCAGGCCCGCACTCCACCCGTATCCACGAGGCGCGGAGGCGAGGCGGCCGATAGCGCGTGTTTGCCAGTGCAGATAAGGCGCCGTCTGGGCGCCGTGGAGCCGCTTCTGGGAACACGTCGTGAGCTCACATGCGCACAGTGAAACGCGCGGCCGTGTAAGCTCGCGTTATTCCTCGGGTTCCTCTTCCCCTGTTAACCGACGGGTCGCAGGTTCGAGTCCTGCCCGGGGAGCCAGCAAAGAATTAAGTTTTTTCGTACGCGCCAGTCTCGCCAAAACCGGTACTTCTTGAGAATGCTGGGATTTCTGGTCCGCGGCATGCGGCGCCCTGCTTGGGAAAGCGCGGCCCGTCGGCGGCTTACGCAGCCCACGGGGAAGACCCGCCTACCACAGCCCATCTACTGATCACCACTTGTCCGCCCGGGATCACCCCCGCGCTTCCCCAACCACGTCGCCACGCCCTCCGGGGCAGACACGGGCCTCGCGCAACGCGCGCCCTCAAACGCCTGTCTGACCACACATAAATTGGTCATAAAATCATCCTCTCGTGCGTTCTAGCGTGCGAGAAACGACAAGAGCGCGCGGTTGAACAGCGCTGGAGCCTGAAGTGGTGCGCGATGCTGCGCACCGGCGATGATCACGAGCTGCGACTCGGCCACGCACCGATGCGTGCCTTCGGCGATGATTCGAAAGAACGGCCGTGTCAGTTCTCCCTTCGTGATCACCACCGGAACCCTGAGGTGCGCCAGTTGCGCGCACGTGATCCCAGCGGGCGGTGGAGGGTCGAGCTGCCGCGGCATGGTGCGCGCATTGTCGAGGTGCATGGCCTTCAACTCTTCGGGGAGAGCATCGAAGGCGCCGGATTGCCCGTTGACCCAGTCGACGAACAGCCTCGTCGCTTCGGCGGT
>DATFYN010000408.1:0-6101 GCA_035315025.1 Myxococcota bacterium
TGAATCCGGAGTCGGAGAAAAGATGAGCGCGAATCGTCCGAAGCTTGACGCGATTCTCTACGAAAGCTGAAACGAGGGATCGAGCGGGCGACGTCGCAACCGTCGAGTAGACGGCCCACCCGCTCGAGGTCAAAGATTTTAGCGGGTGGCAGACCCAGCCGTCTTCCGCGGAGATGGATCCCTCCGGGCCGTTGGGTCTAAAGCCGCGACTGCACGAGCGTGAATGCGGTGACCCAGAGACCTGAGCCCTTCTTGACGATTTTGGACCGCACGGCTCAGACGTCTTCTCGCCGAGAACGGGCCCGGAGCCATCGTCCTGCAGCGCGCCCGCGCCGCCAAGAGGTCCGGGTTCGCAGCGGACGAACTGCAGGGCTCGGGGGATTCTCCTACAGGGCGTGGCCCGAGATCCCGAAAGCAGGTCAAAGAGCCGTGTCGATGCGCCTGACACCTTTCGTTTGGCAGGTCCACCTAACAGTTGTCGCTGGAGCGCGTGCGGCGTCATCGGGCGAGCCTCTGCGGTTCTTGGGAGTCGGAAGAGATGCCTTTCGTCGCGGTTGCTAGCTCAAGGGGAAGATCCCTTCTCGGGATCGTGGCCGTCTGCGTGGCACTCACCTCACGAGGTGAAGACGCCGCAGCCGCGACCCTTGTCGGGATAACATTCGGGGACACGGGTGCGGCCGTGTTGTACAGCGTGAATCCCGCCACCGGTTCCACGAGCAATCCGCGAAGTACGGGACTCTCCGACGTGGCCGGTATCGCCTTCTCGCCCGACGGAACACTCTTCGGGCTGACTACATTCAAATCGCAACCGTCTGTCCCGAACGCGCTGTACAAGATCGATCCGACCACCGGGACATCGACCTTGGTGGGAGTGACGGGGCTTCAAGGGATCTTTGAAGGCGACCTCGCGTTCGATCCCATCACGGGCAACCTCTACGGCGTCCAATCCGTGCCAAGCTTGGGATCGCGTGCGCGCGATCTCTTCGAGCTCAATACATCGACCGGCCAGGCAACCGTGATCGGTTCAGTCAGAACCGCCGGCGGCGACCTCTCAGCGATGGCTTTCGACAATTCCGGGGACTTGTTCATCGTGGACACCACGTCAGCCACTCTATTGAGGGTGGACAAGAGCACGGCCGCGATCATCGGGAGCGTCGATCTGAGCGTCCACTCGCTTGGGGAACTCGCAGGAATGGCCTTCGACCCCCAAACTGGCACGGCCTATTTCGGAAATGGCATCGTCGTAAATGGCACCAGCACGTCTGGCAGCCTGTACACGCTCAACACATCCACGGGCGCCTTAATCTTCCTCGGGCCGAGCGTTGCATTGGCTGGATTGTCATTCACGCCCGTCCCGGAACCGGCGACTCTCCTCCTCTTGGGCTTTGGCCTCGCGGGGATCTGCGGTGCCAAAATTCGTCGCCATCGCGTGTAAGTCGCCGTTCTCGACGGAGATGGGAACGCCACCCGACTTTTGCGGAGTGTTGTGATCTGGAGGATAAGCAACTCCACTTGCTGGGGCGCGCATACTCGAGCGCGGTCCTGAAGGTTGACACACTATAGGGTGTTGACCTTATCGAAAGACTTCCGGAGAGGCCGTGATCCCGTGGGGAACGGCTACTACGGTGGAGTTGATCGGATGCCTTGGGTCGATCTTGACGAGGCGTACTATCCAGGAACCTTGTCGCCTGACATCTCAGAAGCGTAATTCGACGCTCTCCTTATATGGTGTACCACGGTCTGCAAGGGGGGCGCTCCGCGGCCACACTGGAGGGAGCGGCTCAGCGTAAACAGCTCTCGCGGTCTCGGCCTTGGCTACACCTCTCGGGCGGACAGCATGGGAGCGAGGCTTACGGTATATCTGCCGACGACGCGGTTGTGGTGGGCTATGTCCTTTCCACCTCGGGGGATGGACAGGCCAGTTGTTGGACCTCGGGGAGGTGGGATTGTCGAGCTTGGCACCCTCCAGGGCGAAATCAGCAGCGGCTCCTCCAACTTCGCTTAGTGACACAAAACGTGACAGTTGTGATACCTCGTTTGTCGATCGGCTTGCTCGTCGCGATTGCGGTTCTGGGCGCAATCATGAGCTGCCGAACTCCCACGGCGCGCGTCTCCGCCGCAGGAGTTGATGCAGTACTCGTCGAGAAAGCGGCCCGGCATCTGACACTGTTTTCCGGAGGAAGCCCTGTTCGCACCTACTCAGTCGCGCTGGGGAGCCAGCCGGTTGGGCCCAAGATCCAAGAAGGAGACAACCGCACACCGGAAGGGTCATACATCATCGACAGCCGGAATTACAACAGCGCTTATCATCTCGCCTTGCACCTCTCCTATCCCAATGCTGCCGACCGCGCTCGCGCTGCGGCGCTCGGCGTAAATCCGGGTGGAGACATCATGATCCACGGTCTCCCGAACGGCTTCGGTTGGCTCGGTCCGGCGCATCGCGAACGCGACTGGACGCGCGGGTGCATCGCGGTGACCGACAGCGAGATCGAGGAGATCGCGAGACTCGTACCGGATGGAACGCCGGTCCAAATCAGACCGTAGGAATCAATCGCGCCGGCCATAGGATATCGTAAGGTCTCCGCTTCCCTGCGTGACTTCGCCGCTGTAACCTGGCGAAATTCCAAGGATTGCGTCAGATCTCGGAAGCTGGAATCGCGCGTTCGAATCGCGCCCAGATCACCATTCTTCTCTGAGCTGGGTGAATAGGTTGCGCGTTTCACCCTATCGGTGCTCCTCACGGCGTGAGCCGCCTTGCTGCACAGTGATTCATCGGGCTTAGGAGCTGGATTGCCGAATCTAGCCGTCGCAATGCTTGTCTCGGGGGAGGTGCAGTTTGTCGGTGTGTACCTTGTAACTCGCTTCGGCTTGTTCATCGATCATCTCGTGAGACAGCCGAGTCAGTCGTGTCGGCTACCTGGGTTCGCTTCGGGCTCCTTCCGATGGTGTTGGGGGCATTCTTGATCGTTATCGGTCTGTTCATGGTGCGTTTCGCCAAACTGCGCACCAAACCAATGGGTCGCGTGTCAGTAGTCGCTCTGCCACTTGGGATGGCGATATTGGGTCTGGCTTTCCTCACGGTGGTTCAAAGTGCTCAGGCAACGACTGCGCTAGGCAGGGGCACGCTCTCCGAGTGAGGCGTCTCGCGCCTTGCGACGTCGGACGGCGAGACGGAGGACTCCGGCGGAGAGGAGCAGCGCAGTCGAGGGTTCAGGTACAACAGCGCCGGCGATCGAGATGATGTTGCCAGCGGCGTCAACGTCGACCGTGCTAAGACCGCCTGTCGAGGAGAAAAACGAGTGCGAGGCATTACCGTTGATGTCGCTCGCCGCGAGTCCCAGCGAGGCGCCGAACGGACTTAGCGTGTAGCCGGTCTCGGGCTGTTCAAGCGTACCGGAGGTTACCGAGAAGGGCAGGAAGGCGAAATTTTGCGGCTGGGGGTTCGTCGGCGCGGGAACGCGGTTGCCATCCTCGGCAAGGGCGATCAGACCGCCCCCCGCGGCAAGATAGGCCGCGATGTCCGCCGCACGGCCGTCGAGAGTCGCAAGGTCGCTGCCCGTCAGTGTGCCGCCGTGGTCGGACGGGACGAAGACGGCGCTATAGAGCGACAAGTTCGCAGTAGCGAACTGCGCCGCGGAGACCTTTACGTAGTGGTTGCCCGGTGTGCTGCCGGACGTGTACCCGCTGGCGATCAGGCCTTGCTCGGAGTCGCTGTGGTCGCCCAAGGCGATGTTGTCGGTGCCGCTCTCCAACAAGAGGATCGGTGCGGCGTTGCCGTTGCGGACGAAATCCAGACCCTTGTCGATGAGGTCCTGGGCGCCTAGGGCATTGGCCCCGTTCAGAGCGTGGAAGTCAGGGTCGTGGCCGCTAAGGAAGACGTTGCCCGCCTTTCCGGGCACGGCCACGCCAAAGATGAGACCGACAATGAGCATCGACATCGTCCAAGAGCGACGAAAATACATCGCGGCTCCTCCCAACCTCGATCCGAAGTCGTAATCGAGGAAGAATACGTCGCTTTTATCAACGGGTGGTGCGTGCGACACCTCCGCACAGTTCTCTATCGCCTGATGTGGATCTGGCCATTGTGTCTTGCCCCACGGCAACAAGCCGGCGAATTCGGCAGGCGCCATAAGAGATTGTGCAGTGGTCACGCAGGGAGCGGCCAGATCCTGCCATTGTCGCTTGCTTGAAGACGGTCAGTCGCCGTCGCTGATCCGCACACCGGATGCCGTGAGACGAGTCACGCACCGCCGAGCGCTTTCACCCGACATTTTCCCTCGCATGAACGACCGTGTTGCGCGCCGAAAAGGGCGACGCGCAGGTCGGTGCAACTCGGTGGAGGAATGAATGCGACCTTTCGGATGCAGGTTGCCCTTCGGAGCGGCGCTGGTGCTCGCTCTCACAGCTGGCCCCCCGGCCGTCGCGCTCACTCTCGGTCAGCTCGTGGGGGGAGCGCCGTTGTCGACCGGTTGCCTCACCTTGGATCACTTCCAAGCCGTCGCCACCGGAAGCGTGGACCCGAAGTTCGACGACTACGCCGTGCAGGTCTTGCCGGACGGCTTTTGGATCTGTGGGCCGGTGAGCGCGACGCTGGGCCAGACGGGAACGCTTCTGCCCTCGTACGATGTCACGACAGCAGGGCCTGGGATCACGGGCGCTTCCCTCTACTCGAGTGGGATTGCGGTCGGGAGCGGCTCGGAGCCATTGGTGGCCGAGAGCCTATCTGGACCGGGGAACACGGCACTTGGCACGCTTGTCGTCTACGACGTGGCTGGCGTGGGCACGGTGTCGCTTGCATCAGCGTCTTTTGAGCCGGTCTCCGAGCTCTCGGTCGCGAAGGCCATGCAGGTCAAGAGCGGTCTCTTTGCAGCCGTGCCCCTCGTCGATCAGCGCTTCGTCGTCGTGCCCGAGGCCATGACGTTCTTCCTGCTCGGTGCGGGACTGATGGGGCTGTTCGTAACCGGTAGACGCCGCCACGAGTTGCGCAAGGGATAGGCTTGTCTCGGTGTCGTACATCGTCGGACGAGTCCAGGCCATGCGACCTTAAGCTCCGGCAGCGTGCAGTTCACGTTCACAGTCGTTAGACGCCCTTCTGTATTTTGTTACCGGGGGGAAGGAGCAGAACGTGTTTCACGCCACAGTATTCCCGACCTCGGGCTCAGTTCCCGCGTGCGCGGGGAATACTTCCGGTCTGACGATTGGAGCTGCTTCGATCTCGGGGAGCGCGACGTGCAGCAGCATATTCTTCACGTTTCAATACGGCGATCCGTTTGAGATAAAAGGCGGCTCCTCGTCCAAGCCCTGCCTGCTACGAGCGGGAACGCGGCCGGCAGCATAAGCGCGACGCTCACCGGCATCGACCTCCTCGGCGATACGAACTTCACTGCGAGCGGAGCATCGGGCACGCTGTATCCTGTGCCCGAACCTTCGACCGCGGCGCTGCTCGCCCTCGGGTTCGGTTTGCTTCGGCACTGCGGGCCGACGCGCCAGCGCATAGCTCGCGCGTCGCTTTGACACGCTCCGGCTTTCGGTCGGGGCGTTGTCATTTGCGCGACGAGGGGGGTGCGGTCTACCGAATGGTGGGCTGCACCGCCATGGCCGGGCTCAATTGGCTTCGAGCCGAATACCCTGCTTCTCTCCGCGAGCTACATCGGGATGGGCGAGCGCTCACACCTGACGGCGCCGCGTCATCACCAACCCCGCCACGCTCGCCGCAACGAGGACGGCGGTCGAGGGTTCGGGGATCGCGACGAGGAAGCTCGTGACAAAGCGCTCACTCGGGTCGTGCGCCGTCACATCGAGCGAGAACCGCAAGTCGAGAGTCCCGCTACCAGGCACCCCCTCGTGCCAATGAGATGTGAGACACCTGCCCAATCGATATTACTGTAGGGGCGGGGGGACTCACGAAAGATGGAGAGGATAGAAGCGAAGGGGATCGAGGCGCCGGACGCGCCGCAGGGAGCGCGGAGCGCGACCGGAGGCGTGGCCGGCGGCGCGGCGAGCGGGACGACTGTCGAGGTTGTGGCGAAGGCCAAGCGGCGGCAGTTCTCCGCGGCGTACAAGGCGCGTATCCTGCGCGAGGCGGACGCCTGCAGAGCCAC
>DATFYN010000409.1:0-5621 GCA_035315025.1 Myxococcota bacterium
GACCGCCGGCCCAAGCAGGCTCTCGAGGGTATCGGCGAGATCCGGCCCGCCTGCCTCGCGGCTCGACGCAGCAACCGCCCTCGCCACCGACGCAAGCGAGTCGTCCAGGTTCGTGCGCAACCCTCGGTCGAGGAGCACGAAGGCCGTCCCGCCGAAGAGCAGAAGGAGCCCGCCGAACACTGCCGTATACCACAGCGTGAGACGCGCCCGGACCGTTCGCAATCGCGCGGGGAACCTCAGCGGTTCGGTTCCCTCAGCACGTAGCCAACGCCCCGTACCGTGTGCAGCAGCTTCGGCTCCAAGTCCGAGTCGATTTTGCGCCTTAGGTAGTTCACGTACACGTCGATCACGTTCGTGAAGCTGTCAAAGTGGACCCCCCAGACATGTTCAGCGATGAGCGCTCGAGAGAGGACGCGGCCTCGGTTGCGCATGAAGAATTCGAGAAGGGCATACTCCCGCGGCGTGAGCTCAATCGGTCGGCCCGCACGGACCACCTTCCGCGTTGCGGGATCGAGCGTCAGATCGGCAACCGCCAGGGTCGGCGGGCTCGCCGACGCGCCGCGCCGCAGCAGCGCACGTACCCGGGCAAGGAACTCTGCAAACTCGAACGGCTTCGTGAGGTAATCGTCCGCCCCGATGTCGAGGCCCGTCACCTTGTCCGGGAGTGTCGCGCGCGCAGTGAGCACGAGGATGGGCATACGACGACCCTGTCTCCGGAGTTCGCGTACGACGTCGAGGCCGTCCCGTCGGGGCAGCATCACATCCAGGATGACTAAGTCGTACTCCGTCGCGAGCGCACGGGCCAGACCCGCGTCGCCGTCGTGGACGACGTCGACTTCGTGGTGCTCGGCCTCAAGACCGCGCCGAAGGAAGCTTGCGACCTTTTTCTCGTCTTCGACGACCAGTATCCGCACTGCAATCGAGTTCCATGAGATTATCGAATTGAAAGATCCAGGAAGAAGACGATCGCGCGTCCACGGGCAGGGGCCGTGTCGGCGAAACGTAATCCGCTCAGACCCACCGGGCCTTCGAGGGTGAACGACCTCCCAAACCGTTCCGTCGCACTCGCTCGACGGTATCGGGCCCCAGTGGGACTTGGGCCCGGAAAGTACCCTTTCGCCCCGCCGCAAGCACCTCAGTTCTCATCGCTTCAGCGAGGGAGCGCGGAGTCCCCTCCTGGGACCTTCTACCATGAAGACGGTTTCTCCGCGTGCCTCCAGCGACGGGGATGCGGCGGAGTCTGTGGCGGATGCACAGCCGGAGAGCGAGGCGAGGCCGCGCCCGCAGGCTCACTTCTGATCGTCGGCATTCGCTGCGAAGATGATGCGTCCATCGGGCATGCGCTGGCTCGTGACTCGGAGCTTCAGCCCGGCGGCCGAATGCGCGAGGTATGCGATGAAGCCCTGCGCGGTGAACCGGGCACAGTCGGGGAATTGAGCCGCGTCGCTCACGATAACCTTGAAGGCGCGGGCCGGTATCCCCGGATCCAGTTCGAACTTCCATTCTGTGAAGTTGAACAGCGCTGGACCGAGCGTCGCGATCAGCTTGCCCACGCGCATTCCCCACTTGTCGGCGGTCGCATCGAACTGGCAGTAGAGACCGACCTTGTGCAGGCGCCTGGCGACGCGCCAGCCGCGGCGGAACAGGTAACCCTCCGGGTCGCCGTGCGCCTCGATCGAGACCAAGACATCGAGTGCGCGGCGATAGGTATCGATCGGGACCCATGTGGCGGGCCCGACCTTAGATTCCAGGATCGCGAGATCGTCCGGGGTGAGCTGGGCCTCGAGTTGCTCACGCGTAAGTTGGCCCGTGTCGAGGAGTCGCCGGATGTCAGCGACGATTGGCTGGATCCCTTTGACGGAGGGAACCGTCATTCTTCGGACCTCATTCCGTGAGCTCCGAAGAGATGGATCGGTCCTTCCGAGTGCAGCCTTGAGCCCTTACCTTGCGTGTGAATGATGAGACTCTGGTGGGATTGAGGTCCCGAAAGGCGCTGTTTTGCCGGCACGGGGGTCCGCACGAATCCCTTAGAATCGCGGGATTCCTTAGGATTTGAGTGTTCCCGGCGACCTTGTTGCGGACCTGAAGGTTCGCGCCTTGCTTGGCGTGCCAATGATTCCGCGAGATTGCGCTTTCGCGGTCTCCCGTCGGAGCTGGAGACACCGAGCGCGGTTTCTTCAGCCGCCGCAAAGTCAACGAATGCGGGATCGCTCCCTTGCTCCGGGAGGAGTGGGCATAGACGCGCAGTTTCTGTACTCCGCCGTCCAAGCGAGCCCAGCCTACTCTCCCTTGGGTGGCGGGAGACGTGCAACGCTTCCCCGCATCCGGGCGCGCCACCCGCGGTCCATGCAATAATGCGTTCCAACCGTGGAAAAATGCCGATGAAAGAGACACGGGCGTGGGCGATGCCACTGCTCTTGGTGCTCCTCTTTGCAGCACGCGCGCGAGCCGACGATCAGCCCGCCACGACTGAGCCGTCCGGGGACAAAGCACGCAAGGAGTCCTTGACGGCGATCAACAAGGCCCTCACAAACCCGGTGAGCGAGGCTTGGTCCATCGTGTTTCAGGAGAATAATTTCAGGATTAGCCCTGGGATCGACCAAGGGGAGCGGTGGAGTTCGCAACTGCTGTTTCAGGGCGCGTTGCCGGTTGCGCTCACCCCGGATTGGGACCTCATCACCCGGCCGTCCATTGCGCTTTTTTCCTCCCAACCGCATCCGCAGCCGGAAAATCCCAGCGAGATCGACCGCACGACAGCGTTCGGAGACATCGTCTTGCTGCAGCTGCTCTCACCGAGGCGCGAGCTGACCGGAAATTGGCTGGTCGGGGTGGGACCGACGTGGACTTTCCCTTCCGGCGTTTCGAGATGGACCACGACGGGCAAGTGGCAAGTCGGTCCTGCTGCGGTCTTTGGTTACCTCTCGGAAAAGTGGATCCTCGCTGCCTTGTTCCAGAATTGGACGTCGTTCGGAGGTTCAGGGCCACGCGCCACGAACTCGATGAATCTCCAACCCGTCGCCGCATACTTCTTTCCCCATGGCTGGAGTGTCGGATATTCCGGCAACATTCTGGCGAACTGGAAGACCAGTGCGACGAATGCTTACACCGTTCCCATCGGGCTACAGGTCGGTAAGGTGGTGATCCTCGGCCCCCTCCCCATGAAAGTCGCTCTCGGAGCACAATGGATACCCGTACATCCGGCCAACTTTGGCCAGGCCTGGAACGTCCAGCTCTTTATTCAGATCTTACGCCCGAAGCTCTTGAGGGGATATCTCAGCGATCCCGCTAGCCTCAGACTTCGTTGGGAGGAATAGCGCGCCTCGGGTGGCGGACGGCGAACACGAGAGCCCAACGAAGCGGCGAAAGTCCCACGTGTGGGCCGCGACGAACTCGAACCCGCGGGTGCGATCCCTTCGGTTTCGCTCTTAGAGGCGCAGGGCGCTGGCACGAGGCGTTTCGCATCTACGGCGCGTCCGGGCCCAAGCCCGAGCTCGGCATTCGCTACATGCTGGATCGGATGAAGGAAATGGTGACCTGGCACCGCGAGAACTTCAATACTTCTCCCATCGGCAAGGGCTTCGACATCACGGAGTTCGACTTCAATGACGACGGGGGTGTGGTCTACGATAAGGACGGTGCGAAGATCACGCACTGGCACCAGTCCCACGTCACGGATGGCGCATCGGCCTACCGCCTCGACTGGAACGGCAAGTGCGTTGCGTTCACTGGCGACGGACGTCCGAACTCGCTCACCCTGAAGTATGCGAAGGGCGCGATCTCGTGATCACGGAGGTACAACCCGAGCTGATGTCGATTGCCGCGACCGCAAACGACGTAATGCCTCTGATCGCTCGCGCAATGGTGGACTTTGCACACAACCCGGCCTACGCGGTGGGATGCCTCTTCAACGAGCTCAAGCCCCGCATGGCCATGACCACACACATTTCCTACGACGAGTACTCCAACACGGAGCTACAGGCCGAGATCCGCAACCTGTATAAGGGGCCCTTCCATTTCGGTGCGCCCGACCTGGTCGTGGTCAACCTAACGCGCGACAAGGTGTGGGTGCGCGAGGGCGTGGTACCCAGATTCCCGAGCATGTCGCGACCGAAGTTCGACGTCGCAGCCTTGGGCGGGCTCATCATTCCGGCGCCCAAGAACAAGCGGGCGGACGTGCAGCAGCAGTCCATCCGTGACGCCGAAATTCTCCCCAGCGCGTACTACCCGAAAGGCCATCAACCCGACCTGATCGAGAGCTGGCCGACGGACAAGCCCGTCTTCATTCCCGAGGACCAGGTTCCGCCGGGTTTGAAGCTGAAGCCATAAGGCGAGGGGCTGGGGCCGGATCGAGGATAGCCGCTCGGGGGGCTTCGGACCTAGAATCAAGGGTCCGGACCCCCCAGCGCACCAGCCGACCCTCGCGCGGCACGTCTGCCCGGCCAGTACACTGCGGCGGGGAGGGCTCATGACCAGAGTCATAGAACGCTCCCGCCACGGGTGAAACCGATGAAGGGTCTTCTCCTTCGCTGGCTCGCATGCGCTGGGCTCATCGCCGCGATGGCGAATGGTGCAGCACGTGCCCAGTCGACTCAGGCTCCGGCTGCCACACCTGCCCCTTCCACCGTTGGGACCACGACTTCCGGGGCTCCTTCGCCGGGGAGCGGGTCGGGAGCCTCCGCAGCTTCGGGACAGCCCACGGTTCCCACCGCGATTGCCCTGGCGGAGATCTCTACACGGGCTGTGGAGACCACAGAGCACCTTCGCGCCGTCGCGA
Source organism: Myxococcota bacterium (assembly GCA_035315025.1). GTDB lineage: Bacteria > Myxococcota_A > UBA9160 > UBA9160 > UBA9160 > UBA9160. Next base: position 4,775 of record DATFYN010000409.1, read on the forward strand.
CACGGCTCGAGTCATCGGCAAACGTCGTTGGAGCTGAGGCCGCCCTAGCCGAGGATGGACGGCGCCTCCAGACGGGCGTCGCCGATACCAACGCCGTGCTTGAGCTCGTGCAGCGGTTCTCGGTGCTGAACGATCTAGCACAGGCTTGGACAGAGGCGCGCCAGCACCTCGTCGCGCTCGTCGCGAGAACGACGGCCCATACGAGCGACTGCTCCGCCGCTCTCGACGAGATTCAGAAGCTGCGCGACGTGTGGACACGCACGGGAGAAGCAGCCCGCGTGCAAAATGCTCCAGAAGAGCTGATCCAGCGCGTGGACGCCACGCTTAGCGACCTCCAACGAACGCATGAACGGATCATGGCTCTCCGCGATCGTCTCCTCGCCCTTCAAAGCGAAGCTACGCGCCATCTCGGGGTCTGCGACGAGGTACTGGCGAGACTCGAGCAGTCGAGGCACGAGGAAGAAAAGGAGTTTGGCGAGCGAACCGGCATGCCGCTTTGGCGGGCCGCGCCTGCGGAGTATGAGCACGGCGCTCTTCTCCGTCCGGTCTTGAGGGAGAGTCGCATCGAGCTCAGGCTCGCCGCCGGGTATATTCAGAGGCATCAGAGCCTTCTTTTCCTGCCGCTCTTTCTCTTCCCCACTCTCATATTGCTCATGCGCCATGCCCGGAATCGGGTAGAGCACTGGATAGACTCCGGCCCGGAGATTCACGAGCACCTCGCGGTTCTCGAACTCCCCTATTCGGTGGCATTGCTGGTCACGGTGTTCTCTGTCTACGCCCTTCACCCCGACGCCCCGCGCCTTCTCGTCGATGTGATAGCCACGATCCTCGTGGTACCTGTCTTGCG
>DATFYN010000410.1:0-3711 GCA_035315025.1 Myxococcota bacterium
GCCGAAGCTCCCGAGGGCCTCCTGAAGCGCCTCGGCATCGCGCGCCTTCGCGGCACTCGAAAGCGCTTCTGAAAAGGGCCCAAAGGGCAGTGCAAAGTCACCCTCGAAGCAGCGGCCGGAGAGCACCCGAGCGCCTGCAGCGCCCGCCCGCATAGTGAACTCCTCGAGCAGGCGCGTCTTCCCGATGCCCGGCTCTCCCACCAGAAACGTAAGACCCCCCATTCCAGAGCGCGCCGCGTCGAGCTTCTGCTGAAGCCGCTCGAGTTCCTTGCGGCGGCCAGTGAAGGGCATCCGCGCGAGCACGATGCGTGGATTCTCGGCCGGGGGCCGCTCTTCGGGCGGCACCGCCCCAGTCGGAGGCGGAGATAGCTCGGCGATTGCGCTCCGTTCGAGTTCCCCCGCCGTCGGGGCTGCGCGGAGAATCTCCTGGTACAGCTGCTGCGTCTCGGCCTCCGGCTCGGCGCCCAGTTCCCGCTGGAGCGTGTCGAGGCAAACCTGGTATTGGCGCCGTGCCGCGCCGCGCCGACCGAGACGGAGGTGCAGGCGGATCACGGCCCTGTGTACCGACTCCTGTGCGGGCTCGAGGGCCAAAAGTCGGAGCCCGGTCTGGACGGCGGCTTCAAGGGCGCCGGCGCTGTGCTGGTGGACCAAGAGCTTCGCCATCGCCTCGATGGCCTGCTCGCGGAGGCGCTCCCGCTCGGGGACGAGCCACTCCTCGAAAGCGGGCGCATCGGGCGCGACGCCCTCAAGCAGCTCTCCCTGATAGAGCGCTACCGCCGCCTCCAGAGCGGCCGGCGTGCCTTCGGTGACGAGGTGCTCGAAGAGAAGGACATCGACCTCGACGCTCGCCAGATGCAGGGCGACGGTGTCGTCGATTAGCCGCAGCGCCGTTGGCTCAGCGCGGGCTAGCGCCCCGCGGAGGCGGTGCAGCTCCTGACGAAGACTTGCACGCGCTTGGCTATCTGGCCGATCGCCCCACAGCAGGGCGGCCAGCTTGTCCCGCGGATGCGCGCGGCCCGGCGGGGAGGCCAGATAGGCCAGAAGTGCCCGAGCCTTGCGGGTCGGGAGGACGACGGCTTCTCTCCCTTCGCCGTTGGACAGCCGCAGCCCACCCAGGAGCGTCAAGCGGAGCGCCATCGTCCGAAACCCTCTCTAGTCCTTTCATTTTAGCCCAGCCGTCGCAGCGGAATTGACGCTGCCAGTAACGAATCTGTGACGCCTGCGCCTGCACGCTGTCCGGGCGAGTAATCGGGCGAGGGCGTTGAGCGAACAAGATCGGGAGGTCGAAACCGAATCGCAGCAGCGCCAGGCGACGGACGGGTCCAGTCCACGGATCTCGGCATGAGGACTCACTGAAGAGGAGAGATGACGATGAGACGAATCCTGAGTTCGATCCGACGAAGCGGGCTCTGCGCGGCCGCAGCTCTCATGTTCCTCGCCCTACCGGTCTCTCACTCGGCCCGGGCGGCCAGCGACGGCGATTCGGACACAACGCAGCTGACGCTCGACGGTTCGGGAGTCTTGGGGAGCGTGTCGACCAATGCCTTTGGCACCGGCAGCACCAACGGCTTCTTTGCCAACCTCGGAACGAACGGCCGGACGTGCGGGACGTGCCACGTCGAGGCGGATGCCTGGACCTTCACTCCCAGGCACGCGCAGGGGCTCGAGTCCGACGATCCGCTCTTCACGCCCAATGACGGCTCGGACTGCCCGCCCACGAGCCCGTCCCAGGGCCCGAACAGCGCACTCTCGTCGGAAGTCCTGCAATACGGCCTCATCCGCATCGAACTCGGCATTCTCGCCACGGCCAATTTCGCTCTGGCTTCAGCGACCAATCCGAAGGGCTGTAAGGTTCCGCCGGGCTCTCCGGGCGTCGGCGGGCAGCTGTTCCTGTTCCGGCGCCCCCTGCCCTCGACCAACCTCATTTTCGACTCGGCCATCATGTGGGACGGGCGTGAAACCCTCCAACGCCTCACGACACAGGCGAACTTCCAGAGCCTTGTCCCGTTCCTCTTCGACCTCGCTGATCAAGCGAACAGCGCAACGACCGGCCACGCGCAAGGCGCCTCCATCGTCGGTACGCCCGCCCAGGCAGACATCGTCGCGTTTGAGACGAACCTCTACACCGCGCAATCTCTGCTCTTTCAGCTGCGGCAGGGCCTTTTCGCCTTCCTGACCGCCGATGGCGCCCATGGCGGCCCAGACTACCTCGAGGACACGGTGGCGCCCGCATTCTTCATCGGAATCAACGATCCGCTGAACCCGCCGTTCACCAATGCGAACTTCGACCTTTACGCCGCCTGGGAGCCGACCAGCCCTACCTACAAGTCCCTCCACCCCGGGGAGCAGGCGATTGGCCGCGGCGAAGCGGTCTTCAACAACACGACCTTCGTGATCCATGACGTGCCCGGGCTGAACAGCGCTCCGAGCAATCCTCTCTACAATCCGGCCGATCCGCTCGCGGGGCAGGACATCAACGGCGGCTGCGCGATCTGCCACAACAACCCGAACGTCGGAAACCACTCGACGTCGCTGCCGATCAACATCGGCGTTACGATGGCGCAGCCGGTAAACAACGACGGCTCGCTGAATAACGTCCTCGACATCGCGAATCTGCCCGTCTACACGCTCCAGAACCCGGCGACGGGAGCGTCGGTGGCGGTAACCGACCCCGGGAAGGCCATGCTGAGCGGCAAGTGGACGGACATCGGGAAGACGAAGGGGCCGATGTTGCGCGGGCTCGCGGCGCGCGCCCCCTACTTCCACAACGGCTCGGCGAAGGATCTCACGACTGTGGTGAACTTCTACAACCAGCGTTTCGCCATCGGCCTCACCACGCAGCAGGTGACTGACCTGGTCGCGTTCCTCAACGCGCTCTGAGGGCGAGCTGCCCGGTTGTCGTTCGCCACTGGACCTCGTGAAATCTCGGTGCCCGCGGCGACAACGTTCTGGAACGATCGATCGGGGCTCACGCGCCGACTCTTCAAGCCGCCCACGCCCATTCAGGCTGCAAGCGCATGATTCTTCGAGTCGGCAATCGTACGGAGCACCCCCCCCGCTACCAAACGCGGGACCGGCCCGGAGGCCCTCTCGGACCCGGGCCGGTCCCGCATCCAGGCCTAGGTCGAAGACGCCCTCGACTCGGAACCCATGCTCCGGATCCGCGCCGACCCGCATCCGCCGGTCGCCTAGGAGAGACAGGAAGAGCGACCGCCCGCGGTCCGGGGAAAGGTCCAGAGCGCGCCGCAGCTCAAGTACGCGTTCCTCAGCCAGCGCGCGGAGGGCCTCGGCGTCGATGCTCGTCGGCGGCACCGCGCCGAGCTGCGCGCGAAGGCTCTCCCGTTCGGCTTCAAGCTCGGCGAAGAGATCGGCGGCCTCGTCCACTCTCCCAGTTTTGGCAGCAAAGCGTGCGAGGTTCCCCAGCTCCCCTTCAATCTTCTCGAGGCGCGCCCGGAGGCTCGGCTCCTGGCGCATGCCATCCGAGAAGGTCTCCAGGGCGCGCTGCACCGCGTATGCAACAACGTCGGGCACCAGGACGCGCTCGCGCACCGTACCGAGCACACGCTCCTCAAGCGCAGACGCCGCCACGCGGAGGCTACTCGCGCAGACTTCCGGACCGCGGTCACGATGCCATCCGCAGCCTAAGGAAGCCCTTCCCGTGCAGGTCGAAGAAGCTTCCGTGGCACTGGGCACACGCGAGGAGTCCCGAAA
>DATFYN010000411.1:0-3755 GCA_035315025.1 Myxococcota bacterium
AGACTGGCGAATGTCTTGGCGCCGCCGAGCAGCCCGGGATTGAGAAAATCGAACAGCGACCAGAGGTCGGACAGTCGATTTTCGATCGGGGTTCCCGTCATGGCGACCCGCGCACTGGACCGAAGCTCTTTGACGCTCCGCGATTGTTTCGTGCCTGAATTCTTGATGGCCTGCGCTTCATCCAGGATGACCAGGTCCCAGTCTTGCTCACGCAGCCACTGCGAGCGTGCGAGCATTCCGTATGTTGTGATCAAAAGATCATGAGCCTGGACGTCCGTTTTGTCAAGCTGGAGATTTCCGCTCGCGCTTTCGGAAGGGTGAGCAATCAGGAACGAGAGCGAGGGAGCGAACCGCTGCAGCTCCACTTTCCAGTTGGCAATAAGTGACGCCGGTACGACCAGCAGGCTGGAACCTGTCACGGGTCGGGCCTTGGAATCGCGCTGGGATTTACGGTTTAAGAGCAGCCCGATCACCTGCACGGTTTTTCCAAGGCCCATGTCGTCTGCCAGGCAAGCGCCCAGACCGAGTCCGGTGACGAAGCTGAGCCAGCGCACGCCAGCCTCTTGATAGTGGCGAAGCTGGGCACGCAGCCCAGGTGGGTCGGAGCCGGAGAGCGAGTCAGGAGAGCGAAGCTTGGCGAGCATTTCCTCGAGGGCGGATCCTGCGGTGAGCCCCACCCACTCACGGTCTCTATCCGAGGACGATGCAGTGGCTCGTTCCGTGGGGATCCCCGAAAGAAGCCGCATTCCCTCGTAGAACGACAGGCCGCTCTCGCGTGTCTCGCGCTCGACCTTCTTCCAGTGCTTGATGGCCTCTTCGAGCTTCTGGCGGTCGACTTCGACCCATTTGCCCTTCAGCGCGACCAGTCCGCCGGTCGACTGGAGCAGTTGTTCGATTTCCGACTCGGACAGTGGCTGGCCGTCGAGCGACACGTTCACCGAGAAGTCCAGGAGCGAGTCGACATCGATCCCGCTTCCCTTTCGGCCGTCGATCTTGACGTTTACAACGGGTCGAGGAGGGCGGTTGGCTTTCCACCAGTCGGGTACGCGAACGACCAGACCGCTTTCCTCGAAGATCGGAATCTCCTGCAAGAACCGATACGCCTCACGAGGCGTCCAGGCCAGGGGATGGTAGATTTCGCCCGAATCGACCAGCTCCCGCACCAGCGTGCTGCGCTCGGAGGCACGCTCTATGGGTACCAGAAGCGACAGGAGGGCTGACCGATTCTTGGCCCCGGAGTATTGGTTCAAGGCGTTGCCCAGCGGCTCGTGCTGGACCCGGCCTAAAGCTGAAAGTTTGGGAATATAGGTGGCCAGGAATGCGAACGGATGCTCGGCGTCGCGCTTGTTCTCAGCCAGGTGGAGCGTCACTCGGCCGACGAGCCGCCACTGAGGATTGCGCTCGCTCAGGTAGGCTTGCACGCCCCCCTTGTGGTGCGAGCTCTCTTGGCGGACGAGCGAGTCCAGCTCTGTCCACCAGTCCGAGAGAGCAGAGCCGCTGAGATATTCGGACCCCGGCATTGGCGGAGCCTGCAGCGCCTGCGTCGCTAGCTCGGCCTCGACCGGCTGCGGTATGGGCGGAATCTCTCCTGTCTGGCCCTCGGTTGACGTTTGGCAGAGCCGCGTCAGGTAGAGGCGAGCAAAATCGCGCGCGAAGCTGAAGGGGGGCGGCAGGCTGGATTGCAGTTCGGCCGTTGCCAGGTGCAAGAGCCCGCGCGCCGGGCTCTCCGAAAACGCAGCATCAACGCGCTTGCCGATGGTGTCGTCGGGGAGGGTCCAGTCCGCCTGGTCAACGGCTCGGACGTGCAAGTGACACTGCGGCGAGAGGAACAGCTCAAAGGGCATGATCGACGGGCGTCCCCACTTTCAGAGGATCTCGACCAACACGAAGAACAGAGACATTATTCTAACAAATGGCGGTTTGGTGTTGCCGGGACGAGGACGGTTCGGCGCTGGGAAGGCCGTTCAATCCTTGTGAGCATTCAAGAACCGGTTGTCCGTCGAGCTCCCAAGACGGCCCGTAATGGCCGGGCCGATCGAAGGCGCGGTGAGGATGGATACACATTTGATAGAATCAGGGTCGCTCAGGAAACTCTATCGCGATGTCGGGAGGAATGTGATCCATGAGCCTTATCATGTCACCGCGGACGATGACGACGGAAGAACTCGAATCGCTTCCCGAGGATGGAATCGATCGCGAGCTAATCCGAGGCCAGTTGAGAGAAAAGCCGATGACTCGGAGAAATCGATGGCATAGCACCGTCGAAGTGAGCATAGCCCACTTCCTACGAAACTGGCTCGACAGCCAGCCCAAACCGCTTGGCCTGGTCGTCGGGGGCGAAGCAGGATTCCGACTCCGCCGCAATCCGGATAGCACGGTGGGGATTGACGTCGCCTTTGTTTCGGCGGAGGTCGCCGCGAACGAGCCTGATGCCACCTACTTCGAGGGCGCGCCTGTGCTCGCGGTCGAGATTCTTTCGCCCTCGGACAAGCAAGAGGAAATCGACGAGAAGGTGGAGCTCTACCTGGAGACGGGCGTAGCGATCGTCTGGGTGGTCAATCCGCGGTTCAGGACCGTGGTGGTCTTCCGGGCTCACTCAGCCCCGGAGATGTTCAATGAACATCAAGAGCTGACCGCCGAGCCGCACTTGCCCGGATTTCGCATTTCGGTGGCCCGACTCTTCGCGAGCTGATGGCTGAGTCCCATGAAGCATCGGGATCGCTGGTTTTCACGAAGCTTCAGGAGACCTCGATTTCACGATGCATCGACCCGGACAACGGCCCCATGATTGGCGGTCCTCGTCCATCCGACCGTCGAGAGGTCGAGCGGATCATGCGTCACACTCGAACGTGACCGGATCGGACGGAACAAGACAAGCCGAGAGGCCCCATGAGATCGACCCTAAGGCGCGTGCTAAAGATTTTCCGATGGCTCCGGACGGCCTGGTTGATTCTCGGCATCACGCTGATTTTAATCGTGGCTCTGGAGCTTGGTCTGCGTGCCGTTTTCTGGCTCAAGGACCGGTCCAAGCCGCGCATTCCTCCCGATCCGAGAGTCGTCGCGGCCGTGCCAGAAGGCGCGACGTGGCTGGACCGGCATTATCGCGAGCTGGAGGCAATTTCGGACCGTTGGCAGCCCTATGTCTATTTCCGCCAGCGGCCGTTCCGGGGGCAGACGATCACCGTCGACGAAGAGGGCCTGCGGGCAACCTGGCAACCGCCCCGCTCCCGTGGGGAGACCATCCAGAACCCGCTGGCGCTGAAGATCCTCATGCTGGGCGGATCGTCGCTTTGGGGCTTTGGCGCGCGCGATGACCGGACCATTCCGTCGCTGGTGTCCAAGGCGCTGCACCAGCGAGGCGTTGGGGCCGATGTCAAGAACTTCGCGGAGATCGGCTACGTGAACACACAGGAGATGATCGCGCTTATTCGCGAGCTAGAGCAGGGATATCGTCCCGATGTCGTCGTCTTCTATGACGGGGTCAACGACGCGACTTCCGCGCTCTTGGAGCGGCAAGCGACGGTCACCACCAACGAGACCAACCGGGTTCGCGAGTTCAACCTGCGGCAATCGGCGCCCAGGCTGGCAACGGTCCTGATGGGAAACCTGGTGCGAAATTCGGCAATGTTCCGGCTGGCCTCCTCACTGCGTGACCGCTTCGCGAAGGGACAGACGCAGGATTTCGTGCTCCCCTCCCCTGAAGATGCTCAACGCCTGGCGAACGACGTCGTCCGCGGCTACGCTGCCAATGTGAA
>DATFYN010000412.1:0-2562 GCA_035315025.1 Myxococcota bacterium
ACACGGCCTTGTGTCAGGATCTGTAGAACCGGAGGGAACGCCTCATTTTGCCGGGACGCCCCTCTCCTCCTCCACCACTGGGATCGTGGCAGCGAGGTCGTAGCGAATCACGGCGTCCATCTTGTTTTCGATTTGGTAGAAACGCGCCACCTTGCGTCCCGGCAGTGCCTTGGCGAACTCGTCGACGTAGGCGCGCTTCACTTTGACGCGGTCCGCCTCGACGGCGAGGTAGTCGTCGACGAGCTTCATCGCCTTGTCGTTGGAAAGGTCGCTGAAATTCGTGGTGTAGTCCTGAATCACACCGATGAGGCGATCGCCGATCGCATTGATCTCCTTCTGATAGCGATCGTAGATCGGCCAGAACTTGCTAGCCTCCTCGTCGGTCAGCTTGAGGTTCGCCGCCACCAGGGCCTGGCGATTGGACCGAATGGCGTCGACCAGGACGTCCAGGTTGGCCTCCGCCCCCTGGCCGGTGGGAGACTGCGCAGCGTACAGGGCTGCGGCGGACAGGCCGAGGATCCCAGCGGCTACGAGCACGAGGCGTATCTTCGACATGGTGTTGGCTCCTTTTGCATCGGCGGCGCTCGCGCGGCGCCGCGTTCTACTTCGAGAGCTTCGTGATCTTCGAGCCCTGAATGCCTATCCCGGCCATCAGTCCCTTCTGACTGAAGATGAAGGCGTACACATCCTGCGTGATCGTCGTACTGGTGAGTGACTTGCCGACGCCTTCATCGACCACGACGATGCTCGGACCGACACCGATCTCCCAACCGTCACTCTTGTCGAGATAGGAGAGCGCACTGCCGTTCATGAAGAAGAGCGCGTAGCCGAAAGTCTGGATGCCCGCCTGGAATCCGTAGGAGGCCGCGAGGGTGTTGTAGTATCCGTTCGCCTTGCCATTTTTCAGGAGGACCCCGTCACCCGTCTGCCCGCCGAACATGAAGCCGGCCTTGACGATGCTCGGGAAGACGAGAACGGCCTTGGCTTTCTCGCCGAGCAGCCGCGCCGAGGGGTTGTTCGCGTAGAGACTCTTGAGCGCGCGCTTGGCGTCGCGCTCGAGCTCCCGCCGGCTGGCTGCTTGGGCGGGCGGCGCACTCACCGAGGCTACGACCGCCGCGAGCAGCAGGAGGGTCACCTGGATTCGCATCCGTTTCATCATGGTTCCTTCTCCTCCCCGGTGTGTTGAGTCAGCGTTTCATTCAACGCCGCGTCCCAGCCGCCGCCCGTGTTACACAAGAAATTGACCAATGGCCGCCTCGGTGTCAACCGTGCTGCCTTCGTTTGCACAAACCTATTTTACAAGTTGGTCAGGCGGTACGCCGGACCCCCAACTTGGTGGCGTCCAATCACTTCCCTCGGGGTGGGACTGTGTCGGCTAGCTGCATGGTTGGCGATTGGCGTATTCGGCCCGCTCAAGCTCCTGAACCACGCCTTGCGACCTTCGCACACCGTGGTCCAAATCGGTCTATGGCTTTGGGTCTCGGGACCGCTTAGCGCTATCCTGTTAGACCTTCGACACCATGACGTGGGATTGGGGATGCGGGCAAGGAACTACGGCGCGTCCGAGTTCGTGGGCATACTTGCCGGTGGGAGCCTCGGAGTTCTCCTCGGCCTTGTGGTAGGTGCGTGGTTTCATGGTGGGAGCGAGCGCGTCGTCGAGTTGTTCTCCGGGCGCTCCGAGAGCCCGCAAGCCCGCGCCCACTATGTCGATAGCGAGATGCTTGGGCTTGCGCTCGGAGCTGGTATCGGCAGCAGTCTTGGGTGGGGGCTTGCGGCAAAGCGGCGACGCCGGAGTTGACTCATCCGTGCCATGCATCGCAATGCGGATCACTCCAGCGTGGCGACCAGGCTCGGACATCACGCTCATGTTCACGATGCGGCACCCGGAGAGACGGCTCTTCTAGCGGCGAAGTGGCACGCCTCAATAGCGCAGCGACCGTGATGGTCTCGGAGTCGCATGCACAAGCCGCGATCACGAATCAGGCTCATTCACAGATCGTGCTCCCGCTCTTGGCGCGCCACGCTAGCCTCCCCCTGTGCCCACCCAGCGAAGAAACAGACACCACCCGGATTCCCGACCTCGACCAGCCGACCGGATTCGTAGGTCGCGCCGAAGAGGTCGATGAACCGTTCGAAGTCGATGGATGGTCGGCGCGAGCGTTCAGCCCGCAGCGTTGACGCCAGCGAGATCGTCGAGACCCCCTTGGGTGAGGAAGTTTTCGGTGACGCTGGCGGCAACGAAATCGTCTTCAGCTCGACCGCCCTCGACCGTCCACACCGTCGATCCCTCGTGATGCAGCACCTCGGTCTCAGCGACGAACCCCATCCCCCATAAGCAGCGGTTCACCACCACCACCACCACCATCAGCCGCGCATCAGATCCGACTCGGGCCACTGCTGTCCGGTTAAGGACTCGGTTGTAGCGCGCAACCTGTTGAGTTGACGAGGGAATTGTGGCTTTCGGGGTGGTGTCGACTTGAACGCAGAAGCGCGTGTCGGCGAGGTTCTCGGGAACCATTTCCCGAGGATTGAGTATGTATGCTGGCAAAACGCTGTTTGCGC